>JAUVXG010000227.1 GCA_030603685.1 Pleomorphomonas sp.
CGAGGCGGCCAACCCCGGCCTTGAGCTGAACGTCGTGATCGCCCGCCCGGCAGCGGCGCTCGACGCGGTGGTGCAGCGCGCGTTCGCGGCGCTTTCCACCAAGTCCGACCCGCAGCTCGACATCATCGAGCAGTACGAGCCGATGCTGCCGAACGGCGGCATCGAGGCGGGCCTGTGGACCGACTTCCAGAAGGCCGGCCTTGCCAATTATGGCGCGGTCAACAAGCTGGCGATCCAGACCGCCTACGGCCTTCCCTATCGCGGCTCGCAGGTGCTGCTCGCCTATGACAGCACCAAGCTGCCGCGGGACAAGGCGCCGAAGACCTTCGCGGACCTCACCGCGTGGATCAAGGCCAACCCCGGCCAGTTCATCTACAACCGTCCCGACAAGGGCGGCTCGGGCGGCAACTTCATCAACCGTGTCGTGCACGAGGTTTCGGGCCGTGATCCCCTGAAGTTCAAGGTCGACAACTACACGCAAGCCTCGGCCGACGAGGTGCTCGCCAAGGCCTGGGCCGTGCTGAACGACCTCGCGCCGTCGCTCTACGAGAAGGGCGCCTACACCTCCGGCAACTCCGCCTCGCTGCAACTGCTCGCCCAGGGCGCGGTGACCATGATCCCGGCCTGGTCCGACCAGGTGCTGCAGGCGATCGCCAAGGGCGTGCTGCCGGAGACCACCGGCCTCGTGCAGCTCACCGACCTCGCACTGTGCGGCGGCTTCTCGCAGGCGGTCGTTCCCACCAACGCCGCCCATCGCGACGCGGCGCTAAAGTTCGCCGATTTCATGCTGAGCCAGGAGATGCAGACCGCCGTCATCGAGAAGCTGGGCGGTTTCCCCGGCGTCGACTGGTCGAACCTGCCGAAGGCGCTGCACGACAAGTATGCCGACGTCATCCCGTCCTCCATCCCGACCTTCCCGTCGGGCGAATGGACCAAGGCGGTGCAGGACGGCTGGTACCGCAACGTCGCCCCGAACATCTCGCGCACCTGACCTGCCGCGATGATCGCCGCGCTCCGCTCCGGCATGATGGGAGGGAGGCTTTCGGGCCTCCTTCTCGTCGCCCTTCCGGTCGCCCTGCTGATCTGGCTGGTGCTGTGGCCGGTGCTGCAGGCCATGGTCGGCACCGTCTATTTCCCCGGCACCGGCTTCAGCACCGCCTCCTACGCCTATTTCTTCACCGACGACTACAGCCTGCGCAATCTCTGGCTGACGCTATGGGTCACCGCGCTCACCTCGGTGCTCAGGGTGACTGTCGCCATGCCGATCGCGCTCTACCTGCGTTTCCGCACCGGGTCCGTCGCCGCGCTGGTGCAGGCGCTGGCGCTGTTTCCGATGTTCGTCCCGTCGGTCTTGGTGGCCTATGCCTTCATCCGCGTGCTCGGGCCCAACGGCATCGTCGACACAGTCCTCGTGGCGCTGCATCTGCCCAAGCTCGCGAGCCCCTATCTCACGCCGGCCGGTCCGATCATCGGCCTAGTGTGGGACGGGCTGCCGCTGACGCTCCTGTTGCTGCTGTCCGGCCTCGGCCGCGTCTCCATCGCCTCGGTGGATGCCGCCCGCGACCTCGGCGCCGGCAGCTTCACGCTGTTCACCCGCATCATCCTGCCGCGCATCCAGAGCTCGATCATCGTGACGCTGGCCTTCAACGTGCTGGGCCTGTTCTCGGCCTTCACGCTGCCCTTCCTGCTCGGCCCCGCCTCGCCGGAAATGATGGGCCCCTACATGCAACGCACCTTCTCCGACAACGCCGATCCGCTCAACGCCACCACGCAGGCGGTGATCACCTTCGCCTTCTGCGCCGCCTTCGGCCTCATCTACGTGCGCGCCATCGCCAAGGGCAGAAAGGGGCCGGCATGACCGATCTCGCTCCCGTTTCGCCTTTCGATGCCTCGCCGTCGGCGGTTGGACGGATCGCCCGGCGCGCGCCGATCGACTGGACCGGCATCGCCTTCCTCACCGGCCTCGCGGTGGTCATCCTGCTGCCGCTGGTCGTCACCGCCGTCTGGGCCTTCGCCGAAGTCTGGCGCTTTCCGGCCATCGTGCCGCAGCGCATGGGCCTCGGCTACTGGCAGGAGACGCTGTCGCGCACCGATGTCTGGCAGGCGTTGTGGCTGTCGCTCAGCATCACCACGACGGTGACGGTGATTTCGGCGGCCATCTGCTTTCCGGCCGCCTATGCCTTCGCCCGGCTGGATTTTCCCGGCCGCAACATGCTGTTCCTGGCCTTCCTCTCCGTGCAGGCCTTCCCCAAGTTCGGCCTGATCATCGCCACGGCGACGATCTTCCTGACGCTCAACCTCATCGGCACCTTCTGGGGCGTGGTGCTGATCCAGCTCGTCGGCACGCTGCTCTACATGATCTGGATCCCGGTTTCCGCCTTCCAGGGCGTCGACCGGCGGCTGGAAGAGGCGGCGCGCGATGTCGGCGCCTCGCCGATGCGGGTGTTCTGGTCGATCACCCTGCCGCAGGCGGCGCCGACGCTGTTCGCCGCCATCCTGATCACCTTCGTCAACACGTTCTACGAGACCGACGCCGCCTGGCTGATCGGCCTGCCCAACGTGCGCACCATGCCGATGGTGATGATCGCCTTCATCAACAACGCCCTCGAAGTCCAGTATGGCGCGGTGTTGTTCGTCTTCCTCTGGGTGCCGTCCTTCCTGCTCATGCTGGCGGCCCGCCGGGTGATGGGAGCCGATGCATTCGCCAAGGGACTCGGCGGCTGAACACCCACGCTTTCCAAGGACATTTCCAATGGCTCAGGTTCGTTTGACCGGCATCGCCAAGGCATTCGGCAAGGTCACGGCGCTCGACGCCATGGACCTTATGATCGACGACGGCGAGCTCGTCTGCCTGCTCGGCCCCTCGGGCTCGGGCAAATCGACGCTGCTTCGCCTCATCGGCGGTTTCGAGACGCCGAGCGAGGGCACCATCGCCATCGACGGCGTCGACGTCACTCACCTGCCGCCGGAGCGGCGCCCCACCGCCATGGTGTTCCAGAGCCACGCCCTGTGGAGCCACATGACCGTTCACGGCAACGTCGCCTTCGGGCTGAAGCTGCGCCGCCTGCCGAGGGCCGAGATCCGCGAGCGTGTCGAGAAGGTGCTCGATCTGGTCGGCCTCGCCGGCTATGGCGCTCGCCTGCCGAGCCAGCTGTCCGGCGGCCAGCAGCAGCGCGTGGCGCTTGCCCGCTCGCTGGTGATCGAGCCGAAGATCCTGCTGCTCGACGAGCCCTTCGCCAGCCTCGACCAGCACCTGCGCGAACGCCTGCGCGACGAGGTGCGCGACATCCAGCAGCGGCTCGGCATCACCGCCGTGTTCGTCACCCACGGTCAGGACGAGGCGCTGGCCATCTCCGACCGCATCGTGGTGCTGGCCGACGGCCGCATGCAGCAGGTCGGCCGGCCCGGCGAGATCTACGCCGAACCGAAAACCGCCTTCGTCGCCGGCTTCATCGGCGCCATGAACATGCTGGACGGCACGCTTGGCGACGGCGAGATCGCGGCCGGCGGGTTGCGCCTTGCCGCCGAGGGCGCCGGCCCGGCCCGCCTCGCCATCCGCCCCGAGGACATCGCGCTCTCCGAGCCGGAGGAGGGCCGCACGGTGACGGTGCGCCGGATGATCGACTTCGGCTCGCATGTGGTGATCGACAGCACGCTCTCCGACGGCACGCACCTGCGCATCCAGACCGACAAGACCATTCGCGTCGAGACCGGCGAACGCGTCGGCATCCGCGTCGAGCGGTGGACGGTGTTCACGGAGGGCGAAGCGCCGCGCCGCTACAGTTCCGACACGGTGCGGCCCTTTCGCGAGGCGCGCTATGCTTGATCTCGACCCGCCCGGCCTCGATCTATACCGCGACGGCCATCGCACCCGCCTCAAGTGGCACATGGGCCGGCGCGTCCGGTCCGACGTGCCGTTCACGCCCAGCCGCACGGCTGAGGCGATGGCGCTCGGCGCCAGTTTCGAGGTCGATCTCAACCGTCACGCCGGCGCCGGCTTCGCGGTGCTGCATGACGAAACTCTCGACCGGGAGACCGACGGCGAGGGGCCGGTGGCGGAGATGGAGCCGCATGCGCTCAGGCGCTTGAAGCTGCGCCGCCCCTCCGGCGAAATCACCGACGAGAAGGTGCAGTTGCTCGACGATCTCGCGGCGCTGGTGCGGGCCGGCTCGGCCCATCCGGAGACGCTGATCCAGCTCGATCTCAAGGTGGGCGCCGACATGATCGACGAGGGGAGCGTCGCGGCCTTCGCGGCGACGCTTGAGGGCATCGCGCCGCGCTTCATCCTGTCGGGCGGCGACCGTGTGGCGGTGGGCCGGCTCGGCCGGGCGACGGCCGGCCTCAACCTCGGCTTCGACCCCTGCAACGAGGGAACGGTGGGCGATATCGAGGCAGGCGCCGATCTCCAGGCCTTCGTGGCCGATGCGCTGGCAGCGCTGCCGGAGGCGAGCCTCATCTATCTCGATTATCGCGCCGTGCTCGCCGCTGACAGGCGCGGCGTCGACCTGATCGCCGCCTTTCACGCGGCGGGCAAGCGCATCGATGCCTACACGCTCGACCTCCACCACCCCGGCGCCGACGACAGTCTGGCGCGGCTGATCGAACTCAAGGCCGACCAGATCACCACCAACGAGCCCGACGCCGTGGCGCGACGAGCGGCGGAGCTGGGGTTGGCGGAGAGAAGCTGAGGTCCGCCGCGTTCTCTAGAGCATCATCCGACCGGAGTGAAACGAGGATCGACAAGATGATGCTTCGCAAACAATAGTTTAGGGCGCCGATCTGATTCAATCAGATCGATCAGCGCCCTATGTCGGACTCAAGCCCTGGTCCGTCTTCTGCGGCTCGGACACCGTCTCGGCGTCCGCCACGAGCCCGATGATTTCACCCAGTAGGGCGTGCAAGTCGCCCAAGTGACCCGTCCGGCTTGCCGGAGAGTCGATGTCGGACGTCATGACGACGGTCAGCGCCAGGTCGGGGACGACATAGACCATCTGCCCGCCGTATCCCCAGCCATATTTGACGTCGTGTCCGCCGATCCGCCTCGAGAACCAGCCATAGCCATATCCGTCGCCGGTATATCGGGACGTGGTGCGGCTTTCCCAGGATCGCTGGATCCACTCCCGCGAAATCAGGCGTTCGCCGTCCGGCGTCAGCCCCCCGTTGCGATAGAGTTCGCCGAAGGCCAGAAGCGATCTCGGACTCATGGACATGAGATTGCCGCCGACACGGATGCCCTGCGGGTCGCGATCCCATCCGGCAATGGAAAACCCCTTGAGGGGCCCCAGCCAGTCGCGTGCCAGCGCCAGCGTCGAGCGGCCGGACTCGCGGGTCAGGATCGCCGACAGCAGGTGCGTCGAGCCGGTGGAGTAGATCATCCGTCCGCCAGGATCGTCCTCGAAGGGTTGGGCGAGCGCAAACCGCACCCAGTTCCGACTGGCGACCCATGCCCCGTATCGCGGGCCCGAGGTGGAGCCGAGACCGGCCTGCATCGACAGGAGATTGCCCACGGTGACGCGGGCAAGTCGCGGGTCCGGATCGGCCGGCAGATCCTTTTTCAGGATTGGCGCAATCAACTGGTCGGTGCCGTCCAGCACGCCCTTGTCGATGGCGATGCCGACAAGGGCCGAGATCACCGATTTCGACGCCGACATGATGCTGGTGGGCGCATCGGGCGAGTGGCCGCGATAGCCGCGCTCGGCGATGATGCGGCCGTCGCGGGCGATGACGACCGTCTGGAGCGGAGACAGGGACTCCGCGCGATCGAGCGTCATCTCCAATGCGGAAGGAAGCGGCTCATCCGCCATTGCCGGCATGGACGCGAGCGCGAGGACGACGACCATCATTCGTAGCAACATGCGCTCCACTCCGGACATGAGGATGATCAGCGGGCGAAACTGCGGTATCGGTCCGCACCGGTCAGCTATGGCCCCGCCCTGGCGGCGCCCAACCCCACGCCACGGTTCGAGAGGCGTGTTGTTCCTCGACATGGTGTGAGTGGCGCTCGATCGCAATGATCGCAGCCGCATTAGCGAGGATTGGCACACCGCGCGGCCAGCCATCTTCGCCCCAACCGGATCGCGGCCAGCGAACCCGATGCGGTGGTGTGGTGTGAGGTGGAGTTGGCGGCGCTTTATTGTAACTAACTGAAAAACATATAGTTTTGTCATCCCCGCGAAGGCGGGGACCTCAGGCAGGTAAGGCGAGCGGGTGATATGAGGCTCCCTCCATCGAGGAGC
>JAUVXG010000157.1 GCA_030603685.1 Pleomorphomonas sp.
CGCCAATCAGCGGGGAGTGGCCACCGAGGCCGTCCGCTCGGTGCCCTGGCGCTCTAGCATCCAGCCGGGATACTCGGCCGGCAGCGCCGAAACCGCATCGAGACGGGAAAGCTCGTCGGCCGACAGCACCACCTCGCTGGCGGCGATGTTGTCGTCGAGCTGCTCGACCGACTTGGCGCCGATGATCACCGAGGAGACGAACGGCTTGTGCAGCACATAGGAAAGCGCGATCCGCGCCACCGACACGCCCTTGTCCCTGGCAATCTCGGCCATCACGTCGACAGCGTCGAAGGCCCGGTCCTTGTTGACCGGCGGGAAGTCGAAGTTGGCGCGACGACCGTCGCCCTCGCCGTCGCGGGTGTACTTGCCGGACAGGAGACCGCCGGCCAGCGGGCTCCACACCATCAACCCGACCTTCTCAGACATCAGCAACGGCGCGATCTCGCGCTCGAGGTCGCGACCGGCGATGGTGTAGTAGGCCTGCAGGCTGGCGATGCGGTCGAGGCCCAGCCGGTCGGCGATGCCGAGCGCCTTCATGATGCGCCAGGCCGGCCAGTTTGAAACGCCGACATAGCGGATGAGACCCTCGCGAACCAGATCGTCGAGCGCCCTCACCGTCTCCTCGATCGGCGTCACCACATCGGTCCCGTGGATCTGGTAGAGGTCGATATAGTCGGTGCCGAGCCGCTTCAGGCTGCCCTTGACGGCATCCATGATATGGCCGCGCGAGGCGCCGCGATCGTTGACGCCCTTGCCGGTGGGGCCGAACACCTTGGTGGCCAGCACCACGTCCGAACGGGATCGACCGGAGTTGCGGATCGCCGCGCCGGTGATCTCCTCCGACAGGCCTTCGGAGTAAACGTCGGCGGTGTCGATGAAGTTGACGCCCTTGTCGAGGGCGCCGGCGACGATGCGGTCGGCCACCGACTGGTCGAGCGAACCGACGACGGTCCAGAAGCCCTTGCCGCCGAAGGTCATGGTGCCCAGGCAGATTTCGGAAACGAGAAGGCCGGTGCCACCAAGCGTGTTGTAGCGCATGTCATCACCTTGAAGAATGGATTGAGGAACGAGAAAGCGATCGGCGCCAAAGCGCGACGGGCGATGCGGCACGACGAAGGCTGCCCTGACGCCCACCAAGAACATAGGGTGCCCCGGCTGGCCGGACTAGCCGCGCCCGATCGCACAGCCTGATTAGTTGATCTATACAATCATGGCCTATTGCGACCGCTATTATGCCTCCGCCAGAACGGCTCGCCAAATCACGCCTCGGAGAGCCCGTGACACCGCGCTTGGAGAATCCATGGCCCGAACCGACCTCTTCGATGGAATCAGCGAGTTTCTCACCGTCGTCAGGCGCGGCAGCTTCCGCGCCGCTGCCCGCGAACTCGGCGTCACGCCGGGTGCGGTCAGCCAGGCGGTGCAGACACTGGAACGGCGGATCGGCCTGCCGCTTCTCCACCGCACGACGCGCCGCGTTGCCCTCACGGAGGCCGGCGAGCGGTTTCTCGCAGAAGTCCGGCCGGCCGCCGAGGCGATTGCCGGTTCGCTCGACACGCTTGCCAATCTCAGCGCACGACCGTCGGGCAGGCTTCGCCTTCTCACCCACCACATCGCCGCCCGCCAGGTGTTGACGCCGATGATGTCTTCCTTCCTGACGACCTACCCCGACATCGCCGTCGAGGTGATCACCGGCACCAAGCGGCATGACCTGGTCGGTGGCGGCTTCGACGCCGGCATCCGAATCGGCGAGTTCATCGACCAGGACATGCTGACGGTTCGCGTCACGCCACCTTTCTCCTGGGTGGTCGTCGGCTCGCCGGCCTATTTCGCCGCGCATGGCCGGCCGGAGACGCCGGACGATCTCGCCCACCATGCGTGCCTCCGCTTCCGTTTGCCAGACAGCGGCGACCTCTACCGCTGGGAGTTCGAGCGCGAGGGCGTCGCCGTCACCATCGAGCCTCCGGGACAGCTCACCTCCGACGACTCCGAGCTGCTGCGCGCCATGGCCGTGGCAGGGCTCGGTCTCACCTACGCATCGTCTCAGAACGTCCGCCGCGAGCTTGCGGAGGGGCGCCTCGAAACCTGCCTCGACGACTTCTCGCCGGCCCAGGACGCGCTCTACCTCTACTATCCCAAGTCGAGCCGGCTGCAGCCAAAGCTGCGCGTCTTCGTCGACGCCTGCCTCAAAAGCATGCGCGAACGATCGAAGGACTAGCGCAAGAACCCGGCGGCGAAGGAGCCGAGCGCCAGGACACCGAAGACGAGGATCAACGCGCCGGACAGCCGCCCGACCCACAGGGCGAAACGGTCGCTGACCTTGTGACGCACCAGCGCCACGCCACCGGTCAGGATGGTCCACCAGGCGAGCGAGCCTGCGAACACGCCGGCGACCACCACCAGCGCCGAGGCTGCGTCCGCCGCCGAGGCAAGGCCCAACCCGGCAAAGAATACGGCAAAGGACAAGATGGTCGTCGGATTGGCGATGGTGAGCAGGAAGGTGGCGCCAATGGTGCCGAGAAGATCGCGCGCTCCCACTTCGGCCGCCGGGCGCGGCGGCTTCGGCTTCATGCCCTGCCAGCCAAGCCAGATCATGGCGAGGCCGCCGACGAGACGCATAGGTCCGTCGATCGTGGCGAGAAAGGCCGAGAAGGCGGCAAAGCCCAGTGCCGCCAGGGCGCCGTAGGCCGCGTCGGCGAGCGCCGTTCCCAGCCCGCCGGACAGCCCGACCCAGAAGCCGCGTTGTAGCGTCCGGTTGATGCAGAGCGCTCCAATCGGTCCGAGCGGCGCGGCAACGGCAAAACCGAGGGCAAACCCCTTGGCAGCGAACAGCAGAAGGCTCACGATCTGTCTCCACGAGGACGAAACGGTGGTTCGACGACGGTCGAAAGGGCAATCATCGTCTCGCTGCGGGCGATCAGCCGCCGCCGCTTGAGATCGTCGAGAAAGGCCTCGATACCTGCAAGCGACGCCACGCGGATCTTGACGAGATAGTTCCAGGCGCCAGTGACGTGCTGGCATTCGACGATGGCGGGATGATCGGCGGCAACCGCCCTGAACACCGCTTCGTCGGCATCCGCCGCTAGCCCGACAAAGACGAAGGCTGCAATGCCCAGGCCCATTGCAGCCGCATCGGCGTCGACGGTGAAGCGACGGACCACCCCATTCGCAACGAGGCGGCGGATACGCTCGTTCACAGCCGAGGTCGACAGACCGACCTCGCCGCCGATATCGGCCAGCGAGCGACGCGCGTCGTCGCCAAGGCACATCACGATTTGACGATCGATTTCATCCATGCCGGACATGCTCCCACATTCTACCGAAACGTCAACATAATTTCCCGTTAAATCGCTACATTACAGGACATTTTTCCGAAATTCTCTGAACAAGCCGCAAAGTTCGAGTGCGTGGACAGCATTCGGGGAAATCCCATATAACAAGAACGAAAGTTCCCCGAACGAAGGAGAGAAGCATGGCCTATGACGTGGCAGTTCTTGTCGGCAGTCTTCGCAAGGGCTCCTTCTCGCGGGCGGTGGCCGAGAACCTCGCAACACTCGCCGACGACAAGCTCGCGCTCCGCATCGTCGAGATCGGCGATCTGGCGCTCTACAACCCGGATCTCGAAGGCGATGCGCCGCCGGAAGCCTGGGCCAGATTTCGGGGCGAGGTTTCCGGTGCCGATGCCGTGCTGTTCGTCACGCCCGAATACAACCGGTCGATCCCGGGCCTGCTGAAAAACGCCCTCGACGTGGGCTCCCGTCCCTACGGCCACAGCGTATGGAAGGGCAAACCCGCCGCCATCGCCAGCGTCTCCCCGGGTTTGCTGGGCGCGTTCGGCGCCAACCACCACCTTCGCCAGCCACTGGTTTTCCTGGACATGCCGGTCATGCAGCAGCCCGAAGTCTATGTTTCCAAGGTCGGCGACCTTCTGGACAAGGACGGCAAGCTGGCGAACGATGATACCAAAGCCTTCCTCTCCGGCTTCCTCGCCGCCTTCGCGACCTGGATCGGCAAACACCAATAAACGCCCGAGGGCGCCACGAAAGTCGACATGACCATCACCAACGAAGACGAACTCGACGGCCTCAAGGCGATCGGCCGCGCGGTGGCCGACGCCATCGCCGCCATGGCCACCGCCGTCCGCCCCGGCATTACCACCGCCGAGCTCGACGAAATCGCCGGCCGCGTCCTGGACGAAGCCGGCGCCATTCCGGCCCCGAAGGAGAGCTACGGCTTTCCGGGCATCGCCTGCATCTCGGTCAGCGAGGAGATCGCCCACGGCATTCCAGGCGACCGGGTGCTGAAGGCCGGCGACCTCATCAATCTTGACGTTTCCGCCTCCAAGGACGGCTTCTTCGCCGACAGCGGTGCGTCCTTCGCGGTCGCTCCGGTGCCGGCCAAGCTGGACAAGCTCTGCCGGGATGGCCGCCGCGCCATGTGGGCCGGCATCGGCGCCGTGGCGCCCGGCAAACCGCTGGCCGGCGTCGGCCGCGCCGTCGGCGCCTTCGCCCGCAAGAACGGCTACACCCTCGTGCGCAACCTTGCCAGCCATGGCGTCGGCCGCTCCCTGCACGAGGAACCTTCGGAAATCGCCACCTGGCCGGACCCGCGCGAGCGGCGCATCATCACCGAAGGGCTCGTCTTTACCGTGGAACCCTTCCTGTCGCTCGGCGCCGAATGGGCCGAGGACGGAGATGACGACTGGACGCTCTATTCCGAGCCGCGCGCACCGACGGTGCAGTTCGAGCATACCATCGTCGCCACCCGCAACGGCCCCTTGGTCGTCACCCTTCCGTCCTGAGACCTTCCGTTTACGTTAGCGTACGCCCAAAAGCGGTGCGGCCGCACTGGCCTCGACGGCAACGTCATGCTACAGGCGGTTCATCCGTGCGTTTGCGTATCGGCAGGCGCACGAACCGGCCTCCAAGGCCCGGCCACACGTTCGGAAGGTCACCCCACTATGGCGAAGATCAAGGTTGCGAACCCGGTTGTCGATCTCGACGGCGACGAGATGACCCGCATCATCTGGCAGTTGATCAAGGACAAGCTGATCCTGCCCTATCTCGACATCGACATCGAGTATTACGACCTTTCCGTTGAGAACCGCGACGCCACAGGCGACCAGGTAACGGTCGATGCCGCCCACGCCATCAAGAAGCATGGCGTCGGCATCAAGTGCGCCACCATCACGCCCGACGAAGCGCGCGTGAAGGAGTTCAACCTCAAGGAAATGTGGAAGTCGCCCAACGGCACCATCCGCAACATCCTTGGCGGCGTCATCTTCCGCGAGCCGATCATCTGCAAGAACGTGCCGCGCCTCGTACCCGGCTGGACGCAGCCGATCGTCGTCGGCCGTCACGCCTTCGGCGACCAGTACAAGGCCACCGACTTCAAGTTCCCGACCAAGGGCACACTCTCCATCAAGTTCGTCGGCGAAGACGGCGCGGTGATCGAGAAGGAAGTTTTCAAGGCCCCCGGGTCCGGCGTGGCGCTCGCCATGTACAACCTCGACGAGTCGATCCGCGAGTTCGCCCGCGCCTCGTTCAACTACGGCATCATGCGCAAGTGGCCGGTCTACCTGTCGACCAAGAACACCATCCTCAAGGCCTATGACGGCCGCTTCAAGGACCTGTTCCAGGAAGTGTTCGACGCCGAGTTCAAGGCCGAGTTCGACAAGCTGGGCATCACCTACGAGCACCGCCTGATCGACGACATGGTCGCCTCGTCGCTGAAGTGGTCCGGCGGTTACATCTGGGCCTGCAAGAACTATGACGGCGACGTGCAGTCCGACACCGTGGCGCAGGGCTTCGGTTCGCTCGGCCTGATGACGTCGGTGCTGCTGACGCCGGACGGCAAGACGGTGGAAGCCGAGGCCGCCCACGGCACGGTCACCCGCCACTACCGCGAGCATCAGAAGGGCAAGGAGACCTCCACCAACTCCATCGCCTCGATCTTCGCCTGGACGCGCGGTCTCGCCCATCGCGCCAAGCTCGACGACAACGCCGATCTCGCCAGGTTCGCCACCACGCTGGAGAAGGTCTGCGTCGACACCGTCGAAAGCGGCTTCATGACCAAGGACCTCGCCCTCCTGATCGGGCCGGATCAGAAGTGGCTGTCGACCACCGGCTTCCTCGAGAAGGTCGCCTCCAACCTCGAAGCCGAAATGGCCAAGTGGTAAGCTGACAGCTTAGGCGGAATTCTGCGCGGCGGGCTGGAAACGGTCCGCCGCGTTTCGTTTGGCTATCCATAAGGATGAGAAGCCGGAGCTGAATTCATACCTGAAGAGCAATGACAGCCTTCAAGCTCGGCAATACTTTCGAACGGGATGGTGCTGTCCCCGGATCGCCACCGCAAGGCAGCATAATGGACAGATCATCCACCGCGTGGAGTTTCAAACGGAGGGGAAAACATGGCGCACAAGTTCGAGATCAAGAAGAACAAGGCTGATGAGTACGTCGCCTACTTCAAGTACAACGGCGAAATCATATTCTGGACCGAAGGCTACAAATCCAAGGCCTCGGCCATCAACGCCATCGAGTCGATCAAGAAGAACGGCCCGGACGCCCCCACCGAGGACAACAGCTGAGAGCTTTGAGTTCGCCAGCCGAGCGAGAGCATCCGGTTGCCCGGCGAATGACGGAACCCGCCGGACCGGAGCCGGCGGGTGTCCTGCCCTCGTCAAGTCGTCACGGCGAAGACGCGGATGCGATGCCCATCGGGATCGGTCAGCATCAAACTGCGGCCGAAGTCGAGATCGACCGGCGCCTGGAAAACCGGCAGCCCGCGCGCCAGCCAGCGCTGGTGAAACGCATCGACGTCAGTGGGCGACTTCATCGCAATGCCGATTTCCAGGGCGCCCGGCGCCCCGCCGGTCACCGGTTCAACAGTCTGCCTGGACCAAAGGCCGACCTTGATGCCGCCATCGAGAACGAACAGCACGAAGGTTGGCGACGACTCGACCGGAGCCGTTTCGAACAGCTCGCGGTAGAAGACGCCGCTCGTCTCGGGATCGGCGACATGCAGCAGATAGTAAGTGGGGGTGATCACGGGCGCCTCCTCGCATTGCGATAAAACACCCATAGAACAAACTGCTGCCAAAAATTGGCAGCATCAAAGCGTCAAGCAAAGAATCCGGAACACACGTCAGACGCGGCGGCGCAGGAAGAATGCGGGCAGCCGGAGGTGAACCAGCGTAGCCCCAACGGCATAGGCGACCTCGAAGAAGATGGCCGCTTCTACGATGTGAAGAGCCAGGCGCGAACCGGAAGCGCCAAGGGTCATGGCTTCCAGGGATGCACAGATGCAAGCCGCAAATGCCAGCGGAGCCATGGCGATGACGCGGAACTGCGTTCCGACGACAAGGCCGGCGACGACCAGCACAAGGACCAGTTCAAGCGCAAGCATGTATCGGCCTCCGATACTCGGGATCGCCCTCCCCCGCCGCGGGGCCGGAACGAACCGTCAGCCTGGGTTTTTAATCCAGTAGGAATCTATCATGTTTAAATCTTGCCAATCAGTCTATTTCTACTTAGTCGTAGTACCACGTGAAATGGTTAATGTCCTCTGGACATCTCGCTGGAGGTTGCACTGAAGAAGCGGATACCCTTTTCTATTCAGTCACTTGTTAAGAACAGGGTTCCAGCTAGACTTTAGTCGGCATGAGGTCATCGGCGGCTTCCCGCCGCCCAGTCAGCCTTTTGCGCCCGCTCGCGCTCCGCGCGTTCCGGGTCGAGTGTGCGATAGAGCGAAATACTATCGGTCGGCCTATATCCCAGCGCCTCGTAAAAGGCGAGCACAGCCTGATTTTCGCTGCGGACGAGCAGATTGAGCTTCGGGGCGCCACGCGCCCGACACCAGCCCTCAGCCGCCTCGACCAAGGCTCGCCCGACGCCACCGCATCGCTGATCCGGATCGACGCCCAGATAGTAAAGCGCGCCGCGATGACCATCATGACCGGTCATGGCAGCCCCGACGATGCGCCCATTCCGCCGCGCGACCAGAATGGTGGCGTTTTCCGTCGTCTCGGCCAACGCCATGTCCGCCGCGGGATCATTCCACGGCCTTGTCAGGCCGCAGCGCGTCCAGACCGCGATGACGGCCTCGCGCTCGGTCCCGTCCATCTCATCGATCACCAAGGCACTCTCGAAATCCACGTCCTGCCCTCCGGAAATGACACGGCGATAGCCGGGACGTCGCCAACACCACTTCAGATATAGCCGATCTCAATCGGAAATGCGGCGTCACATCGCCGTCAGGTATCATGCGACGCGAGAAGCCATGGAGGAACAAACTCCATGTATCTCAATAACTTCGCGCAGACATCCAGTGTCCGACATCATGTCCGCGTGACACTCCGCCCCAGTTTTCTTCGCACCAACGGCGATGGCCCTCTTGAAATTCGAGTCATTTTCGATATATCTAATTACATCACGAGATAACAGGAGATATCTATGCATCACAGATTCCACCACAATGACGACACTCACTGCCGGGATGACCGCCGTGCCGCCGGTAGCCGCGGTCCTTTCGGCCGGCCCTTCTGGGGTGAACGCGGAGACCGGCCGGAACGTCATGGCCCCGGCCAGCGCGGCGGCCCCTTCGGTCGCGGTCGCTTCTTCGACAACGGCATGCTGCGCCTCGTCGTTCTGGCGCTGATCGCCGAACAGCCGCGCCATGGCTACGAGATCATCAAGGAGATCGAGGACCGTACCGGCGGCGCCTACGCGCCGAGCCCCGGCGTCATCTACCCGACCTTGACGCTGCTTGAGGAAACCGGGCAGATCGAGGTGATGAATTCGGAGGGCAACAAGAAGCTCTACGCCGCCACCGACGCCGGTCGCGCCACCGTGGAAGAGAACCGCGCCGCCATCGACGCCGTACTTGCGCGCTTCGCCGAGGCCGGTGCGGACCGCCGCCCCGAACACAACCCGCGTCTGTTCCGGGCCGTCGAGAACATGCGCCTTGCCATGCGCCTGAAGATGCAGAGTGCGGCCCTGACGCCCGAGCAGATCGACGCCCTGGCCGATCTGCTCGACGAGACGGCCCGCAAGATCGAACAGATCTGAGGCAGCGTCCTTTCGCAAAGCAAACGCCCGCCCGAGCCTCCGCTCGGACGGGCGTTTTTATGCCTGACGATCGACCGGGTTCAGCCGGCGAGCGCCTTCCGGATGGCCTCAAGCGCCTCGGCGGCCTTGGCGCCGTCCGGACCGCCGGCCTGCGCCATGTCGGGCCGGCCACCGCCCCCCTTGCCACCGAGCGCCTCGGACGCCACGCGCACAAGATCGACAGCGGAGTAGCGCGCCGTCAGGTCGGCGGGTACGCCAACCACGACACCAGCCTTGCCGTCTTCGGAGACGCCGACCAGAGCCACCACGCCGGAGCCCAGCTTGGCCTTGCCCTCGTCGACGAGGCCCTTCAGATCCTTCGGGCTGACGCCCTCGGCCACGCGGCCCAGGAACTTGACGCCGGCAATCTCGGCCACCTCGTCGGCAGCGGCGCCGCCACCCATGGCGAGCTTGCGCCTGACGTCGGCCAGTTCGCGCTCCAGCTTGCGGCGCTCTTCGACCAGCGCCGCCACGCGGTCGACGACATCGCCGACGGGCACCTTGAGCTCGCGAGCGACGTTGCGAACCGTCTTCTCCTGATCCTCGAAATAGGCGCGGGCGCCATCGCCCGTCAGCGCCTCGATGCGGCGCACGCCGGCCGCAACGGCGCTTTCGGCGACGACATGAACGAGACCGATCTCGCCGGTGCGCGACACATGCGTACCGCCGCAAAGCTCGGTCGAGTAGGTCTTGCCGGCCTTCTCGCCCTCGATCGCCGTGCCCATGGTGACCACGCGCACCTCATCGCCATACTTCTCGCCGAACAGCGCCATGGCGCCCTCGGCGATCGCCTCTTCCTGCCCCATCAGGCGGGTCGTCACCGGACCGTCCTGCAGCACGATGGCGTTGGCGAGGCGGCTGACCTCGGCCAGTTCCTTCTCGTCCATCGGCTTGGGATGGGAGAAGTCGAAGCGCAGGCGATCGGGCGTCACCAGGGAGCCCTTCTGGGCCGCATGCTTGCCAAGAACCGAGCGCAGCGCCTCATGCAGAAGATGCGTCGCCGAGTGGTTGGCGCGGATGCGCGACCGGCGGGCATGGTCGACCGCCAGTTCGACCGGCTCGCCCACCTTCACGGTGCCTTCCTCGACCGTCACCTGATGCACGAAGAGGCCGTCGGCCTTCTTCAGCACGTCGGTCACGGCCAGACGGAAGCCGGCGCCGGAGATGCTGCCCGCGTCTCCCACCTGACCGCCGGACTCGCCATAGAACGGCGTCTGGTTGACGACAAGCGAGCCGGTCTCTCCGGCCTTGAGGTCGGCGACCTCCTTGCCGTCCTTGACCAGGGCCACCACAACGCCCTCGGCCTTTTCGGTATCGTAGCCGAGGAACTCGGTGGCCCCGACCTTCTCGCGCAGACCGAACCACACGGTTTCCGTGGCAGCTTCGCCCGAGCCGGCCCAGTTGGCGCGCGCCTCGGCCTTCTGCCGTTCCATGGCGGCGGCGAAACCATCCGTATCCACGGAGATGCCGCGCGCCTTGAGCGCGTCCTGGGTGAGATCCAGCGGGAAGCCGTAGGTGTCGTAGAGCTTGAAGGCAGTCTCGCCATCGAGACTGCCGCCCTTCGCCAGGCCAGTCGTCGCCTCGTCGAGCAGCCCCAGGCCGCGCGCCAGCGTCCGGCGGAAGCGGCTTTCCTCAAGCTTCAGCGTCTCGGTGATCAGCGCCTCGGCCCGAACGAGTTCCGGATAGGCCTGGCCCATCTCGCGCACCAGCGCCGGAACGAGGCGATGGAGCAGCGGTTCCTGGGCACCAAGCAGATGGGCATGGCGCATCGCCCGGCGCATGATGCGGCGGAGCACATAGCCGCGCCCCTCGTTGGAGGGCAGCACGCCGTCGGCGACCAGGAAGCTGGAGGCACGCAGGTGGTCGGCGATGATTCGATGCGAGGCCAGCTGATCGCCCTCGGCGGCAACGCCGGTCGCCTCCACGGAAGCGCGGATCAACGCCTGGAACAGGTCGATGTCATAGTTGTTGTGGACGCCCTGCAGCACGGCGGCGATGCGCTCGAGCCCCATGCCGGTATCGATCGACGGGCGCGGCAGATTGACCCGCTCATCCTTGGAGATCTGCTCGTATTGCATGAACACGAGGTTCCATATC
>JAUVXG010000228.1 GCA_030603685.1 Pleomorphomonas sp.
CGGCGACGCCCTGATCGATTTCGTGCCTGTGAAATCCGCCGACGGCAGGGATGCCGCCGTGCCGGCCGTCGGGGGCTCCTGCCTCAACAACGCAGTCGCCATGTCGCGCCTCGGTGCGCTCACGGGCTTCGTTGGCGGCATTTCCAACGACCTGTTCGGGACGATGATCGCCGATCATCTGGCCGCCTCCGGCGCATCGCTTCGCTATGTCCGGCGCTCGGATGACGAAACCACCCTGGCCTTCGTCCGCTTCGTCAACAACGAGCCGCACTACGCCTTCTACGACGAGACGACCGCCGCCCGCCTTTGGACCTACCAGCCGGGCAGCATCCCCTTCCCAGCCATCGAGGCGCTGCACGTCGGCTCGACCACGTTGATCAACGAGCCGGTGGCATCCGAGTATCTCGCGATGTTCAAGGCGGCGAAGGGCAAGACGACGCTGTCCTTCGATCCCACCTGCCGGCCGACGCTGACGCACGACAAGGCGGCCTACACCGCGCGCATGGCCGAGTTCGCCCGGACAGCCGACATCGTCCGCATGTCCGACATGGACTTCGACTTCCTGTTCGGTGGTAACGACTTCGACGGCAAGGCCAAGGACATCCTGGCCGGCGGGGCGGCTCTGTTCATCGTCACGCGCGGCGGCGATGGCGTCGTCGCCTGGCACGCAACGGCCGGCCGCGTCGAGGTTGCCGCCCCCGCGACCAAGGTGGTCGACACCATCGGCGCTGGTGACACGTTCCAGGGTTCGTTCCTGGTGGCGCTGAAGGAGGCGAACCGGATCGCGCGGCCGTCGCTGGAGGCGATCAGCCGCGACGAACTCGCCGCCGCCCTCGCCTTCGGCACCCGCTGCGCGGCCATCACCTGTTCGCGCGCCGGCGCCAATCCGCCGTGGCGGGCCGAACTGCAAGGATAGTCGTTTGGAACGAAGGCGCTGCTCACGACGAGCTTGCGAACTTCGGCAAATCTTAACCTGTGACTGCGAACATTCCCACGACAGGTGGGACATGTGCGATGTCGGTTGAACAGAGAAACGGGGTCAGGCGGAGGACGCTCAGAGCGGCGAAGGTCGTCTATGGCGACTATCGCTATATCGTCGACTGCGTCGTGCGAGACACCAGCTCGGGCGGCATGCGCATCCGTTGCGACCATGCCCGCGAGATTCCGCAGGACTTCTTCATTTTCGACCCGACGGAACAATCCCTGCGCCGGGCCGAAGTGATGTGGCGGCGCGAAAACGAGCTCGGGCTGCAGTTCACCGGCGAGCCGGTCTACATCCACGAAAGCCACGATCCCCGACATGCGCGCTTCCGCTTCATGTGAGGGCGCGTCCCAGGATCAGTGCGTGTTGGCTGACGAGTCCGAAGTGTAGACCTTCGCCCAGTCGTGCAGCGCATCGCCGACGGTGCGCAGCGCCTTGCCGGCTTCCGACAGCTCGTACTCGACGCGCGGCGGCGCCTGCTCGTAATCGTGACGAACGACGAGGCCGGACTTCTCGAGGTCGCGCAGCTGCGCCGCCAGCATGTGCTGGGTCACGCCGGGAATCCCCCTCCTCAGCTCGTTGAAGCGCTTCGGCCCCTCGGCAAGGAGGCACATGATCTCGCCCTTCCACTTGCCGGTAATGGCCTTGAGGCCGCGCTGGACAACCGCGAGGTACTCCTGCAGCTCGACCGAGCAGTTGAGCCGGCCGGACTCTGTCGGTCCGGTCCCCAGGTCGAAAGACATCGCACTCTCCAAATGACGTCCAAAAAGTATACCGTTGTTCCCTGAGATAAGATCATCGCCCCCGCCGCGAAAGCGCAAACCGCTTGCGGTCCCATCACAACACCGTGCTTGGAGCTCAGCTCAGACCAACCACCCGTCCCTCGGCATCGAGGCCGATGCGATGGGCGGCCGGCACGCGCGGCAGGCCAGGCATGGTCATGATCGCTCCGCATATCGCTACGACGAACTCGGCTCCGGCTGCGAGCCGCACGTCACGCACCGGCAGGACATGGCCGGTCGGAGCGCCCTTTCGCTGCGGATCGGCACTGAAGGACGACTGCGTCTTGGCGATGCAGACCGGCAGGTCTCCGAACCCACGCTCACCGTATTCGGCGAGCTTGCGCGCCGCCCGGGCATCGTACTCCACCGCAGCGGCGCCATAAATCTCGCGCGCCACCGTCTCGATCTTGGCGGGGAGCGGCAACTCGTCCGGATAGAGAAGGCCGAACGGCTGGCGGCGCGGCGCATCGAGCACCTCCAGGACCGCCCGCGCCAGATCCTCCGCGCCCCGGCCGCCGTCAGCGAAATGGGTGGCGAGGGCCACCGGTGCCCCGGCTTCGGCGCACAGCGCGCTGAGGCGGGCGACTTCGGCGTCGGTGTCGCTACCGAAGCGGTTGATGGCGACGACAACGTCGAGACCGAACTTGCGCAGGTTGTCGAGATGGCGCGACAGGTTGGCAAAGCCCGCTTCCATGGCAGCGACGTTCTCGACGCCCAGATCTTCCCTGGCGACACCGCCGTGCATCTTCAACGCACGAATGGTCGCAACGAGCACCGCCGCGTCCGGCTGAAGACCGGTCTTGCGGCACTTGATGTCGAGGAACTTCTCCGCGCCGAGATCGGCGCCGAAGCCGGCTTCGGTGACCACCACGTCTGACAGACCAAGCGCCGTTTCGGTGGCGATCACCGAGTTGCAACCATGCGCGATATTGGCAAAGGGGCCGCCATGAACGAAGGCCGGCGTTCCCTCCAGCGTCTGCACGAGGTTGGGCTGCAAGGCATCCTTCAGCAACACGGCCATCGCGCCGGCGGCGCTGACCAGATCGGCGGTCGCGTAGGAACGAGCATCGAGTTCGCCGACGACGATGCGCTTCAAGCGGCGTTCGAGGTCGGCGAGGTCGGCCGCCAGACAGAAGATCGCCATCACCTCCGAGGCGACGGTGATGTCGAAGCCGTCCTCGCGCGGAAACCCATTGGCGCTGCCGCCGAGGCCGTTGATCTGGTGGCGCAGCATGCGGTCGTTCATGTCGAGGACACGCCGCCAGGTCATGCGCCGGCCGTCGAGGCGCGGTTCGCTGCCCCAGTAGATGTGATTGTCGATCATCGCCGACAGGAGATTGTGGGCCGAGGTGATGGCATGGAAATCACCCGTGAAATGGAGGTTGATGGCCTCCATCGGCACCACCTGGGCGTAACCGCCGCCCGCTGCCCCGCCCTTCACGCCGAAACACGGACCGAGAGAGGGCTCGCGAAGGCAGATGCTCGTCGTGCGCCCGAGTCGGGAAAGTGCATCGCCCAGTCCGACCGTGGTGGTCGTCTTGCCCTCGCCAGCCGCCGTCGGGGTGATGGCGGTCACCAGAACCAGCTTGCCCCGCGGACGTCGGCGCGCCTCGGAGACGAAGCCATGCTCGATCTTGGCGATATGACGGCCGTAGGGAATGAGCGCATCGCCGGGAATGGCCAGACGCTCCGCAACCTCCCCAATCGGCTTGAGGCGGGCGGCGCGAGCAATCTCGATATCGTCAAGCATAGGCGCACTCATGGTTTCCGGCGAGAGACGGTCGCTCCGCCGCCCAGCCGCCAGTAAGTGAAAAGATGTAGCCGGATCCGACTTTTCTGTTGTCTCCGCCGGACATCTCGTCTTTTCTGGGCCGCGAGATGGCCATTGCCCCTCGCACTCCCTGACGGAGCCCTCGTTGACTTCTTCCGATCGACTTCATTCCGACCGCACCCTCGTACGCGGTCGCGTGCTGAGCTTCAAGCGGCGCCCGCAAGGGGCCGGAGATACCGACGCCTACACCTATTTCGAAGACGGTATCGTCGTCATCGAGGACGGCAGAGTAACGGAGGTGGCCGACGCCGGACAGATTGGGCAAGGCGATGGAGACGGCGCCGTCCTGCACGATTTCTCCGGCAAGCTGATCCTGCCGGGCTTCATCGACACCCACATCCATTTCCCGCAAACGCAAGTGATCGCGTCCTATGGCGAGCGACTGCTCGAATGGCTGACGAGGTACACCTTCCCGGCCGAGTCGCGCTATGGCGATCCGGTGTTCGCAGCGGCACAGGCACGCTTCTTCATCGACGAGTTGCTCCGGAACGGCACCACGACGGCGGTTTGCTACGGCTCGGTCCACAAGGGATCGGCCGAGGCGCTGCTGTCGGAAAGCGAGCGACGAGGCACGGCGATGTTCGTTGGCAAGACCGCGATGGACCGCAATGCGCCGCCGGACGTCCTCGACAGCGCCCAGGCAGCCTACGACGACACCGCGGCCCTGATCGCCGCCTGGCACAGTCGCGGCCGGCAGAAAGTGGTGATCACGCCGCGATTCGCCATCACCTCGACGCCCGAGCAGCTGGAAGCTCTGGGCAGCCTCGCCCAAGCCCACCCGGACTGCCTCGTTCAGACCCACCTGTCGGAAAACGCGGAGGAAATCGATACGGTCAGGCGCCTCTTCCCCGACCGTGCCGACTATCTCGACGTCTACGAGCACTACGGACTCGTTGGCCCCAAGAGCCTGATGGGCCACGCGATTCACCTCACACCACGCGAGATCCGGCGCATGTCGGACAGTGGCGCCGTCGCGGTGTTCTGCCCGACCTCGAACCTGTTCATCGGCTCCGGATTGTTCGACTACAAGGGCCTCGAAGGCGGCGAGCATCCCGTTCGCATAGCGCTCGCCACCGACGTCGGCGGCGGCACCAGCTACTCGATGCTGGCGACGGCGGCCGAGGCCTACAAGGTGATGCAGCTCAAAGGGCAGAAGCTGTCGGCCATCGAAGCCTTCCACCTGATGACCCGTGGCAATGCGGAGGCGATCGGCGAGCCCGAACTTGGCCGTATCGCCGCTGGTGCCCACGCCGATCTGGTGGTGCTCGACACCGCCGCGACCCCCGCGATGGCGCATCGCCTTGCCGCCGGCAACTGCGATCTCGAGGAAGAGCTGTTCGTTCTCATGACGCTCGGTGGCGAGCGGAATGTGTGCGAAGTGTTCGTCGGTGGCCGACCGCAAGGCTTGCAAAAGCCCGTCGCCTGACCCTCGCCCGCAGAGTGTCAGGTGGCGTCAAACCCTCGGTTGTTTTTTCGACCCCTATAAAGAATATCTTGCCACGGGATGACGGCCCAAGCTAGCATCGATGAAATCGATTGCTGAGGACGAGGTTCGCCCGGGTGTCGGAAGCCGCACAAACCGCAGGGAGGCGCGGGTGTGTGGCTTTTTCCGGTCGGGACTCAACGTATAGCAACGTTTCGATTTTCCCACACCGAAGTGGGAGGTTGTGACGACAACGAACAAGATCACCGGCCAGACGAACATAAGGCCGGGCATGGGAGGGCAACTTGGCGTGTGATCTGCCGTATTCGATTCAGCTGCATTCCGCGCGGCTATTTCCGCCCGCGACGGATCACTTTCCGCACCTTGCCGCGCTCGGCTACACCAACGTCGAGCCAACGGACGCCTTCTATGACGACCCCTCGGCCTTGCGCGAAACACTGGACGAAAGCGACCTCACCGCATTGAGCGGTCACTTCCCGCTGCATCTGCTCGAGGGCGACCCGGATGCGGCCTGCCGCATCGCGGATATCCTCGACATGCGCCTTATCGTCTGCCCCTTCCTGCCGGTCGAGTCGCGACCAGCCGTCACCGACGACTGGCGACGCTTCGGCGACCGTCTGGCGACGATCGCCCGCTTGCTGCGTTCGCGCGGCTTCGACTTTGCCTGGCACAATCACGACTACGAGTTCCGACCACTCAGGGATGGATCCATGCCGATCCAGCACATCGCCGCCGATCCGGCCGTGCATCTTCAGGTCGACGTCGCTTGGGTGGCACTCGCCGGCATAGATCCCCAGCCATGGCTGGAAGGCTACGCCGGCCGCATCGCTGCCGTTCATGTCAAGGATATCGCACCCCGCGGCAGCCGCGTCGAAGAGGACGGCTGGGCGGACGTCGGCTCCGGCATCATGCCCTGGCCCAAGCTCTGGAAAGCTGCCGTCACCGCCGGCGCCTCGCTACTGGTTGCAGAACACGACAACCCCAGCGACTTCGACCGCTTCGCCCGCCGCAGCATCGAGGCCATGCGCGCCTTCGCCGAGATGACCAAGCCCGAATCGTCGCTTGCGGCAAGGTAGCGGATCACAGTGGATGGTTTGCGTTCGCACGTCCGGCAGCACGACTGCTTGCAAACACGGCAAAGCATGTTGCCGGCAAAGCGACACATGCACGAGCGCGCAATATACGCCATCGTCAA
>JAUVXG010000236.1 GCA_030603685.1 Pleomorphomonas sp.
CGAGCAGGCCATCCTCGCCGACCCCGACGCCTGGTACGGCGGCTCGCCCGAGGCGATGGGCGCCGACAACTACGCCGACTATCGCTCCGCCATCCACGATCCCGCCGCCGTCAGAGGCATGCTGGGCGACTATCGCGCCGGCCTCTATGTCGACCCGCTACACGATCTCGACGACCAGGAGGCGGGCCGCAAGCTGCGCTGCCCGGTCCACGTCGTCTGGTCCAGGAAGGACGACCTCGAAGAACTCTACGGCGACCTCCTCGCCCTCTGGCAACCCTGGGTGAAGCTGCCGGTGACCGGCGCCGGCATCGACTGCGGCCACCACATGGCCGAGGAGGCGCCGGAGGCGCTGGCGGCCGAGCTGGAGGCGTTCTTCATGCGGGCGCCGGAGTAGGGCAGCGGAGCGATCTGGTGCGCGATACAGGCCGATTGCCTTACTCGTCCCGAGGTCCTGCGCCTGCGCGCAGGATGACGTAATTATAAAATAGAATCATATATTTAGATGTCATTCTGCGCGAAGGCGCAGAACCTCAGGCAGGATAGAACTCTCGGGACTTATAAGGCTCCCTATCCCTTATCCTCCCAATCCCTTGTCGCCTCCGCCGCCACCTCCGGCTTGTCGCAGATCAGGATCAGGCGGTTGTGGTGATCCGAATACTGGGTGAGGATGTTGACTCCCGCCTCCGCCAGCGCTCTCGCGATGGCGCCGAGCTGGCCGGGTGTGCCCTGTTTCAGGCGGCGGATCAGCGGGCGGTGCGTGGCGATCACCGGAATGCCCGCCGCCTCCGTTGCCGCGCGCGCCGCCTCGCCATCCTTGAACAGGAAATGCGCCACGGCACGACCGCTCTCTGTGAACACGCCGCCGCCCTCGAAGGACACGCCGGCGCGGCCCATGGCTTCGCCGAGATCGGCGAGGGCGCCGGGGCGGTTGGCGAGATCGAACTCCACGTCAAACATGCTGGTCTCCTGTCTTCTTGCCACGCAATTCCGGACGCAAAACCGGCGGCCACTTTTGCTGGAATTGCTAGGTGTGAAACGCGCGGCTGTCGGCGGGCGCTTCGGCCCGCTCGATCATGCCGTAGTCGCGCCGCACCTCGGCGACGCGCAGGCGATAGCCGGCGAACACGTGGTCGCGGCCGGCGGCTTGCGCCCGGCGGTGCTCGGGGAGGGCGCGCCATCGGGCGACGGCCGCCTCGTCGCGCCAGAAGGACAGCGACAGCAGCCGGCCCGGCGTCGTCAGGCTCTGGAATCGCTCGATGGAGAGAAAGCCCTCGATCTCGTCGAGAAGCGGTCGGAGCTCGGCCGCCCAATCGAGATACTCTCCCTTGGCGTCCGCCGGCACGTCCACTTCAAAAATCACCGCGATCATCGGCGCCTCCTTTTGCCTTGGCATGCCAATTCGCGAAGATGCTGACGCATCCGCTCATTGAGATCATTGCCGATTTCTCATTGCGTCAGGGGCATGAGAAACCGGCAACGGAATACCAAGAGGCATGGCAATGCCCTTGGTATAGGCGACTGGCGCTCGACGATGGTTCGGCTATCATCGAACCATGAGAGAAGGCCCCGACATCGCCCGCATCGCCGCCCTGGTGGCCGACCCGGCCCGCAGCTCCATGCTGCTGGCGCTGATGGACGGCCGGGCGCTGACCGCCACCGAGCTGTCGGGCCTTGCCGGCGTCACCAAGCAGACGGCGAGCGGCCATCTCGCCAAGCTGGTCGACGGCGAGGTGCTGGCCGTGGAGGCGCAGGGGCGGCACCGCTATTTCCGTCTGGCCGGCGCGCATGTGGCGGCGCTGATCGAGGCGCTGATGGTGTTCTCGTCCGACGCGGCGCCGCCGGTGCGCACTGGACCGAAGGAGCCGGCGCTCAGGAAGGCGCGCGTCTGCTACGATCACCTGGCCGGCGAAATGGGCGTGGCGCTCTACGACCGGGCGCGCGTGGCCGGCTGGCTGACGGACGATCTCAGCGTGACGGAGGCGGGCTGGTCGCGCTTCTCCGCCATCGGCGTGTCGCCGGAAAGCCTGCCGCGCAGCAACCGCCCGCAGTGCCGCGCCTGCCTCGACTGGAGCCAGCGGAGGCATCACCTAGCCGGGCTGATCGGCAAGGCGACGCTCGACCGCCTGTTCGCGCTGAGCTGGGCGCGGCGGCTGCCGGCGTCCCGCGTGGTGGCCTTCACGCCGGAGGGCGAACGGCGGTTCAGGGAGTGGATCGGGTAGGGGCCGGGAGACCTATATCGGCGGCTCGCTCCACTCGTCCTGAGGTCCTCCTTGAATTCGCGCGCGAATTCAAGCGGCCTTCGCGCAGGATGACAGAATTATATAATAGAAACATATAGATATACTGTCATCCGCGAAGGCGGGGACCTCAGGCCGGAAAGGGCAATGAGGGCAATATCGCGCTCCCTCCCCCTTACAGCCCCGCTCCGCCCGAACCCAATTTGGCGGAATGGTCGCTCACCTCTCCGCCACCACGGCCGGTCGGACGACGCTGTCGGCGAGGAACTTTTGGAAGTCGGCGTCCGAGCCGTAGAAGACGTTGCGGTCGGCGTCGCCCTTGACGCCGGCGACGCGGCCGGTCGAGGTGTACTGCCAGAAGTGCCAGTGGCGGTCGCCATAGGCCTCCCCAGGCTTGACGGCGGTGGAGCGCACCCACAGCGGATAGCGCTCGAAGGCGCCGACCAGCCGATCCTGGTAGAAATCGACCGAGGTGTAGATCATCGGACGCTTGCCGTAGTGGGCCTCCAGCGCGTCGAGGAAGGCCTGCATGTCCCTGTAGATCTCGGCGGCCGGCGGGCGCTTGGTGCAGGTGGGCGAGGTGGGCGTCCACTCGATGTCGAGCACCGGCGGCAGGGCGTTGTCGTCGCGCGGCACGTTCCGGATGAACCAGGCCGCCTGCTCGATGCCGGGGCGGCAGTGGTACCAGAAATGGTAGGCGCCGCGCAGCACGCCGGCCCGCGCCGCGCCGGCGAAGTTCTCGTAAAAGCGTTCGTCCAGCCGGTCGCCGCCCTCGGTGGCCTTGATGTAGGCGAAGCGTATGTCGTCGCGGGCGACGGCGTGCCAGTCCACCGCTTCCTGGAAATAGGATACGTCGATGCCCTCGATGGTGCTTTGCGAGGGATGGCGGATCTCGAAGGTGTCGCCCCGGAAATGCGGCGTGGCGCGCACCGGCCCGTCGTCCATGTTGAGCGCCGAACAGCCGGCGAGAGCCACCGAGAAGGCCAGAACGGTCGCGCGAACGAGGAACGAGCGGGACAACGCCATCGACAAACCCTTGAAAGACGAAACGCGACGGTGAAGCCGTCGCGACGCCCAAGCATCCCAGCAGATGGATAAGGATTTGTTAACCATGACGGGGGCGTTGCCGCCTGCCTCCTTCGCTCGTAATCTGTAGTTCACAGCGAGGCTCTGAATGGCGCACTCAACAAGCAAATGGGACCCCGCCGAGTTCCTGACCAGCGACGAGGCGATTGCCGCTTATCTCGAAGCCGCCTTCGAGGATGGCGACCCGAAGATGATCGCCGTCGCCTTGGCGACATCGCCAAAGCCAAGGGCATGTCGGCCATTGCGAGGGAAGCGGGCGTGACGCGCGAGGCGCTTTACAAGTCGCTGAGCGACAGGGGCGACCCCAAGCTATCGACGCTGATCGGCGTGATGAAGGCGCTCGGGCTGCGATTCACCGTGACCAAGGCGGACGAGGCCGCCTGACCGGCGTCGGTCCGAGCCTGGCCTCCGTCACCGCCCATACCCGCGGATTGCCGCGCGGAACAGGGCGCGGTCGGCGCGGGAGTAGTAGAGCCAGGTGTCGTCGCCGCTCACCACCACGGACGCGGCGAAGGCGATGTCGGTGGCCATGCGGTTCGGCGAGGGCGGCGGAGCGATCAGCGGCTCGATGCAGCGGTCGATCACCTTGCGGTACTCGGCGTCGAAGGCGATCCAGCCGATGCGCCAGCGGGCATCCTGGGTGGCGCCGTTGTAGAACATCACCGGCTGGTTCTTGTCGGTGGTGAGCAGCGGGCCGGTGGAGAGGTGGAAGTTGTCCCACATGCCCTCGCGCGGGGCGAAAGGCTGGCGTTCGTGCTGCCAGGGACCATCGACGTCGGGCCCGGTCGCCAGACCGATCAGCGAGGCGCCGTTCGCCGCATATTCGTAGAACATCCGCCAGCGGCCGGCCTTGGTGCGGTCGACGGTGGCTTCCTTGACGTTGCCCTCGGACGGGGTCGAGGCCATCGCCACGCCCTTCTTCTTGAGGTGCTCGATGCCGGGACCGGCGGCATAGAGCATCTCGCCGTGGCGGCGGTCGGCGGTGACGCCGGTGTAGTAGACGACGTAGCCGCCGTCGGGCAGTTGAACGACCGTCGGGTCCTCGCAGCCGCCGGCATCCTCCGGCCCCGGCCCGGGCGCGATCGCCGGCTTGCCGGTGGCGGTGAAGGTCAGGCCGTCGTCGCTTTTGGCGTACCAGATGGTGCCTGTGTCGCCCGTCTCGCCCATGCGCGGCACGGCGCGCACCATCATGCGGAAGTCGCGGCCGTGCGGCCCTTTCCAGACATAGGGGCTCATCAGGTCGCGCTGGGTGATGGCGTCGGGGCCGTGCACCACCACGGGCTCGATGGTCTCGACGTTGAAATCGACCTCAACCATGTCAGGCTCCCAGCGCCTGTTCGAGCGTCAGCCCGCCGTCGATGGTCAGGACCGCGCCGGTCATGTAGTCGGCCTTGCCCGAACAGAGAAAGACAGCGAGCGAGGCGACCTCCTCGGCCCGTCCGGCCCGGCCCCAGGGAATGTGTTCGCGCGCCGCCGCCAGGATCTGCGGGTCGGCCACGGCCTCCCTGTTCATCGGCGTCAGGATCATGCCGGGCGCGATGGCGTTGACGCCGATCTTCATCGGCCCGCATTCCACCGCCATGGTGCGGGTCAGGCTGTCGAGCCCGGCCTTGGCCGCGCAATAGTCGGCGCCGCCATAGCGGACCGCGACGGAGTGGATCGAGCTGATGTTGACGATGCGCCCCGGCTTTCGCGTGTCGCGCAGGCCGCGCACGAAGGCGCGCGAGGTGAGGAAGGCGCCGGTGAGATCGGTGCGGATCAACCGCTCCCACTGGGCGAGTTCCGTGTCGGCGACGGTCACGCCGCTCATGTTGAGGCCGGCGCTGTTGATCAGGATGTCGGGCAGGCCCAGTTCGGCGGTCACCGTCGCGAATGCCTGCTCCACCAGCGCCTCGTCGCCAACGTCGGCATGGACGACCATCGCCCTGCCGCCCTTGTCGATGATGGCGTCGCGGACGGCGCCGGCGGCGACGGCATCGGCGTAGAATGTGAGCGCGACCGCGGCGCCCTCGGCCGCCAACGCCCTTGCCGTGGCCGCGCCGATGCCGGATTCGCCTCCGGTGACCAACGCGACACGGCCATCAAGCAACCCCATCGAGACCTCCGGATACGCCCACCAACCATGAGAAACCCGCCAGTGCCGGCAAAGTTCCTTGAACAGGCCGATCGATGGCGAGGCTTGAGCCGGCGCCGTCGCGCGGGCATGGTCTGCCTTGAGATTCTCAAGCCGGGGGAGACACCATGCGCACCGATCTTCACGAGGCGAACCGCCTGTCCTGGAACGCGGCGACGGTGGCGCACAACAGCCACAAGGGAGATCAGGCGGCCTTCTTCCGGAACGGCGGCTCGACGCTGTTTCCCGAGGAGCTCGATCTTCTCGGCGACGTCGCCGGGCTGAGCCTTCTCCACCTGCAATGCAACGCGGGGCAGGACAGCCTCAGCCTCGCCCGGCTGGGCGCCGAGGTGACGGGCGTCGACATTTCCGACGAGGCGGTCGACTTTGCCAGCCGCCTGTCGGAAATGTCGACGCCCGTCACCTCGGCGCCCAGCCGGGCGAGGCTGAGGCTGTCCTGCCCCGCGTTGCATTGCAGGTGGAGAAGGCTCAGCCCGGCGACGTCGCCGAGAAGATCG
>JAUVXG010000044.1 GCA_030603685.1 Pleomorphomonas sp.
CACGTCCTCTTGTCGCATGGCCTTGCGTTGCCGACGCTCCGGTCCAACGTCGCGGACGCCCAATGCGGCATCGCGCTCAGCCTGCACCCGATCCACACGGCATCGGACTCCGAAGCCGATCGCCTCGCCGCCATTCGCCACGATGGCCTTAGGAACCGCTGGTTCCTCGATCCGCTGCATGGTCGCGGCTATCCGGAGGACGTCCTGCGCGAACTGGGCGCCGCCGCGCCCGATATCGTCGAGGGAGATCTCGCAACCATCGCCGGCAAGACCGATTTCCTCGGCATCAACTATTACTTCCGGGAGATCATCGCCGACGATCCGAAGGGCGGACCGATGCGGTCGCGCGTCGTCGAGTCGAGCGCCACTGACGTCACGGGCTTCGGCTGGGAGGTCTACCCCGAGGGGCTGACCGAGTTGCTGATGCGCGTCAAACGTGACTATCAGCCCGTCCCTATCGCCATCACCGAGAATGGCGCCACCTACCCCGACGAGGTCGGCCCGGACGGCGCCATCCATGACGAGCGGCGCGCCCTCTACATCCATCGCCACATCGACGCGCTGCGCGCCGCGATGGACGGCGGCGTCGATCTTGCCGGCTATTTCGTCTGGAGCTTGCTCGACAATTTCGAATGGGCAGAGGGCTATTCCAAGCGTTTCGGCCTGGTGCACGTCGATTTCGCGACCCAGGCGCGGACCATGAAAGACAGCGGCCGCTGGTTTGCCACCTTCCTGAAAGGGTGACCGGCGCGCCGAAGACGGAAGCGATTTTCCCACGCCACGGTCCGTTCCTTTGCCGAGCGGAGAGGTGGCGAGGCTGGAGGGGCCCGAAGGGAGTGTCGGGTCGCGATGAAGGAGGAGAGAGATGTTGAACAAGCTTGGAGTTCTGGGGTCGGTCATGGCCTTCGCCCTGACCACGACCACACCGGTGTTCGCCGGCACCGCCGAGGTCATCCACTGGTGGACCACGGGCGGTGAGGCGGCCGCGCTGAAGATTCTCGTCGAAGCCTACGAGAAGACCGGCAACACCTGGAAGGACAATCCGGTGGCCGGCGGCGAAGCCGCCCGCATGGTGGCGCGCACCCGCATCCTCGGCGGCGATCCGCCAACCTCCATGCAGTGGCAGGTCGGCGCTCCCTTGATGGCGCTCGCCGAGGAAGGCCAGCTCAACGACATTGACGAAGTGGCCAAGGATTGGGACAAGCTGCTGCCCAAGGTGATCGCCGACAACGCCAAATTCGAGGGCAAGTACGTCACGGCGCCGATGAGCATCCATGGCCATAACTGGTTGTGGGGCAACCAGGCGGTGCTCGACGACGTCGGCATTGCCATGCCGAAGACCTGGGACGAGCTGATTGCCTCGGCCGACAAGATCCGCGCCAAGGGCTACATTCCGCTGGCACTCGGCGGTCAGTCCTGGCAGGAAATCTTCGTCTTCGAGAGTATCCTGATCGACGTCGGCGGCCGCGACTTCCTGACCAAGGTCACCTACGACCTCGACGACACCGCTCTGCGCAGCCCGGACATGCTGAAGGCCTTCGAGACCTTCGCCAAGGTGCGCGATCTGGTCGACCCCGGCAGCCCGAGCCGCGACTGGAACATCACCGGCGGCATGCTGATCAGCGGCAAGGCGGCCTACATGATCATGGGCGACTGGCTGAAGGGCGAGTTCGTGGCCGCGAACAAGGTCCCCGGCAAGGACATCGCCTGCGAAGTGTTCCCGGCCGGCGGCAAGACGCTGGTGTTCGGCACTGACGCCTTCGCCATGACCGCCGTCAAGGACCCGGCGGCCCGCGAGGCCCAGTTGGCGCTCGCCAAGACCATCATGGATCCGGTGGTGCAGAAGGAGTTCAGCCTGCGCAAGGGCTCGATCCCGCCGCGCCTCGACATCGACAAGTCCGGCTTCGATGCCTGCGCGCAGATCGCAATGGGCGCCGCCGCCGATGGCGATCTGTTCCTGGTGCCCGACAACGTCACCGACGCCACCGGCATCGGCGCTCTGGTCGACCAGATGACCACCTTCCTGCACAGCGACATGACGCCCGAGGAAGGCATGACCGCCATGGCCGACGCCGTGGCCGCGACCCGCTGACGGGCATTCGACATGCTGTATCGGCGGCGCAATGCCGCCGGTACGCCTCCGATCCGTGAAGCGAAGGCTCCGATCATGCGCAGATTCCTCCAGCGACACGTGTCGCAGGTCGCCCTGTCGCCATCCCTGGCGCTGATCGCGATCTTCCTCTACGGCTTCATCGCCTACACGGCGGCGGTCTCGACGACCAACAGCAAGGCCTTCCCGCGCTTCGACACATTCGTCGGCCTCGAGCAATACTGGCGCCTGTTCCACACGCCACGCTGGCATGTCGCCTTCACCAATATGTTCCTGTTCGGCGGCCTGTTCCTGCTCGTCACCATCTCGCTCGGCCTCTTGATCGCCATCCTGATCGACCAGCGAATCCGCGCCGAAAGCTTCTTCCGGTCGATCGTCATGTATCCGATGGCGATGTCCTTCGTGGTGACCGGCATCATCTGGCAGTGGCTGCTGAACCCGACGCTCGGCATCGAGGTGATGATGCACCAGCTCGGCTTTGAGAGCTTCCGCCTCGATTGGCTGACCAATCCCGACACCGTCATCTGGGCGCTGGTGGTGGCCGCCTTCTGGCAGGGCTGCGGCCTCGTCATGGCGCTGTTCCTCGCCGGCCTGCGCGGCATCGACGAGGACATCTGGAAGGCGGCGGCGGTCGACGGCATCCCGGCCTGGCGGGTCTACGTCTTCATCGTCATCCCGATGCTGGCGCCGGTGTTTCTCACTGTCGTCGTGCTGTTGTCGCTGTCGATCGTTCGTGCCTTCGACCTCGTGGTGGCGCTGACCAATGGCGGCCCCGGCGTGTCGTCCGACCTGCCGTCGGTGTTCATGTTCGACATGGCCTTCCGCCGCACCAACCTGGGCCTGTCCGCCGCCTCGGCGGTGGTGATGCTCGGCACGGTGCTGGCGATCCTGATCCCCTATCTCTACATCGAAACGAGGGAGCGCGCCTGATGTCGGCTCCGACAGATGCAATGCCCCGGCCCACGCGGTCCGGCTGGCTGACGCCCCGGCGGACCAAGGCCATCCTGAAGCGGGTCGTGCTCTACCTGCTGCTTGCCATCGTCGCCTTCTTCTTCGCCGGGCCGCTCTACATCCTGCTCAGCACGTCGTTCAAGACGATGCCGGAAATCCAGGCGGGCGGGTTGATGTCGCTGCCGCACGAGCCGACCGCCCAGGCCTGGGTCACCGCCTGGGGCGAAGCCTGCATCGGCATCACCTGCGGCGGCCTCAAGGGCTATTTCGGCAACTCGATGGTGATGGCCGTTCCCGCCGTGCTGATCTCGGTGATGATCGGCGCCATCAACGGCTATGCACTGGCGAAATGGCCCTTCCCCGGCGCCCGCTTCGTGTTTGCCGCACTGGTTGCCGGCAACTTCGTGCCGTTCCAGGTGGTACTGGCGCCGGTGTCGGTGACGCTGCGCACGCTCGGCCTGTTCGGTTCGGTGGAGGGGCTGATCCTGATCCACGTGATCTACGGCATCCCCATCACCACCATGCTGTTCCGCAACTTCTTCCTGTCGGTGCCCAACGACCTGATCAAGGCGGCGCGCATCGATGGCGCCGGTTTCTTCTGGATCTTCTTCCGCATCGTCTTGCCGCTGTCGCCGTCGGTGATCGTGGTGGCGTTGATCCTGCAGTTCACCGGCATCTGGAACGACTTCCTGTTCGCCGTTTCCTTCTCCAATCCGTCGAGCGCGCCGATGACGGTCGCCCTCAACAATCTGGTCAACTCCAACTTCGGGGTGAAGGAATACAACGTCCACATGGCCGCGACGGTGATCGCCGCCGCCCCCACCCTCATCCTCTACATCCTGCTCGGTCGCTACTTCCTGCGTGGCATGACCGCCGGCGCCGTCAAGGGTTGACCGTCATGATCGACCTCCGGATTTCCAACTGCAACAAGAACTACGGTTCGCTGAGGGTGCTGAAGGACATCAACCTCGAAATCGAGCGCGGTGAGTTCATCGTGCTCCTGGGGCCGTCGGGCTGCGGCAAATCGACGCTCCTGCACATCGTCGCCGGCCTCGACCGGCTGAGCGCGGGCGCGATCGAGATCGGCGGCCGCGACGTGACCGACGTCGAGCCCAAGGACCGCGACATCGCCATGGTGTTCCAATCCTATGCGCTCTACCCGACCATGAGCGTGCGCAGCAACATGGAGTTCGGCTTGCGCATGCGCGGCAAGCCGATGTCGGAGATCCGGCCGCTGGTCGAGGAAAAAGCGCGCATGCTGCACATCGACCATCTGCTCGACCGCCGGCCGAGCCAGCTCTCCGGCGGCCAGCGACAGCGTGTCGCCATCGGTCGCGCCCTGGTGCGCGACCCCAAGGTCTTTCTGTTCGACGAGCCCCTTTCCAACCTCGACGCCAAGCTGCGCGCCAGCATGCGCACCGAGATCAAGAAGTTGCACCAGTCACTCGGCACCACGGCGATCTATGTCACCCACGACCAACTCGAGGCGATGACGCTCGCCACCCGCATGGTGGTGATGAAGGCCGGCGAGATCCAGCAGGTCGGCAAGCCTGAGGAGGTCTACCACAGGCCGGTCAACCTGTTCGTCGCCGACTTCCTGGGCAATCCCGGCATGAACTTCATGAAAGGCCACCTCCGTCTGGAGGGCGGACGCGTGTCGGCGGACGTCGGTGCCGCCACCATTCCGCTCGACGGCTACGCCTTCGACACGGCGCCCACCGACGGGCAGGCGGTGGTGGTCGGCCTGCGCCCCGAATCCGTCCAGCCATCGACGGGCGGCGAACCCTTCGCGCTGACGCTCAAGCCGACGCTGATCGAGCACACCGGCTCGGACAATCTCGTCGTGCTGGCCATGGGAGGCGAGGAGATCGTCGGCAAGTTCCCGTCCGACATGCTGCCGACGCTCGGAGAGCCCGTTACCGTCGGCTTCGACCTTTCCCGCCTATCGGTGTTCGACGCCCAGACCGAGCGGCGGATCTAGGAACCGCGTTCTGATCCATCCCCGACCGGGTTCGCCCGGTCCGGGCTTGTCGCCTTGTAACTATTCCAAACATTTGAAGTATTTTGCGTTCATGCAGCATTCACCCGGCTGTCATGTTTGCTTCATGCCCCCTGCCTACCAAGGAGCGCGCGCTCTCTTCGACGCGATCCATTTTTCAAGGGGCAAACCATGCGCACTCTTCTTCTGGCGCTCGCCGCCAGCACGGCTCTCATCGGGACCGCCGGCGCGGCCACCGTCTATCCGCTCGACCGGGCGACCATTCTCGCCGGCTCCCCCTTTGATTTCAAGGTGGAGTTCGATGGTTCGGTGAAGGCCGAAGACGTCAAGATCGCCATCAATGGCGCCGACTACAAGGCCGCGCTCGGCGGCGAGGTCGAGTTCATCGCCTCCGAGAAGGGCAAGGACGATGTCGACCTCGGTTCGGCCGTGCTTCTGCGTGGCGCGAAGATTGACAAGGCCGGCGCCTATACGCTGGAAGTCTCGGCCGGCGACCAGAAGAAGTCCGTCACTTGGGACGTCTACGCGACGCCCGAGACCCCCAAGGCCAAGAACGTCATTTTCCTGCTTGGCGATGGTCTCTCTGTCGCTCACCGCACCGCCGCCCGCCTGATGTCCAAGGGCATGACCGAAGGCAAGGCCAACGGTCGCCTCGCCATGGACGACCTCGACCACATGGCCTTCATCGGCACGTCCTCGACGCACTCGATCGCCACCGACAGCGCCAATACCATGTCGGCCTACATGACCGGCCACAAGAGCCGGGTCAACGCCCTCGGCGTCTATGCCGACCGCACGCCGGCAACCATGGACGACCCGAAGGTGGAGACCATCGCCGAAGCTCTGCGCCGCACCACCAAGAAGTCGATTGGCGTCGTCACGACGTCCGAAATCGAAGACGCCACGCCGGCCGCCGTCGTCTCCCATACCCGCAAGCGCGACGAGAAGGCCGCCATCGTCGGCATGTTCTATGACGTCAAGCCGGAGGTCGTGCTGGGCGGTGGTTCGGCCTACTTCCTGGCCAAGGACGTGCCGGGCTCCAAGCGCAAGGACGACAAGGACTACATCAAGCTGTTCCAGGAAGCCGGCTACACGCTCGCCACCGACAAGGACGAACTTCAGAAGGCGGCTGGTTCGGACAAGATCCTGGGTCTGTTCCATACCGGCAACATGGATACCCAGCTCGACCGTGCGTTCCTCAAGAAGGGTACGGTCGGCAAGTTCCCGAACCAGCCGGGTCTGGTCGAAATGACCCAGGTCGCGCTGGACCAGCTGTCGAAGAACGAGGACGGCTTCTTCCTGATGGTCGAGGCGGCCTCGATCGACAAGATGAGCCATCCGATGGACTGGGAGCGCGCGATCGTCGACACCATTGAGTTCGACAAGGCCATCGCGGTCGCCCGCAAGTTCCAGGAAAGTCACCCCGACACGTTGATCGTCGTCACTGGCGACCACACGCATGGCGTTTCGGTGATCGGCACCATCGACGACGACAAGCCGGGCACCGAGATGCGCGAGAAGGTCGGCACCTATGATGATGCCGGTTTCCCGAACTACGAAGACAAGGACGCCGACGGCTATCCCGACAATGTCGACGTCTCGCGCCGTCTGGCGATCTTCGCCAACAACTACCCTGACCATTACGAGACCTTCCGCCCGAAGCTGGACAATCCCTTCCAGCCGGCCGTGAAGAGCGAGTCCGGCGCCTATGTGGCCAACGAAGCCTACAAGGACGTTCCGGGCGCGGTGTTCGTACAGGGCAATCTGCCGAAGAGTGCCGACACCGCCGTCCACGCGGTCGATGATGTCGTGCTGCAGGCCGCCGGCCCCGGTGCCGAAGGCTTCAAGGGCTACATGGAACAGAGTGACGTCTACAAGGTGCTGGCCGATACTCTGGCCATTGGCGCCAAGCAGTAATCTGTTCTAGCCGACATGTGGCCGGACGGGTCTCAACCCGCCCGGCTGCCTCTCTTTTCCGATCCAGTCGGGTTCGCCATGGCCAATGCCCTATCCCGCCGAGCGTTTCTTGCCGGAGTTGCCACCCTGCCGTTGATGAGACCAGCCGACGCCGGCGACAGCCTGACTTTCGAGCAACTCTACGACAAGATCACGGTGCTCGGACTGTCGTTCTCCGACAAGGTGAAGGCGCTTGCCGGCAAGACGGTGTCGATCCGCGGCTTCATGGCACCGCCGCTGAAAGCCGAAGCAAAATTCTTCGTGCTGACCGAAATTCCGATGTCGATCTGTCCGTTCTGTGACTCAGATTCCGATTGGCCGAGCAACATCGTCGTCGTCTACATCGACGACAAGACTACCTTCCTTCCGCCATCGAAGCTGATCGAAGTAACCGGCACGCTGGAAGTCGGATCGTGGACCGATCCCGAGACTGGCTTCGTCAGCCAGCTACGCCTTGTCCATTCCTCCTTCGAGACGGTGTGAGTCATGTTGCCGCTTGCCCTTTCCGGTGTCGCCATCTCCTTTCCCGGCTTGGCCCAGCCTGTGCTTTCCATTGATGACTTGATGGTGCCTGCCGGTGGTCGGCTCGCCGTCACGGGGGCTTCGGGTTCGGGCAAGAGCACCTTCGTCAACCTCGTGTCCGGTCTGGAACGGCCCGACAGGGGCGCCATCCGCTGGAACGGCGCCGACATCACCACACTGTCGGAAAGCCGCCGCGATCGCTGGCGGGCGGAGAACGTCGGCCTGGTCATGCAGGACTTCCACCTTTTTCCCGGGCTTGCCGCCATCGACAATGTGCTACTTCCCGCCCGCCTCGCCCGAGCGGCCACGGCGGAGATGAAGTCGCGCGCCCACGAACTTCTCTCTCGCGTCGGCCTCGCACGGCCCGAACAGTCGGTCGAGACCATGTCGCGCGGCGAGATGCAGCGCGTCGCGGTGGCGCGCGCCCTTTTGCGCCGCCCCGGCGTGCTCATCGCCGACGAGCCGACCGCCAGCCTCGACGCCGAGGCAGGGGCCGAGGTCGGCCAGCTGCTTCTGGAACTCGCCAACCAGGAAGGCGCCACCTTGATCGTCGTCAGCCACGACGAACGGCTGACAGAACGCCTCGACCGTCGCATTCGCCTTGCCGATGGCCGCATCGTCGCCGACACCGCCATGGGGGCTTCGTCATGATCCGCTTCGTCCTCGCCGATCTCCGTCGCCTCTGGGCCGCTTCGCTGGTCATCGTGCTGCTGGTGGCGCTCGCCACAGCGCTTGGCGTCGCCGTTACCTTGCAGGAACGAGCCTTGCGGCTCGGCTCGGCGCGCGCCGCCGACAAGTTCGACCTGATCGTAGGGGCGCCGGGCTCGGAAACCCAGCTCGTGCTCTCCTCGGTGTTCCTTCAGCCGGCAGCGCTGCCCTTGATGTCCGGCAATATGCTGACCAAGCTGATCGCCGATCCGCGCGTTGACTGGGCCGCGCCCATTGGCTTCGGTGACAACTTCCAGGGATATCCGATCGTCGGCACGACCACCGCCCTCGTCTCGGGGACCACGACCGGCTTCTCAGAGGGACAGATGTTTGCCCGCGAAGGCGAAGCGGTGGTGGGATCTGGCGTTGACCTGCCGGTCGGCGCTGAAGTGAAGCCCATGCACGGCACGGCCGGCGAAGGTGGCGAAACGCACGCCGACAGCATCTACCATGTGGTTGGCAAGCTCCAGCCGACCGGAACGGCCTGGGACAGGGCCGTTCTCGTGCCCATCCAGGCCGTCTGGCATATCCATGGCCTTGGGGAAGACCACGACCATGAGGAAGCCGGCCACGACGAGCATGGCGCCGCCGATCATGACGGGGAAGCCGATCATGACCATGAGGCTGAAGCCCACCATGAGGGCGAGGCCGGCGAGGAGCACCATCATCACGGCCACATCGACGCCGACGCGCCGCTCGACGAGGACTTCGATCATGAAGTGCCCGGTCTTCCCGCCGTTCTGGTGAAGCCGAAGACGATCGCCGACGCCTATGCGCTGCGGCAGGCCTACCGCACCGGCGAGGGCACGCGCGCGGTCTTCCCCGCCGAGGTGCTAACCGGGCTTTACGCGACCCTCGGCGATGCCCGCGCTGTTCTGATGTATGTCGCCTATGGCGCTCAAACGCTGGTCGCAGCGGCGCTGATGCTGATCGCCGTCATCCATGTTGCCCAGCGGCGCAAGCAGATCGGCGCCCTCAGGGCCTTCGGTGCGCCGCGCCTTGCCGTGTTCGGCATCGTCTGGCTGGAACTCCTTTTGCTCGTTGCGATCGGCGTCGGCGCGGGCTTTGGAATGGGCTATGGCGCAGCGGAGTTTCTAGCCGGCCTGTTCACCGCGCAAAGCGGGGTTCGCATGCCGGTAGAGTTCACCACCGCCGATGCCGCGCTGGCCGCGACGCTCCTTGTCGTCGCCGCGCTGATGGCGGCCCTGCCGGCCGCCCTCGCCTATCGCCAGTCGCCGGTCGAAGCCCTCAGGGGGTGAAGACGTCCTGGCATCGGGTCATCCTATGGGTTGCACCGCCTCGGCGAGAATCCACTCGCGGAAGGCCACCACGCCGGGATTGGCCAAGGCGGAGCGCGGGTAGATCAGGCTGTAGTTGAACGGCGAGGGCTGGGTCTCCACGAAGGCGCGGACCAGACTGCCAGCCTGCAGATCGGCCTCAATGAGCGAGGTGCGCACCAGCGCAAAACCTTCTCCACGCCGGCACGCGACAAGCATGTCGGCAAAGGTCGGAAAAGGGATCGCCGCCGCCATTCGATCGGTGAAGTCGTCGGTAACAGCTTCGGCGGCAAACTGCTCGAACCAGCGCCGCCAGTCGAGAGCCGTGTGCCGGACACCGTCGTAGGTCAGGCAAGGCGCTGCCAGAAAGGCTTGGCGCTCTGGCAGACGCCCGACCAGCGCTGGCGCGCAAACGGCAAACTCGTCGTCGGCGGTCAGAGGCTCGGCGACGAGGCCTGCGCCGCCCCCACCCAGTCGGATGGCCAGATCGGGACCCCCTGCCGAGAAGTCCGGGGCCTGATAGCCAACCGACAGCACCAGCTCGACATCAGGAAAGCGCTGGACGAAACCTGCAAGCCGCGGCGCCAACCACTGACTTGAAAACTCCGGCGTCAACGACAGTTCGACGCGACCACGACTGGCATAGGCGCGGGCGGTCCGCAGGGCTTCTTCGATATTGCGAAGGGCTTCGGCCACCGATGGATAAAGCCGCGCGCCCCTGGTGGTCAGACGAGAGCCGCCTCGACCACGTTCAAACAGCACACCACCGACCCAGCCTTCCAATTGAGCGATCTGGTGACTAACGGCCGTTTGCGTCGTCCCCAATCGCTCGGCGGCCCGGCCGAAGCCACCCAGTTCGGCGATGGCGCAGAAAGCCCTCAACGCGGCGATGGGAGGAAGCGGGCGATTATCCATGAAATTCTCTCATGTAACGGATGGAGATGCTTCATTTCATCTCCATAGAAAGACATGCCAAATTCTCCCGAGAGAAAAAAGCCCTCGGGACAAACCATCATGTTGCTTCATGTCTTTTTATGGTGGACCTCAGCGCGTCGACAATCCACCCGGGCACGCAATGACGCGGCTCGGCTCAGCCCGCATTTGCAACGGGACATCGGCCTCGAGCCAATGCCGGACCCGCAAGCTCCTTGCGACGATCAGCAGGCCGTGACGTTGACGGCGAGGCCGCCGAGCGAGGTTTCCTTGTACTTCGACTGCATGTCGAGGCCGGTCTGGCGCATGGTCTCCAGGGCCGCGTCGAGACTGACCACGTGACGGCCATCACCGGCCAGCGCCAATGAGGCGGCATTGATCGCCTTGATGGCGCCGAAGGCGTTACGCTCGATGCATGGAATCTGCACGAGACCCCCGACCGGATCGCAGGTCATGCCAAGGTGGTGCTCGATGGCGATTTCGGCGGCATTTTCCACCTGGGCCGGACTGCCACCAAGCGCGGCGCAAAGGCCGGCCGCCGCCATGGCTGCCGCCGAGCCCACCTCGCCCTGACAGCCGACTTCAGCGCCGGAGATAGAGGCGTTGCGCTTGATGAGGCCGCCGATGGCCGCGGCCGTCAACAGAAAGCGGCGAATGCCGTCCCGCTCGCCGCCGCAGAAATCGCGATAGTAGCGCAGCACGGCCGGCACCACGCCGGCGGCGCCGTTGGTGGGCGCGGTGACCACGCGGCCGCCGGCGGCATTTTCCTCGTTGACCGCGATGGCAAAGCAGGAAACGTAGTCCATTACCACCATCGGCGAACGGTCGTTGCCTGCCTCGCGCGTCTGAATGCGCTCATGAAGCTGCCGCGCCCGGCGCCGTACGCCGAGGCCGCCGGCCAGCTCTCCTTCGCGCGCGAGCCCGCGATCGACGCAGGCGAACATGGCGTCGGCAATGCGATCGACGGCCAGAAGACAGTCGTCCTCAGGCTTGCGGGCGCGTTCATTGTCGAAGGCGATATCGGCGATCGAGCGGCCTGTGGCCGCCGAGAGGGCGAGCAACTCGGCGGCCGTGCCGTACCGCCATGGCAGCGGGACCGCGCCGGCTTCTCCCTCCGCCTCCCCTTCGCGGACCACGAAACCGCCGCCGACCGAGTACCAGACCTCCGACAGGATTTCGGCGCCGGACGCGTCATGGGCGGCGAAGCGCATCGCGTTGGGATGGCGATCGAAGGTGGCGACGCAGTCGAAGATGATGTCGCGATCGGGGTCGAACGGGATCCTCCGACCATCGGGCAACACCAGCTCTCGCATGGAAATGATGTCGCCCAGCTTCTGGTCGGCGAGGTCGGGATCGATATCGTCGGGGCGGAAGCCAGCGAGGCCGAGCACCAGCGCCTTGTCGGTGGCGTGTCCCTTTCCGGTCCACGCGAGCGAACCGAAGGCCGTCGCCGTGACGCGGGCAACGTCCGGGAGGCGTGATTCCAGATGCCGCATGAACGAAAGGGAGGCACGCATCGGCCCGACGGTGTGCGACGAGGATGGACCTATGCCGATCTTGAACAGCTCGTCGAAGGCGGCCGGTGGACGATCATCGGCGGCAGCCGGCAGAATGTCGGATGGCGAGAGCAAGGCCCGACGGTCTCCTCCGTTGGGCGCCTTGTGGCGCCCTTGAGTTCCACGCCATATGGGGTGGTTTGCGGCCAACTGGCAAGAGCGATGAAAAGGAAGCGACATGAGCGCCGAAGAAAGTGCCACGGCACCGGTGATCGTCTGGTTTCGCGACGATTTGCGACTCGCCGACAATCCGGCGCTTGATGCGGCAAGAGCATCGGGCCGACCGCTGCTCTGCCTGTTCGTGCTCGAAGAAGGTACCGAGCGACGTCCGCTCGGTGCCGCCGCCCGCTGGTGGCTCGACAAGAGCCTTGCGTCTCTCGACGGTGACCTTCGACACCTTGGCGGCCGTCTGGTGCTGAGGCGCGGCGATCCACGCCTCATTCTGCCGGACGTCGTGGCGCGCACCGGTGCCACCGCCCTCCATTTCAACCGCCGATACGATCGCGAAGGAAGCGCCATCGATGATACCGTGACGGCGGAACTGAGCGGAAAGGGCGTCGCAGTCTCCAGCCATTCCGCGTGGCTGTTGTTCGAGCCGGGCACGATCAGGACCAAGACGGGCGGTTCCTTCCGCGTCTTCACGCCATTCTGGAAGGCGCATCGGCCACATCTTGCTCCAAGATCCGCGCTCCCTCGCCGGCCCGATGCTGTGTCCTTCTTCAACAGCGAAATCGTCTCCGAACCACTTTCCTCGCTTGGCCTGCATCCCAAACATCCCGACTGGTCGGGCGGGCTCGCCACAAGCTGGACACCGGGAGAAGCCGGCGCTCAGGCGCGGCTCGCCGCATTCCTCGACGACGGCCTTACCCGCTATGATGCCGAGCGCGACTTTCCGGCTGTCGGGGCTTCGTCCCGGCTGTCGCCGCATTTGCGTTTCGGCGAGATCGCCGTGGCGCGCGTTGCGCACGAGGTCATGAATGCTCAGGCCGCCGGGTCGGTGCCGGATGAGGCAGCCGAGAAGTTCCTGGCCGAGATCGGCTGGCGGGAGTTCGCCTGGCACCTGCTGGCCGCTTTCCCCGACCTTGCGAGGCGCAACTACCAGGCCGGCTTCGACAGCTTTCCCTGGGACGACGATACCTCGGCCTTGAGGCCCTGGACAAAGGGTCGAACCGGTTATCCCGTTGTCGACGCCGGCATGCGCGAACTCTGGCAAACCGGTTTCATGCACAACCGTGTGCGCATGATCGCCGCGTCCTTTCTCACCAAGCACCTGCTGATCCACTGGAGGCTGGGTGAGCAATGGTTCTGGGACACGTTGGTCGACGCCGACTTCGCGTCCAATCCGTTCGGCTGGCAGTGGGTGGCGGGCACGGGCGCCGATGCCGCACCCTATTTCCGCGTCTTCAATCCGACCGCCCAGGGCGAAAGGTTCGATCCGGAAGGCACCTACGTCCGACGCTTCGTGCCGGAGATCGCGGAGCTGCCGAACCGCCAGCTGCATCGTCCCTGGGAGGCACCGCCGCTGCTGCGGCCGGCGCCGTCTCTCTACCCGGCGCCGATCGTCGATCACGACATAGCGCGAAAGCGCGCCCTCGACGCTTTTGCGCGATGTCGATAAAGCCTCGGGGATCGGGTGCATTTCGTAAGGCGGAGCGGGCGACAAAGCGCTTGGCCTAGGCTATAGACGATGCTCATGTCGATGATCACTACCACTTCCGCGCTCGCCGAGGCCTGCGCACACCTCGCCCGTTTCGACTTCGTCACCGTCGATACCGAGTTTCTCCGGGAAAGCACCTTCTGGCCGAAGCTGTGCGTCGTGCAGCTTGCCAGCCCCGAACAGGTGTTCGTGGTCGACGCGCTGGCGCCCGGCCTCGATCTCGCGCCCTTCTTCGAGCTGATGCGCAACGAAGCGGTGCTGAAGGTCTTTCATGCCGCCCGTCAGGACATCGAGATCGTCTGGCATCTCGGCGGCTTCGTGCCTGTCCCGCTGTTCGACACGCAGGTGGCGGCGATGGTCTGCGGCTTTGGCGACTCGATTTCCTACGACCAGTTGGTCGCGCGGGTGACCGGCGTCGTGCTCGACAAGTCGAACCGCTTCACCGATTGGTCGCGCCGTCCTCTGAGCCAGAGCCAGATCGACTATGCCGAGGCCGACGTCACCCACCTGAGGGATGTCTACCGTCACCTGAAAGACAAGCTGGCCAAGGCCGGTCGCGCCGATTGGGTGGGTGAGGAAATGCGGGTCCTGACCTCCGAAAGCACCTATCGGACCGACCCCGACGAAGCCTGGCAACGGCTCAAGATGCGGGTCAAGAAGCCGCGCGAGCTGATCATCCTGAAGGAAGTCGCCGCCTGGCGGGAGCGCGAGGCCCAGAGCCGCGACGTGCCGCGCTCGCGGGTCATCAAGGACGACTGCATCTACGAAGTCGCCACGCAGGCCCCGATCACGCCTGAGGCGCTCGGCCAGCTTCGCACCATTCCCAAAGGCTGGGAGCGTTCGCGTTCGGGCGAGGAAATCCTGGCCGCGGTGCGCCGCGCCCTCGATACCCCCAAGGAAGATTGGCCCAAGCTGCCGCGGCACCGCCAGCTTCCCGAGGGGACCGGCGCCGCCGTCGACCTGATGAAAGTGCTGCTGAAGCTGGTGTCGGAAGCCGAGGGGGTTGCCGCCAAGGTGATCGCCACCACCGACGACCTCGAGGATATCGCCGTTTCCGACGAGGCCGACGTGCCGGCTATGCACGGCTGGCGGCGGGAAATGTTCGGCGAACAGGCCCTGAAGCTGAAGCGCGGCAAACTCGCCATCACCTTCGACGGCAAGAAGATCATCGCCATCGAGCGGTGAGACGCAAAGCGCTCCGGTCGGAGTTATCCCGAGATACCCCAGACCGGAGAGCGATAGCTTACCCCGTGACGCGAATCGCGCCGTCCTTGAGGCCGCCAACCTTGGCGAGCTGGACGACACGCTTGAGAAGACGGTCGCCGGAGAGGTCGCCGAGATCGGCCGGCAGATCGAGAACCAGCCGATCGCCTTCGGTCGACAGCTTGGTGCGCGGCAACACGTCGGGCATTGAGGCGCTGACCAGATAGGCGACGCGCAGCACGGCACCCAGCGTCCGCGCGCGTTCCTTGAGGCGGGTCGATGCCAGTTCGCGAATGCGCGGCGACACCGCGTCGTCGACCAGGCCAACATGCCGGTAGAAGACCGCGAGCGCCAGATAAGCGCGTCCGGGATGATCGATCCCGACAAAGGCGGCGTTGGAGAGAATGCCGAGGCTCTGCTCGCCGCGATAATCGGGATGGGCGCGCCAGCCGATGTCGGAGACGAGACAGGCCGCCGCGCGCAGGCGCTTCTCGTCGTCGGTCTCGTCGATTCCGAGTATAGCGAAGGCGGACTCCGACCAGGAAACCAGTTCCTTGGCGTGGCGTGGCGACCGCGAGCGAACCCAGTTGAGTTCCGACGCCGCCTCGATAAGCGGGTCCTTGGCACGCTCCTCGTCGGAGAGGCGCTCGTAGAGGTATCCCTCGCGAACGCCCAGGGCGGAAATCACCACGTGCGACGGCCGGATGGCGCGGATCACCTGTTCCAGCACCAGGGCGCCATAGGGCAGCAAACCACGACGAGACCGCGAGACCACGTCGATCTGGTCGATGCTATCGGGATCGCGACGAGCCACGACCCGGGCAAACTCGAGCGCCTCCTCGGCCCGGATCGCGTAACTGTGCATCACATGCAGCGGATAGCCCGTCTCGTACATGTGCAAGAGGGCGAGCGAACGCCAGGTGCCACCCACCGCGTAGAAAGGCAGCCCGGCGCAGGGCATCTGCACAATGGCCGGCTCCAACGCGTCGGCGACGATCTTCTCGGCCTTGCGAATGGACCCCTCGGATGCTTCCAGCAGACGGATACCACCGAGCGGATAGGTACGGCCGGTGCCAACCCCGCCATTCTCGATGCGGATAAGCTCCAGGCTGCCACCGCCGAGATCGCCGACGATGCCCTCCGGCCTGTTCATGCCCGACATGACGCCGAGGGCCGACAGGCGGGCCTCGTCCGTACCGGACAGCAGGTGAACCTCGACACCGCAGATCCGCTCGACGGCCTCCAGGAACTCCGGACCGTTGGCGGCGTCGCGGGCGGCGGCAGTGGCCAGGATATAGAGTTCAACCGAGCCGCTCTGCTCGGCCAGAAGCTTGAACCGGCGAATGGCGGCCAGGGCCTGATCGACCGACTGCTGATTCATCCGACCGGTCGCCGCCAGCCCCTTGCCGAGGCCGGCCAGCATCTTCTCATTGAACAACATGGTCGGCGCCCGCGAGAGGCGCTCATAGACGACGAGGCGAACGGAGTTGGAGCCGATGTCGATGACCGACACTGGGCCATACCCGGGCAAGCGCCCGGGGGCTTCACACCGGCAGGTGCTTTTCGTTCCGTCCGGCAATAGACTTGGGTGCGTCTTTTTCAAGCGAGTGTCCACGTCCCGATAGAGATGGATGGGTCATGAAGTAGCGGTGCGCGTTGAAAGGCTCTTCGCCTGCCTCCGGCACGATGCGTTCGTGGCCGCCGTCGGGCAACAGGCGCCAGCTCTGCTGGTTGTCGCGGAGGTTGGCCACCATGATCTGATCGACGGCTTGAGCGTGCACGGTCTCCGTGGTTAGGGGCACCAGCACCTCGACGCGGCGGTCGAGATTGCGCGGCATCATGTCGGCTGACCCGATGTAGACCGTGGCGCGCGGGTTGGGCAATGGCTGTCCGTTGCCGAAGCAGAAAATGCGGCTGTGTTCCAGGAAGCGGCCGACGATCGACTTGACGCGGATGTTGTCGGAGAAGCCGGGAATCTGCGGCCTCAGGCAGCAGATGCCGCGCACCACGAGATCGATCGACACGCCGGCCTGGCTCGCCTCGTAAAGCGCGTCGATGATGTCGGCGTCGACCAGCGAGTTCATTTTCATCCAGATCTGACCGGGGCGCCCGGCCTGCGCGTGCTCGATCTCCCGGCCGATGCAGTCGATTATGGTCTTCCTCAGCGTCAGCGGGCTCATGGCCAGCGCATTGAGCGACTGCGGCTCGGCATAACCGGTGATGAAGTTGAAGATGCGGGCCACGTCCTGGGCGATGGTCTTGTTGGCCGTGAAGTAGCTGAGGTCGGTGTAGATCTTCGCGGTGATCGGATGATAGTTGCCGGTGCCGAGATGGCAGTAGGACGTGAGCTGCTGGCCCTCGCGACGCACCACGAGCGACATCTTGGCGTGGGTCTTCAGCTCGAAGAAGCCGAACACCACCTGAACGCCGGCACGCTCGAGGTCGCGCGCCCAGCGGATGTTGGCTTCCTCATCGAACCGCGCCTTGAGCTCGACCAGCGCCGTCACCGATTTGCCGGCGTCGGCCGCCTCGATCAGCGCGCGGACGATGGGGCTGTCGTTGGAGGTGCGATAGAGCGTCTGCTTGATGGCGACCACTTCCGGGTCGGCCGCCGCCTGCCGCAGGAACTGCACCACCACGTCGAAGGACTCGTAGGGGTGATGGACGATCAGGTCCTTCTGGCGAATGGCGGCGAAGGCGTCGCCGGCATGCTCGCGGATGCGCTCGGGATAGCGGGGCGCGTAAGGCTCGAACTTGAGATCGGGACGGTCGAGACTGACGAGCTGGCTGAGGTCGTTGAGGGCGAGCAACTCGTCGAGGAGTTGCACCTCGTCGGGCATGCAGCCGACCGCCTCGGTAACCAGCTGGCGCAGAGCCACCGGCGTCGAGCGCTCGAACTCGGCGCGGATGACCAGACCCTTGCGACGGCGCTTCAGCGCGCTCTCGAACAGACGGACCAGATCCTCGGCCTCTTCTTCCACTTCGAGATCGCTGTCGCGCAGGATGCGGAAGCTGCCCTGCCCACGCACCGTGTAGCCGGGGAAAAGGCGGCCGATGAACATCGTCACCACCTGCTCCAGCAGGATGAAACGCGTCACGCCGGGATGGGCGCTGTCGTCGGGCAGGCGAACGAAGCGATCGATCTTGGCGGCCATGCGGATGAGCGCCACCATGCTCTCGTTGCCGCGCACCCTGACGAGATCGAGGACGATCGAAAAGCCGAGGTTCGGAATGAAGGGGAACGGATGGGCGGGATCGACCGCAAGCGGTGTCAGTACCGGGAACACGGAGGACAGGAAGTAGTCTTCGAGCCAGACTTCGTCGCCGCTCTTGAGCTTGTCTGGTTCGACGAGAAGGATCCCGGCCTTCTCGATCTCGGTACGCAGGTTGCGCCAGCGGGTCTGCTGGGAGTCGGCGAGACGGGCGGCGGCTTCGGAAATCACCGTCATCTGCTCGGCGGGCGTCAGACCGTCATCCGAGCGGGTAGTGACGCGCTCGCGCACCTGGCCCTTGATGCCGGCAAAGCGCACCATGAAGAACTCGTCGAGATTGCTGGCCGATATCGACAGGAAACGCAGTCGCTCGAGGAGCGGATGGCTGGGATTCTCCGATTCCTCCAGGACGCGCCGATTGAATCCCAACCAGGAGATTTCGCGATTCACGAACCGCTCGGGCGATTCCATGGTCATCGCCGGGACTGGCTCGGCTTCGGCCTCTATCGTCTCGCTCACGGCAGCTTCCGTCTCGCTCATCTCCACGACCTCACGCTCGCGGGGCTGTGCCCCGGCTCCAGGCGGAGCCGGCCGGCAACGATCAGTCTAGCCCACGGTCCTGATCCATGCACCAGCTATGTGACAGTTTGTCTACGGCTTCCGGCGATCGCAGTGACGCTTTGATGACGGCGTGTTTCGCGATCACGCCTCGCCCTCCGGCGCCAGGACCTCGGCGGCGATCGCCCGGGTGATGCGACGACCGCGCGCCAGCGATTCGCGATCGAGTGCCTCGACCAGGGCGCAGGCGGCAGCGCAGGATCGCTCCATGCGCAACAGAATGTAGTCGAGAACGCCGGCGTCGATGGCGAGTTGGCGGTCCGCGAGGAGCTTTACGATCACCTTCTCCAGAAGCGCGTCATCGGGCGGACCAAGGAAAGCCGGCTGGGCGGCGCGAAGGCGAGACAGAAGATCGGGCAGCGTCACGCCCCAGACGGACGGCACCGCATGGGCGGTGATCAGAACGGAAGCGCCGCGGCCGCGCGCCGCATTGAGCAGGTGGAACAATGCCTGCTCGTCGAGGCTGGGATCGTCGGCATCCTCCACGGCGACGGCGCCGGTGCCGACGAGCGCCGTGGGATCGGCGGCTGCCAGATCGGCAGCAGCGACGACGGAGGCGCGGCTCTTGGTCGCCCAGATGTTGACGAGATGCGTCTTGCCCGATCCGTTCGGGCCGATCAGAAGCACCACGGAGGCGGGCCAGTCGGGCCATGCATCGATGAAGGCAGTCGCCTCGCGATTGCCCTCGCCGACGACGAAATCCTCGCGGCTCATCGCGGCCTGATGTGGCATGGCGAGCGGCAACTGGCGCGGTTTCATGCGACTCATGGGGCGACGTCCTTGGCTGGATTGGCGATATCGCCGTTCGCTGGGTCTGGGGGGCTGCCCTGGTCGAGACTGTAGAGCGGGCTTTCCCGATACTTGGAAAAGGCGAAGCGGACCAGCACGGCCACCGAGGCGGCGGCCGGCACCGCGATCAGCAATCCGACGAAGCCGAACAGCGTACCGAAGGCGAACAGGGCAAACATCAGCCAGACCGGATGCAGGCCGACCGACGAGCCGATCAGCTTGGGTTGGAGGATGTTGCCTTCGATGAACTGGCCGACCCCGAAGATGCCGGCAATGACGGCGATCCATGTCCAGTCGGGCCAGAACTGATAGAGGGCCACGCCGATGGCGAGGCCGCCGCCGACGATCGAACCCAGATAGGGAATGAAGCTGATGAGGCCGGCCACGAGGCCGATCAGCAGACCGAAGGACAGCCCGGCCAGAGACAGGGAAACTGCATAGAAGAGGCCAAGCAGGGCCGACACCGACACCTGCCCCCTCACAAAGCCCGCCACACCGGCGTTCATCTCCCGCGCCAGGGCCCGGATGGTATCGCGGTGATGGCGCGGCAGGTTGTCATCGACGGTGGCGACCATGCGATCCCAGTCGAGCAGCATGTAGAAGGCGACAACCGGCGTCACGACGAGAAGCGAGACGACGGAGATCAACGTCTGGCCGCCGTTCCAGACTGACGACAGCAGCGTCGTCATGATGGCGGAGCCGTTGCTGAACAGCGCGCCGAGCGAACCGCGGATGTCGGTGGCCGAGATGCGCAAGGCCCGGAACAGTCGCGTGCCCGCCTCGTGGCTCAACCAGCGCTGGGCGGCGTCGAGATAGGCCGGCATGTTGGCGATCAGTCCCTGCAACTGACTTCCCAGCACCGGCACGATGATCATCAGCGCCAACAGCGCCAGCAGAACGAAGAGGACGAGGATCAGCGCGGTGGCCAGCGTGCGCGACAGGCCGAGCCGCTCCAGACGATCGGCGACCGGATCGAGCAAGTAGGCCAAGGCCATGCCGGCGACGAACGGCAGCAGGATGGAGGAGAAGACATAGAGCAGCAGGCCGAAGACCATCGCCGCTCCCGTCCAGAAGAGAACCGTGTTCCTGAGCTTCACGCGCCGCCCTCACCTTGCATGAATGCAAGCCAGCCTCTGACGTAGGCGGCGGCCGAGAGGAGGGTCAAGGCCGCGACCACCCAGCCCATGATATCCACAAGCCTCTCCAACTGCCATGCCAGGCCGAGATCGCCGAGCAGCAGGATGGCATAGACAATCTGCGCCGCCGTGTTGGTCTTTGAAATGAGCAGCGGCACGATCGGGACCGGCTTCGAGGCCAGCCATGACAGGATGACGCCGCCGACGATCAGCACGTCGCGGCTGACCACCAGCACCGTCAGCCACATCGGTGCATGGCCGATCGCCGCCAGCACCACGAAAATGGAGACCAGCAGAGCCTTGTCGGCGACGGGATCGAGCAGGCGCCCCAGCTCGCTCGCCTGACCGGGTACGTGGCGGGCAATGGCTCCGTCGACGCCATCGGAAATCCCTGCGGCCACGAAGAGGGCGAAGGCCCAACCGAAATCGCCATCGAGCAACAGCAGGATCACGACGGGGACAGCAATCAGGCGGGCCAGCGTAATGAGATTGGGTATGGTCAAGAGCGTCCCCGGCGGAAGGTCGCGTTCGTTTCTGTTCCAAGCCGGCGGAGCCTGACCGGTGGATGCCCTGGTCATTTGATCATGGTCGCAAGGCTTTCCAAGACCGACCTCCGGCCAAGCCTGCGGTTTTCCGATCACGCGAGGCAGGAAAGGCGCAGTTTGGACTTGTTATTTGCCGTCGTTTCGGCTTCTTGCCGGATATCCAACCCAGCGGAGGCTCGAGGCTCCATGAACGGCAAGAACGGGCTCACCTATCGCGACGCCGGTGTCGACATCGACGCCGGAAACGCCCTCGTCGACCGCATCAAGCCCCTGGTCAAGGCAACGCGGCGGATCGGTGCCGATGCCGACATCGGCGGCTTCGGCGGCCTGTTCGATCTCGCGGCCTGCAAGTTCCGCGACCCCGTGCTGGTGGCAGCCAACGACGGAGTCGGTACCAAGCTTGCCGTGGCGATCGAAGCGGGCATTCACGGCTTCGTCGGCATCGACCTCGTTGCGATGAGCGTCAACGACCTGGTGGTCCAGGGCGCCGAGCCCTTGTTCTTCCTCGATTATTTTGCGACCGGTCGCCTCTCCGTCGATACCGCCACCGAGGTGGTGGCCGGCATTGCCGAGGGCTGCAAGATGGCGGGATGCGCGCTGATCGGCGGCGAGACGGCCGAAATGCCCGGCATGTACAAGGACGGTGACTACGATCTCGCCGGCTTCGCCGTCGGCGCCGTCGAACGCGGCGATATTCTGCCCCGCGACACCGTACGCGCCGGAGACGTCATCCTCGGCATCGCTTCGTCGGGCGTTCATTCGAACGGCTTCTCGCTGGTCCGCAAGATCGTAGAGCGGTCCGAGCTTTCCTATGCCGATCCGTCGCCCTTCTCGGAAGGCGAGACCTTGGGGGCCGCCCTGACGGTACCGACCCGCATCTACGTGAAGCCGGTCCTTGCCGCCCAGAAGGAGACGAACGCCATCAAGGCGCTCGCGCACATCACGGGCGGCGGCTTCGTCGACAACATCCCTCGCGTGCTGCCGCCCGGCTTGTCGGCTCGCATCGACCTCTCGGCCGTCAAAATGCCGAAGGTGTTCGGCTGGCTGGCCAAGGTCGGCGGCCTCGATCAGGCGGAACTGGTCCGCACCTTCAACTGCGGCATCGGCATGATCGCCGTCGTCGCGCCCGAAGATGCGGACCGCGTGATCGCGGCTCTCTCCGCTTCCGGTGAAGCTGTCGTTCGCTTTGGCGAAATGGTCGCCGACCCGGAGGGACCGCGCACGCTGTTCGAGGGTGCGCTGGAGGTTTGAAGGGCGAGCAAGGACTTCCGTGATGGACAAGCTCAAGGTTGGTATTCTGATTTCAGGACGTGGGTCGAACATGGCGGCGCTGGTGGAAGCAGCCAGCGATCCGGCCTTCCCCGCTGAGGTTCGCTGCGTCCTCTCCAACCGCCCCGATGCCAAGGGACTAGAGTTTGCCCGCGAGCGCGGCATCCCCGCCGTCCTTGTCGACCACAAGGCTCATGCTTCCAAGGCAGAGTTCGAGGCGGCGGTGACCGATGCGCTGCTTGCCCACGAGGTGGACTTCGTCTGCCTCGCCGGCTTCATGCGCATCGTATCGCCGACCTTCATCGAACGTTGGCACAACCGCCTGATCAACATCCACCCCTCATTGCTGCCGTCCTACAAGGGGCTCCACACCCATGAGCGGGCGCTGGCGGACGGCGTCAAGCTCACCGGATGCACGGTGCATTTCGTGAGGGCCGAAATGGATGTCGGGCCGATCGTCGCCCAGGCGGCTGTGCCGGTGATTGCCGGCGACACGCCGGACAGCCTGGCGGCTCGTCTGCTGAAAGCCGAACATCGCCTCTATCCGCTCGCCCTCAGGCTGATCGCCGAGGGCAAGGCCAAGGTCGACGGCGAGATCGTGGACGTCGCGTCCGCTGCCGTCGACGAAACCGCGAGCTTCTTCTCGGCAAGGTAAGCGTCAGAACAGACTGCCCTGCGCCGGCGGTTCGTCGTCCGGATCTGGAGTCTGCTTCACCTCGGCCTGTTCCGCATCGATGGTCAGGGGCTCGGCGAGCGGCGCGATCAGCGCCTCGTCGTCATTGGCCACGCTGTTGGCCCGTTCGCTGACCGGAATGGCCTCCAGAAGATCGTCGGCGGCCGGCCGCATCAGATGGGAGACATCGCGCGGGCGACGATTGCCGCAATCCAGCCACTCGTCCCAGTCTCCGGGGGCGAGAATGACCGGCATGCGGTCATGCAGCATGGTCATCAGCCTGTTGGCCGACGTGGTGAGAATGGCGCCAGTGTCGATCTCGCTGCCCTCGGACCCCAGCCAGGTTTCGGTGATGCCGGCAAAGGCCATGGTCGAGCCGTCGCGAGGGCGAATATAGTAGGGCATCTTGGCCGCTCCCATCCGCCGCCACTCGTAGAATCCGGAGGCGGGAACCAGGCAGCGGCGATGGCGCATCGCCGTCCGGAACGACGGCTTGTCGGCGGCCGTTTCGGAACGGGCGTTGAACAGAAGCGACTGGGTCTTGGCATCCTTCGTCCAGGCGGGAATGAGACCCCACCGCACAAGGCGGACATGCCGGACGCCGTCGAGACCGGCATCAACGACGACAATCGGCTGCGTCGGCGCAATATTGTAGCGGTTGCCCATGTCGACGACGCGCCTGTCGTAGTCTTCCGGGATGCGATACCCGAACAGGTTCTGCATCGCCCTCAACGACTCGATGAGCACAAATCGGCCGCACATGCATTGACTCCAGAAACCAAGAATTTGCCGAAGGGAACAATAACGGCCGTGACCTGCTCCAAACAAACCCGGCGTAAGGTATTTGGCAACCTTGACGGCTGTATGTTTCCGAAAGTGAAACTCTCTGCGCGGGGGAAAAATTGGGAGGCACGGCAGGCACGGACGAGCTTGTGAGACCGGAGACCGATTTTTCTCCGGAGCGTCTCGCTGCCGCCAACATCCACCCCGACACGTGGCTCGCCACCGATTATCTGAACCATTTCAACGAGGTGGTGATGCTGATCGATATGTTGCCCATGATGCCGGATTGCGCGCCGGACGTTGTCGCCTGGCAGCCGTGCTCCTATGTCGATCACTTCCGCCAGTCGCATTTCAAGGAACGCGACCTCGCCATTGCCGCCTATGAGGCCTCGGATCCCGAACGCCGACGGGCTTTTGACGACACCGTCGCCAGAATCGACGCCACCATGGCGGACCTCCAGCACATGATCCTCGACGCGCCGATGGACGCGCTGCCGATCGAAGCGCTGAGCGACCTTTCGGAAATGCGCATCAAGCCGCTGCTGGCCCATGCCATGGGCCTCATCAACGGCGCACCTGTGGCGGCCATGGTCACCGAGGATACCGGCGACGCGCAGTCGGCCGTCGACGCGCTGTTCGGCTGAACCGGTGCCCTCCCGTCCCACCACCATCCGCCAACCCCGCGTCGGCGTCAGCGTCGGCGTCTGGCGGGGCGGCGACGTTTTGCTGGTGGAACGCTCCGGCGATCCGTCAGGCGGTCTATGGAGCTTTCCAGGCGGCCACCTCGAGTGGGGAGAGAACCTGGAGGACGCCGCGCGCCGCGAGGTGTTCGAGGAGACCGGCCTCAGAGTGACGCTTGCCGGCATTCCGCTTGTGCACGAAGTGATTCTGACCGGTGGCGACGGCGACACGTTCCGCCACTATGTCCTGATCGTCTTCGCCGCGAAGGCGGCCGCCAACGCCGATCCCGTGGCGGCCTCCGACGCGCTTTCCGCCCGATTCGTTCCGCCCGACCAACTCGGTGGGATGAGCCTCACCCCGAAGCTCGCCGAGTTCATCGACCGGACGAGAGCGCTCGCCGAAAGCTGACGCGTCCTTGCTCCCTCCAGACGGACGGTCCACAATGCCGACAGGTTCGGCGTCACAGGGGGCGTTCTTGCTGAAGATTCTGGCCGTGTTCGTGACGCTTGCCTCGGCGACGCCGCTTCTCGCCGCGGACGCCACCCCGCCGCCCCCCTACCAGGCCGATCTCCTTCGGCTGTCCGAGGTGCTCGGCGCGGCAGCCTATCTCGACGGCTTGTGCGGCGGACCGGCCGCTGCCGACTGGCGCGCCAAGATGGCTGCCCTTCTCGATGCCCAGGGGCTCGATGGACCGACTCGTCGCCCCTATGTCGAGGCCTTCAACAGAGGCCAGCGGACCTTCGCCGTCGCCCATCGGGCCTGCACCTCTTCGGCCCGCGGCGTGCTTCAACGCTATTTCGCCGAGGGGGCGCAGCTCTCCGATCGCCTCGACCAACGATTCGGCCGGGCCGGCGATTCGCCTCCGCCGCCCGCCCCGTGATGGTTACCAGTCCGTTAACCGCGGTTCTTCAAACTCGTTAACGCTCTTTAACGGTTGGCGTTGCGTCTTGGGCGAAGGATGGTAGTGTGACCCCGTCGATGATGCGGATCGGCGAGCGACCTTTCGTGTCGCGAGCTGCTCCCGAAGGTGCGGATGGGGCCAATGTCGGATATGCGGGACGAACTGCTTGAGCCGGTTGAGGCCACGGTAAGCGATAACTTCAAGCATCGGGCCATGAGCCACATGGAGCGCGCCTTCGACGATGCCGACGACGACGGCATTCCCGTCGATGCCGTTGCTCATGCCGCCTTGTTCGCTGCCCTGACGACGCTCGTCGAGTGCTTCGGCGAAGAGAGCGTTGCCCGGCTTGTCTCCGAACTGCCGGAGAAGATCTCCTCGGGCGGCTATACGCTGCTGCGCACCCTGCAGTAAGGCGGGACGGACCGCCGCGCGAGGTCGGGGGAAGACATGCGGATTTCCATCGGAGCGCATTTGTTCGCCGCGGCGTTCGCGGCGGGCTTGTTCTTGCACACCGTACCGATGGCCGGCGCCTTTGGCTTCCAATCGTCCCCTGAAACGGACCGCACGCCAGATGGCAACGGCTTCGGCTTCAGCATTCCCGGCGGCAACGAGCTGAGCACCCCGCCCTCCGGGGGGGAGTCGGCAAGAGCGGCTCCGCAGGTTCATTACGACTTGTCGACGCTCCCTCCTGCCGTCGCCGCCATGCGCGCCAAGATCATTGCCGCCGCACGTTCCGGCGACGAAGCGCAGATGCGGGCCGTCATCAGCCTCTCCAGTCCACCGCCGGTGTTCTCGCCAACCGGCGATGGAGATCCGATCGATGTACTGAAGGCGGCGTCCGGCGACACCGCCGGCCTCGAAGTCCTGGCCATACTCCTCGACGTGCTCGACGCCG
>JAUVXG010000085.1 GCA_030603685.1 Pleomorphomonas sp.
AGCGTGTCGACGCGGAACGCCCAGTCGATCTGCATGGCGCCGGAGGTCATCCAGGTCAGCACCCGGATCGACTGCGTCTCATGCTCGCCGAAACCAACCGAGATGAAGGCCACCCAGGAGAGGATCGCCGATACGAACAGCAGTCCTGTGGTCACCAGCTCGGCGATGCGAGAGCCCGGCGCTGCCGGCTCGACGGCGTGATGATGGTCGTCATGGCCGCCATGGGCGTGGTCGTCATGCTCGGCATGGGCCGCATGATGATCGTCGTGGTGACCGTGGGCATCATGGCCGCCCTCGGGTGCGGGCACGGTGGCCGCCGCGCCCCAGAGCGCAATGGCGCCGGCAATCAGGAAGCCGATGAGCGGAAGGAAGACGATGAGGGAATACATCTCTTGCGTCAGCCCTTCATCACGTTGATGTCTTCCACCGCGATGGAGCCGCGGTTGCGGAAGAATGCGACCAGAATGGCAAGGCCGATGGCGGCCTCGGCGGCGGCGACCGTCAGCACGAACAGGGCGAAGACCTGTCCGACGAGATCGCCGAGGAAATGCGAGAAGGCGACGAGGTTGAGGTTGACCGCCAGAAGGATCAACTCGACGCTCATCAGGATGACGATGACGTTCTTCCGGTTGAGGAAGATGCCGAGCACCCCGAGCGTGAACAGGATCGCCGCGACCGACAGGTAGTGGGCTAGACCGAGCGTCATGGCGTCAACCGTCCTTGTCCGACGTGGAGGCGTGAGAACGGATCGTCACAGGCCCCTCCCCGGCTCGACATGCTTGACTTCGATGGCGGTGGCGCGGGTGCGTGCCACCTGGACGGAAATATTCTGGCGGCGGACGGCGGCCCGATGGCGCAACGTCAGCGTAATGGCGCCGATCATGGCCACCAGCAGCACGAAACCGGCGACCTGGAAGAAGTAGACGTAGCGCGTATAGAGCAGCTGTCCGAGCGCCAGCGTGTTGGTGACCCGGTCGGGGTCGGGGATCGGTGCCGAGGCGGTGGCCGTGGCTTCCGGGGCGAACACCCAGGCGCCGGCCACCATCAGAAGTTCGGCCAGGAAGATCAGCCCGACCAGCACGCCGATCGGCAGATACTGCATGAAACCCTGGCGAAGTTCGACGAAGTCGACGTCGAGCATCATCACCACGAAGAGGAACAGGACGGCCACGGCGCCGACATAGACGACGATGAGCAACAGAGCGAGGAACTCGGCGCCGACCAGCATGAAAAGGCCGGCGGCGTTGACGAAGGCGAGGATCAGGAACAGCACCGAATGCACGGGGTTGCGCGAGGAAATCACCATGACCGCCGAAGCGATGGTGACCGCCGCAAACAGATAGAAGAACAAGGCCTGTATCATCTCGCTTCGTCCCCGATGCGCCCGTCGGCGCGTCCAATCCCGTCAGTCTTGCCGTTCGGCCATCGCTCAGCGGTAAGGTGCGTCGGCCGCGATGTTGCGGGCGATCTCCCGCTCCCAGCGATCGCCGTTCGCGAGCAGCCGCTCCTTGGAGAAATAGAGCTCCTCGCGCGTCTCGGTGGCGAACTCGAAGTTCGGCCCTTCGACGATGGCATCCACCGGACAGGCTTCCTGACAGAAGCCGCAGTAGATGCACTTCACCATGTCGATGTCGTAGCGCGTGGTGCGACGCGTGCCGTCGTTGCCGCGCGGGCCGGCCTCGATGGTGATGGCCTGCGCCGGACAGATCGCCTCGCAGAGCTTGCAGGCGATGCAGCGTTCTTCGCCGCTCGGATAACGGCGCAAGGCGTGCTCGCCACGAAAGCGCGGGCTCAAGGCCCCCTTCTCGAAGGGGTAGTTGATGGTCGGCTTCGCCTTGAAGAAGTAACGCATGGCGAGGAAGAACCCCGACACGAACTCCTTGAGGAGGAAGGACTTTGCCACCTGGCTGAGTTTCATCGCACCCGCTTCCTTCATTCCCGGACCAGCATCGCCGCACGGCGATGTCGGCCGAAATCATGCTCCGTCGCCATCAACCCGGCGCCGGAAGACCCGTTCCAGCCACCGTCACGCCCAGCCACCAGCCGAGGGCGGCGAAGACGGTGGCGTTGACGACGAACAGCACCTTCATCAGAAGGTCAGCCCGCCGCGGCTCGATCAACCCCGGCCGGCGTTCCAGCGCCCGCCGCACGACCGATGCGATCACGCCGTAGTCGACGAGACCGACACCGATCCCGACCGCCGCTCCAACCACGCCTGCGAGCGACAGGTCCATCATACCCTCCCCGTCAGGCCGCCCAGCCGGTCAACTGCAACACGCCGGCCACCAGCACGACGTAGACGAGCGACAGCGGCAGGAACACCTTCCAGCCGAGACGCATCAGCTGGTCGTAGCGGTAGCGGGGAACCATCGCCTTGGCCATGGCGATGAAGAAGAACATCAGGACGGCCTTGGCCAGGAACCAGACGATGCCCGGCACCCAGGTAAACGGCGCCACATCGATCGGCGGCATCCATCCACCCATGAACAGCAGCGCCATCATCGCGCACATGGTGCAGATGGCGACATACTCGCCGAGCATGAACATCATGTACGGCGTCGAGCCGTATTCCACCATGTAGCCCGCCACCAGCTCGGACTCGGCTTCGGCGAGATCGAAAGGCGGGCGGTTGGTTTCCGCGAGAGCCGACACGAAGAAGACCACGAACATCGGCAGGAGCGGCAGCCAGTACCAGTTCAGGAAGGAAAGCCACGGCAAGCCGATCATCGTTGCAAGGCCGGTTTCCTGAGACCGGACGATGGCCGAGATGTTCAGCGAGCCGGCGCACAGCAGAACCGTGATGATGACGAGGCCGATCGACACCTCATAGGACACCATCTGCGCCGCGCAACGAAGCGCCGACAGGAAGGGATACTTCGAGTTCGACGCCCAACCGCCCATGATGGCGCCGTAGACGCTGAGCGAGGAGATGGCGAGGATGAAGAGGATGCCGACGTTGATGTCGGCAATCACCCAGCCATCGGCCACCGGCACCACCACCCAGGCAAGCAGCGCCAGGGTCGTCGTCACCAGCGGCGCCAGCAGGAACAGGCCCTTGGCCGACCCCGAGGGGATCACCGGCTCCTTCAGCACGAACTTCAGAAGATCGGCAAACGACTGGAACAGGCCGAACGGACCGACCACGTTGGGACCGCGGCGGATCTGCACCGCCGCCCAGATCTTGCGATCGGCCAGCAGGATGAAGGCGACGATGACGAGCAACAGCACCAGAAGCAGCACGCTCTGAGCGGCGATCACCACGACGGGCCAGACGATATCGGACCAGAAGCTCATGGGGCGTCTCTCATTCCGCTGCGATGGACTGCCCGGAGCGGGCGAGCGCCGAGCACTCGGCCATCACCTTGGAGGCGCGGGCAATCGGGTTGGTGAGGTAGAAGTCGGCGATCACCGGAATGAAGGGTTCCGGCCGAACGATGCCGCCGAGCGAGGCGAGCGAGGCGATGGCCTGCGGATCAGCCGCGGGGATGGTATCGATCGCGGCGAGCTCCGGATGGACGGCGTACAGCTTCGCCCGGAGCTGGGCCAGACTGTCGAACGGCAGCTTGCGACCCAGCGCTTCCGACAGCGCCCTTAGCACCGCCCAATCCTCGCGGGCCTCGCCCGGCGGGAAGGCGGCGCGGTTGCCCAGCTGGACGCGCCCTTCGGTGTTGACGTAGGTGCCTGACTTCTCGGCGTAGGTGGCGCCGGGAAGAATGACGTCGGCGCGGTGGGCGCCGGTGTCGCCGTGGCTGCCGATGTAGACAACGAAGGTGTTCGGGCCGAGATGCTGCGCACCGAACTCGTCGGCGCCGAGGAGGAACAGCACGTCGAGCTCGCCCTTGGTGGATGCATCGATCATACCGGCCACGTCGCGACCGCCCTCGCCCGGCACGAGGCCGAGATCGAGCGCGCCGACGCGCGAGGCGGCGGTATGCAGCACCGAGAATCCATTCCAGCCGTCAGTCACGGCGCCGACGTCGGTCGCCAGCTTGGCGGCGTGCGACAGCAGTGCCAGACCGTCATGGCGAACGAGGGCACCCTGCCCGACGATGACGAGAGGCTTCTCTGCCCCCTTCAGCACGTCGAGCGCGCCGGCGTCGAGATGTTGAAGCGCAGCAGGGTCGTCGCCCAGGTGGACATGCGGATAGGTGAGATCGACGGGCGCGCCGATGGTGTAGACCGGCAGCTTGCCGCCGCTTGCCCGCCAACGCTTGCGGATGCGGGCATTCAGCACCGATGCCTCATGCCGCGGATCGGCGCCGATCATCAGGATGGCGTCCGCCTCCTCGATGCCGGCGATGGTGGCGTTGAACACGTAGCTGGCGCGGCCGAACTTCGGATGAAGCGCCGTGCCATCCTGCCGACCGTCGACCGAGGCGACACCAAGCGCCGCCATCAGCTCGCGAAGCGCAAACATCTCTTCGACGGAAGCGAGATCGCCGGCAATGGCGCCCATGCGCTCGGGCGTGCTCGACGTCACGCGGGTGGCGATCGTCGAGAAGGCGTCGGCCCAGGAGGTCGCGCGGAAACGACCGTCGACCTTGACGTACGGCCGATCGAGGCGCTGCGTCCTGAGGCCGTCCCAGATGAAGCGCGTCTTGTCGGAAATCCACTCCTCGTTGACTGCTTCGTTGAGACGGGGCAGCACGCGCATCACTTCGCGGCCGCGCACGTCGACGCGGATAGCCGAACCGACGGCATCCATCACGTCGACGGACTCGGTCTTGGAGAGTTCCCAGGGACGAGCATGAAAGGCGTAGGGCTTGGAAGTCAGCGCGCCGACCGGGCAAAGGTCGATGACGTTGCCCTGCAGCTCCGACGACAGCGCCTTTTCGAGATAGCTGGTGATCTCGGCGTCCTCGCCGCGGGATATAAGGCCCATCTCGGCGATGCCGGCCACTTCCGTGGTGAAACGCACGCAGCGGGTGCAATGGATGCAGCGGTTCATCGACGTCTTGATCAGCGGCCCGAGGTACTTGTCCTCGACGGCGCGCTTGTTCTCGATGAAGCGAGAACCCGAAACGCCATAGGCCATCGCCTGGTCCTGCAGGTCGCACTCGCCGCCCTGATCGCAGATCGGGCAATCAAGCGGATGGTTGATCAGCAGGAACTCCATCACGCCCTCGCGGGCCTTCTTGACCATGGGCGAGTTGGTCAGCACCACCGGCGGCTCGCCATTGGGGCCGGGCCTGAGATCGCGGACGTTCATGCCGCAGGAGGCTGTCGGCTTCGGCGGGCCGCCCTTCACTTCGACGAGGCACATGCGGCAGTTGCCGGCGACCGACAGGCGCTCGTGGTAACAGAAGCGCGGGATCTCGGCTCCTGCCGCCTCGCATGCCTGCAGCAGCGTCAGCTCCGGAGCCACATCGATCTCGATCCCGTCGACGATCAGTTTTGCCATGTCGACCCAACCCTCGCTGGAGCCGCGCCGCCCATAGCCGGCGGCCGCCCTTCAAACTCGATCAAACCCGTCCGCTCACTCGGCAGCCATGCCGTGCTGGGACACGTAGTCGTCGATCCGCGCCTCGATCACCGGCCGGAAGTTCCGGATCAGCGCCTGTACCGGCCAGGCGGCCGCATCGCCGAGGGCGCAGATGGTGTGCCCTTCGATCTGCTTGCTGACCTGGAACAGCATGTCGATTTCCTCGCGCGCGGCGTTGCCCTCGCGCATGCGCTCCATCACGCGCCACATCCAGCCCGTGCCCTCGCGGCAGGGCGTGCACTGGCCGCAGCTCTCGTGGCGGAAGAAGTAGGAAATGCGCGAGATCGCCGCGATGATGTCGGTGGACTTGTCCATGACGATCAGGCCACCGGTACCGAAGCTCGACCCAATGGCGCGCATGCCGTCGAAGTCCATCTGCGCGTCCATGATCTGGTCGGCGCGAACAACCGGGCACGAAGCGCCGCCGGGGATCACTGCCAGGAGATTGTCCCAGCCGCCGCGAACGCCACCGGCGTGCTTCTCGATCAGATCCTTGAAGGGAATGCCGAGTTCCTCCTCCACCACGCAAGGCGTGTTGACGTGGCCGGAGATCATGAACAGCTTGGTGCCCTTGTTGTTGTCGCGACCGAAGCTCGAGAACCAAGCGGCGCCGCGTCGCATGATGGTCGGCGTCACCGCGATGGACTCGACGTTGTTCACGGTCGTCGGGCAGCCATAGAGACCAACGTTAGCCGGGAACGGCGGCTTCATGCGCGGCTGGCCCTTCTTGCCTTCGAGGCTTTCAAGGAGAGCCGTCTCCTCGCCGCAGATGTAGGCGCCGGCGCCGTGATGGACGAAGACATCCATGTCCCAGCCCGAACCGCAGGCGTTCTTGCCGAGCAGGCCCGCGTCGTAGGCCTGATCGACGGCTGCTTGCAGCCGCTGGCGCTCGCGCACGAACTCGCCGCGGACGTAAATGTAGGCGGCGTGTGCGCCCATGGCGAAGCCGGCGACGAGACACCCTTCGATGAGGGTGTGCGGATCATGCCGCAGGATCTCGCGATCCTTGCAGGTGCCGGGCTCGGACTCATCGGCGTTGACGACCAGATAATGCGGCCGCCCGTCCGACTGCTTGGGCATGAAGGACCACTTGAGACCCGTCGGGAAGCCGGCGCCACCGCGCCCGCGCAAGCCGGACGCCTGGATCTCCTTGATGATGAAGTCGCGCCCCTGGGCCAGGATATCCTTGGTGCCGTCCCACTGGCCGCGCTTCAACGCGCCCTGCAGGCCCCAGTCATGGCGCCCGTAGATATTGGTGAAGATGCGGTCCTTGTCCTGCAGCATGACTGAGGTTCCCAGGGTCTTCGGTTCGATCTCAGACGGGCTTGTCGCCGTCCTTGTTGGACGGCCGCCAGCCGGTGGCCAGCTTTGACGACTGCTCGATCCACTTGTCGCGGAAAGCTCGGCCGCGGAAGCTGCCGAGATGCTGGTCGATCCATCTGAGGTTCATTTCATTCCAGCCGGCGATCTGGTCGTAATGATAGACGCCGAGGTTGTGCAGCATCTCTTCAAGCTTGGGACCGACGCCATAGATCAGCTTGAGATCGTCGGCCTTGCCCTCGCGCGCCGTTTCAAACAGTTCCGGCTTGTGGAGATCCGGCACTTTCTCGCCATCGGCCTGTCCCTGGGCCTCGACCACCTTCGGGATGGGCTTCTCGGCCGCCGGCTTGGCCGCGGCGGGAGCCGGAGCTGCGGGCGCCGGAGCGGCCGGAGGGGGCGTCAGTTCCTCGCGATCGAAGGCGCGGTACTTGCCGACGACCGAGCCGTCGTAGAGCGCGCCGTCGGTCAGCGTCGTATCGCCACCCTCGGGCGCCGAGAAGAAGCGGCCGTTCTGCGGGCCGGGCGCCGGCGGATTGCCGGCGGCAAGGCCGTCGATCAGGGCGTTGAAGGTTTCGGCGGTCAGGTCCTCGTAGGTGTCCTCTCCGACCGTGACCATCGGCGCATTGACGCAGGCGCCGGCGCACTCGACCTCTTCCCACGAGAAATCACCGTCGGCGGAGAGCTCGAAAGGATGGGCGGCAAGTCGGTTCTTGCAGATGCTGATGATCTCTTCGGCGCCGCGCAGGCGGCAGGGCGTGGTGCCGCAGACCTGGATATGCGCCTTGCGGCCTACCGGCGACAGCTGGAACTGGGTGTAGAAGGTGGCGACCTCCAGCACGCGGATATCCGGCATGTCGAGCAGCTTGGCGACGGTCTCGATGGCAGGGCGACTGATCCAGCCCTCCTGGCTCTGCGCGACCATCAGCGCCGGGATCACCGCCGAAGCCTGACGCCCCTCGGGATAGCGAGCGATCACCTTTTGCAGATAGGCGGCGTTCTCCTCGGTGAAGGCGAAGCTCTCCGGCTGTTCGGTATGAAGACGACGGACGGACATCAGCGATCCACCTCACCAAACACGATGTCGATCGAGCCGAGCACGGCCGACACGTCGGCCAGGAGATGGCCGCGACAGAGAAAATCCATGGCCTGAAGATGGGCAAACCCGGGGGCGCGAATCTTGACGCGATAGGGCTTGTTGGTTCCGTCCGACACCAGGTAGACGCCAAACTCGCCCTTCGGCGCCTCGACCGCGGCGTAAACCTCGCCCTCGGGAACGCGGAATCCCTCGGTGTAGAGCTTGAAATGGTGAATGAGGGCTTCCATCGAGCGCTTCATCTCGCCCCGGCGTGGCGGAGCGAACTTGCCCTGGAGGGTCTGAACCGGCCCCTTCTCGACCTTCAGCAGAGCGATGCATTGCTTCATGATCCGCACCGACTGCCGCATCTCTTCCATGCGGATGTGGTAGCGGTCGTAGCAGTCGCCGTTCTTGCCGACGGGAATGTCGAAGTCGAGCTCTCCGTAGATTTCATAAGGCTGCGACTTGCGAAGGTCCCAGGCAGCGCCGGAACCGCGCACCATCACACCCGAGAACCCCCACTTCCAGGCATCCTCCAGACTGACGACACCGATATCGACGTTGCGCTGCTTGAAGATGCGGTTCTCCGACAGGAGCGCGTCGAGATCGTCGACCGTCCCCAGGAAGGGATCACACCACGCCTCGATGTCGGCGATGAGCTGCTCGGGCAGGTCCTGGTGGACGCCGCCCGGACGGAAATAGGCGGCGTGCATGCGCGAGCCCGATGCACGCTCATAGAAGATCATCAGCTTCTCGCGTTCCTCGAAGCCCCAAAGAGGCGGTGTCAGGGCGCCGACGTCCATCGCCTGGGTCGTGACGTTGAGAAGGTGAGAGAGGATGCGGCCGATTTCCGAATAGAGGACGCGTATGATCTGCGCGCGTCGCGGCACAAGAATGCCGGCGAGCCGCTCCACCGCCAGACAGTAGGCGTGCTCCTGGTTCATCGGCGCGACGTAGTCGAGACGATCGAAATAGGGCAGTCCCTGCAGGTAGGTGCGGGCTTCGATCAGCTTCTCAGTGCCGCGATGAAGAAGACCGATATGCGGGTCGACGCGTTCGACCACTTCGCCGTCCAGCTCCAGCACGAGGCGCAACACGCCATGGGCGGCCGGATGCTGAGGGCCGAAGTTGATGTTGAAATTTCTGACCTGGGCTTCAGGCATCGATCGCGCGCCTCAGTTCGTCTTGACCTTCTCGTCACCCGGCAGCACGTAGGTCGTGCCCTCCCAAGGCGACAGGAAGTCGAAATTGCGGAATTCCTGGTTGAGCCTTACCGGCTCGTAGACGACGCGCTTCTGGGTATCGTCGTAACGAACCTCGACGTAGCCCGTCATCGGGAAGTCCTTGCGAAGGGGATGCCCGTCGAAGCCGTAATCGGTGAGGAGGCGACGCAACTCGGGGTGATCGGAAAACAGGATGCCGAGAAGGTCGTAAGCCTCGCGCTCGAACCACAACGCGCCCGGGAACACCGATGTGATCGACGGAACCGGCGTCGCCTCATCGGTGGTGACCCGAAGGCGCAGACGGGCATTCCGGGTCGGCGACAGCAGATGGTAGACCACGTCGAAACGATCGGCACGCTCGGGATAGTCGACCCCGCAGACATCGATGATGTTGATGAAGCCGAGATCCGGCGCATCACGCAACCGCGTCACGACATCGACGATACGTTCGCGGACGACCGTGGCCGTCACCTCGCCGAAGGCGACATTGACCGACAACGCATCGGCGCCGAGCGCATTGCCAACGGCCAGCGCCAGTTCGCCGATCAGATCGTTCGGGGCTTCGCTCATGTTTCACCCAGCCTCGTTTTCGCTCAGCGCTCGATGGTGCCAGTGCGCCGGATCTTCTTCTGAAGCAGCAGCACGCCGTAGAGCAGAGCCTCGGCGGTTGGCGGACAGCCGGGCACATAGATGTCGACCGGTACGACGCGATCGCAGCCGCGCACCACCGAATAGGAATAATGATAGTAGCCGCCGCCGTTGGCGCAGGAGCCCATGGAGATGACGTAGCGCGGCTCCGGCATCTGGTCATAGACCTTGCGGAGTGCCGGAGCCATCTTGTTGGTCAGCGTGCCGGCGACGATCATCACATCCGACTGACGGGGCGAACCGCGCGGCGCGAAGCCGAAGCGTTCGACGTCGTAGCGCGGCATGGACGTCTGCATCATCTCGACGGCGCAACAGGCAAGGCCGAAGGTCATCCACATCAGCGAGCCGGTGCGCGCCCAGTGAATGAGCTCTTCGGTAGACGTGACAAGCCAGCCCTTGTCGGCCAGCTCATCGTTGATGCCTGTGAAAAAACCGTCGTCAGAGCCGATCGGCTTGCCGGTGCGGGGATCGAGAATTCCCTTGGGAGCGGGCGACACCAGCGTTTCTTTCGGGCTCAGTCCCATTCCAGCGCCCCCTTCTTCCACTCATAGGCAAAACCGATGGTCAGCACCCCGAGGAAAACCATCATCGACCAGAAGCCGAACACCCCGACGTCCTTGAAGGCCACGGCCCAGGGGAACAGGAAGGCGACTTCCAGATCGAAGATCACGAAGAGGATCGATACCAGATAGAAGCGAACATCGAATTTCATGCGGGCGTCGTCGAAGGCGTTGAAGCCGCATTCGTAGGCCGACAGCTTTTCCGGATCGGGATTCTTGAAAGCCAGCAGGAAAGGCGAGACCAGAAGCGCCAGACCGATGGCCAACGCCACGCCGAGAAAAATGATCACCGGCAGGTAGTCCCGAAGGAGTTCGTCCATTGTGACCTCATTGGTTCGGACGCAACCCATTTGCAAATCGCGACAATTTGGTCGGGAGTCGCGTGGGGTCGCCGAATTGCTTGTCGCACGGTTAGCGGATAGACCTTCACTTCGCAAGGGCGTCGAAGGTCCCTTTCTAAGGTTTATTACGCTCAGGGGTACCCCGGAGACAATCCGTGAAACTTGACTAAAAAACGCATGTTTTCGCAAAGGGATATCCCCACCTCTCTCCGCGAGGCGCCGTGAGAGGAAAAAGCGTGGAAAAACATATGGTCGTCAACGAACAGTCGATCACGATCGACAGAATTCGCGCCGCCAGAAACGCGATTTCAGGTCAGGTGATGCATACCCCATTCCTGCCGGCGCCTCGTCTCGGCCGCCTGACCGGGGCAGAGGTGTTCGTCAAGTACGAGAACCTGCAGGTGACCTCGGCCTTCAAGGAACGCGGAGCGCTCAATCGCCTCCTGGCCCTCTCGGCCGACGAGCGGCATCGTGGCGTCATCGCCATGTCGGCCGGCAACCATGCGCAGGCCGTTGCCTACCACGCGGTGCGGCTCGGCATCGAGGCGACCATCGTCATGCCGGTGACCACGCCGCATGTCAAAGTGTCGGCGACAGCCGGCTATGGCGCCCGCGTCATGCTTGAGGGCGAGACGGTGGCCGAGTCGGCGCTGGCCGCCGCGCGCATCGGAGCGGACGAGAACCTCGTCTTCATCCACCCTTACGACGACATCGACGTCATCGCCGGCCAGGGCAGCCTGGCACTTGAGATGCTGGAAGAGCGGCCGGATCTCGACGTCATCGCCATACCCATTGGCGGCGGCGGCCTGATTGCCGGAATGGCGACAGCGGCCAAGGCATTGAAACCCGACATCCGCCTGGTTGGTGTCGAAACGCGCATGTATCCGTCGATGTGGGCGGCTCTGAAGGGCATCGACGCCATGGCCGGCGGGGCGACACTGGCCGAAGGCATCGCGGTCAAGGTTGCCGGGCAGAGGACGCTGCCAATCGTACGAGAACTCGTCGACACCATCGTCCTCGTTGACGAGAGCCATCTCGAACGGGCGGTCAACGCCTATCTGACGCTCCAGAAGACCATGGCCGAAGGCGCCGGCGCGGCCGGGCTCGCCGCAATGTTCGCCGAGCCGGATCTTTTCCGTGGCAGGAAGGTTGGACTGGTGCTTTCGGGAGGCAACATCGACCCGCGCATACTCGCCTCGATCATGATGCGCGAGCTGGCCCGCGAAGAAAGGATCGTCGCCATCCGTCTCGCCATTCCGGACCGGCCCGGCACGCTCGGCGCCATCACCACCCTGATCGGCGATGCCGGCGGCAACATACTCGAGGTGTCCCACCGGCGAACCGTGCTGGAAATACCGGCCAAGGGGGCATCGCTGGATATCACCCTTGAGGCGCGCGACGGCCATCATGCCGAGGAGATCATCGCTGCCCTCAGGGCGAAGGGATACGGCGTCGAGCGAAAATCGGCGGAATAGGCGGCCATTCGCACGCGCCGTGCATTGAAGTCGCGGGCCGCATTCCCATATGCGGCTCATCGTTCTTCAGGGAGATTCCCATGTCCAACCGGACCTATGACGCCGCCGATTACATCATTGACGAGGGGCGCCCCGGCCCCAGGGCCGTCGATGGTATCCGCACGCGCCGTGTCATTGCCTTCCTGATCGATGCCGTCATCATCGCCTTGCTCACCTTCGCCGTCGGCGTGGTGGTGTTCTTCCTCGGCATCTTCACTCTCGGCCTCGGCTGGCTGCTCTATCCGATCCTCTGGCCGGCGGTGGCGCTCGTCTACTGCGCCTTCTCGCTGGGAGGTCCCCTCTCGGCCACGGTCGGCATGCGGACCCAGGGCATCGAAGCCCGTTTCATGGACGGCAGCCGCCTCAACCCCGGCATCGCCGCCATCCACGCCGTGCTGTTCTATTTCTCCATTTCGGTCCTGACGCCCCTGGTCCTGCTGGTGTCGCTGTTCACCGAGAACAAGCGTCTGCTGCACGACATCGTGCTCGGCATCGTCTTCGTCAATCGGTATTGACCGACACGGACTGTTTCGCCACGGCTTGCCGGCAGATTCTGGTGGGTTCGGACAAATCGCTTCCGTTGATCTTGGTATCTCGCCAGAGCCGGCGAAAGATGCCAAGATCGACCGCAGCAGACCGACGCAAGAACCCATGACGCAACACCCGACCGACGCACCTCAATTCTTTCTGACCGCGCCGTCCGCCTGCCCCTATCTGCCGGGCAAGACGGAACGGAAGGTGTTTACGCACATGGTCGGCGAGCGTGCCGCCGCGATGAACTCCATCCTGAGCCACGGCGGTTTCCGCCGCAGCCAGAACATCGCCTACCGGCCGGCCTGCGAGGAGTGCCGCTCCTGCGTGTCGGTGCGCGTACGCGTCGACGACTTCCGACCCGACAAGAGCCAACGGCGCAACTATTCGCGCAACAGCCACCTGGTCGGCGCGGAACTGCCCCCGGCGGCGACGGGCGAACAATACTCTCTCTTCCGATCCTATCTCGACGCGCGCCATGCCGACGGCGGCATGGTGGACATGACGGTGGGCGACTACGCCGCGATGGTGGAAGAGACGCACGTGTCGACCATGATGATCGAGTACCGTCGGCGTGGCATCAACACATTCCTGAGCGGCATGGGCGATGGGCCGTTGATCGGCGCCGCGCTGACCGATGTGCTGATCGACGGCCTGTCCATGGTTTATTCCTTCTACGAGCCCGACATGCAAAGCGACGGACTCGGCACATTCATGATTCTCGATCACATTGAACGAACGCGGCGGCGAGGCCTGCCCTACCTTTACCTCGGGTACTGGGTGCAAGGCTCGCGCAAGATGGACTATAAGCGTCGCTACAAGCCTCTCGAGTACCTGACCTCCAGCGGGTGGGCAGTGCTGCCCGACGAGCCGGCAGAGAGCGAGTTCGCGTAAAGGACACTCACCCAGAAGCCAGAAGCAACGGCCGGCCGGTTGGGCTCGGTGTTTGTCCAGGCTTTCGTTTTGTACTCGCTTTCCGCGGAACACCTGCATTCCGGGGCGGGTTGCTCAGTTTGTTCCGCCGACATTCCGACGGCAGTCCCATGGAGATGCCCAGTGACCGCTAGTATTCTCGACACCATCGGCAACACGCCGTTGATCCGTCTTCGTCGTGCTTCCGAAAAGACGGGTTGCGAGATTCTCGGCAAGGCGGAGTTCATGAATCCCGGCCAGTCGGTGAAAGACCGGGCCGCCCTCTACATCATTCGCGATGCCTTGCAGGCCGGACGCCTGCAACCGGGCGGCACCGTCGTCGAGGGAACGGCGGGCAACACCGGCATAGGCCTCGCGCTGGTCGGCAGTGCGCTCGGCCTCAAGACGGTCATCGTCATTCCGGAAACGCAGTCGCAGGAAAAGAAGGACTACCTTCGAATGGTGGGCGCCGAACTGGTCGAGGTACCGGCCGTTCCCTACCGCAATCCCAACAATTATGTGAAGCTGTCCGGCCGGCTGGCCGACCAGCTGGCCAAGACCGAACCGCACGGCGCGATTTGGGCCAACCAGTTCGACAATGTCGCCAACAGGCAGGCCCATATCGAGACGACGGCCCGCGAGATCTTCGAGCAGACGGGCGGCAAGATCGATGGGTTCATCTGCGCCGTCGGCTCGGGCGGCACCTTGGCCGGCGTCGGCATCGGCCTCAAGGACATGAAGCCCGACGTGAAGATCGGGTTGGCCGATCCGCATGGGGCCGCGCTGCACGCTTGGTATACGACCGGCGAACTCAAGGCAGAGGGCTCTTCAATCACCGAGGGCATCGGTCAGGGTCGCATAACCGCCAATCTCGAAGGCGCGCCGGTGGACTTTTCCTGCCGGATCTCGGACGAGACCGCGCTCGCCGAGCTGTTCGACCTGGTGGAACACGAAGGGCTCTGCCTCGGCGGCTCCTCCGGAATCAACGTCGCCGGCGCCATCGCTCTCGCTCGCGAGCTTGGCCCGGGACACACCATCGTCACCGTGCTTTGCGACGGTGGCGCGCGTTATGCGTCAAAGCTGTACAACCCGACGTTTCTGAGAAGCAAGAATCTGGCGGTACCGAGTTGGCTAGATGCTCCGAGGAAATTCAGGCCGCCCTTCGAGGCGGCATGACGGAGGACATACGATGACCGAGGCTCTGTACCTCGACAACCCTTACCTGGAACTCGCCGAGGCGACGGTGACCGCCGTCGGCACGGATGGGGGCCTCTACGTCGACCGCGCGATCTTTTACCCGCAAGGCGGTGGCCAGCCTGGCGACCGCGGATCGATCGAATGGGGGACCGGGTTCAGAACCAACATCAAGAACTCCGTCTACAGCGCTGATCGGTCATCGATCATTCTTGTTCCAGAGTCCGGGCAGGAGTTACCGCAGTTTGGGCAAACGATCATTCAGCGCCTTGACTGGGCACGCCGCCATGCCCTGATGCGGATGCATACGGCGATGCATCTTCTTTCAGTGGTGCTGCCTTATCCCGTCACCGGCGGTCAGGTGGGCGTGGAGGAAGGCCGGCTCGACTTTGATCTTCCCGAAGGGGAGACGGTCGTCAGGGCCTCGGCCACCGACGCCCTCAACGCGCTGATCCGCGCCGACCACGCCGTCACCACCGAGTGGATCACCGACGCGGAGCTGGCCGAGAATCCCGCCCTCGTCAAGACGATGAAGGTGAAGCCGCCGACCGGCGCCGGCCGAGTGCGCCTGGTACGCATCGGAACCGACGTCGATCTTCAGCCTTGCGGCGGAACGCACGTCAAATCGACCGGCGAGATCGGCGAAGTGCAGATTGCCAAGATCGAGAACAAGGGCCGCATCAACCGTCGTGTCCGTCTTCGGTTCGCCCCATCGACCGAAGCCGCTTGAACTCAATCTCCGGAGGTTCCGATGCCCGTGCATCCAGACGCTCACTTCGTCACCGCCGACTGGCTCCTGCGCCACATCGACGATCCCGATGTGATCGTGGTCGATGGCTCCTGGCACATGCCGGCAGCCGGTCGCAGCGGCCGGTCCGAGTATCTCGCGAGCCATATTCCGGGAGCGGTCTTTTTCGACCTCGATGCCATTGCCGACACCACATCGTCCCTGCCGCACATGTTGCCGACGCCGGATGCGTTTGCACGCGCGGTGGGAGCGCTCGGTATCGGCAACACGCAGACCATCGTCGTCTACGACAGCGTCGGCCTTTTCTCGGCGGCCCGCGTCTGGTGGAGCTTCCGGATCATGGGCGCGCGCGACGTCGTGCTGCTCGACGGCGGCCTTCCCGCCTGGATCGCCGCCGAGTACCCGCTCGAAGCCGGCGAGGTGTCTCGCGCACCGGCGACGTTCACGCCTCGCTTCGATCCGACGGCCGTCGCGAACTTCGATGAGGTAAAGGCATCGCTCGGCGGCGGCACACAAATCGTGGACGCTCGTTCGGCCGGCCGTTTTCATGGACGCGACCCCGAACCGCGCGCCGGTCTTCGGTCCGGGCACATGCCCGGCGCCATCAACTTGCCGTTCGGGGAGGCGATCGAGGGCGGACGGCTGAAGTCGGCCAGCGATCTCAGGACCCTGTTCGCAAGTCGCGGCATCGATCCGAGCAAGCCGGTGATCGCGAGCTGCGGCTCGGGCGTGTCGGCAGCGGTGATTGCGCTCGCCCTCGACCTGCTCGGGGCACGGCAGGTCGCGATCTACGATGGCTCGTGGACCGAGTGGGCGGGACGCTCCGATGCGTCGGTGGTGACCGACTGACGGGGACCGCCTTTCGACAGCGTCCGGATGAGGCTCTCGGCCGCGTCGGCCGACTGCGCGGTGACGAGGCCGAAGGAAATGACGAACTTGGCGGCATCCTCGACGGTCATGTCGAGAATGACCACGTCCTCGCGCGGGATGAAAATGAGATAGCCGCCGGTCGGATTGGGCGTGGTCGGCACATAAACGGTGAGCATGTCGTCGCCGCCCTCCAGCCGATCCGCGACCTCGCCGCGCGTCGCGCCGGCGACAAAGCCTATCGTCCACACGCCTGCATGCGGAAAACGCACCAGCGCCGCCTGCTTGAAGGCATTGCCCTTGTCGGCGAGCACCGACGAGAAGATCTGCTTCAATCCCTTGTAGAGATTGCGCACCAGCGGCATGCGATCGACCAGCTCTTCGGAGAACGAGAAGATCGAGGCGCCGACGATGTTGGCGGTCAGGAACCCAATGAGCGTGATGACGATCAGGGCGACTACCAAGCCGTAGCCCGGAACGCGGAAGGGCAGATAGGTGTCCGGATTGTAGGCGAGCGGCAAATAGGGTTTCACCCAGCTGTCGATCCACGACACCATCGACCAGGTGATGTAGATGGTGATGCCGGCCGGCCCGGCCACCAGCAATCCGGTCAGGAAGTAGTTCCTAAGTCTCGTCACGCTCCCTGCCCTTCCGATTCACCGCCCAGTCATACCCCATATTGCCCATGCATCGGGAACAAGTGAAGTTTCGCGTCCACAGGCTTGCCTTGTCGCGTCGTCGATGACGCAATCGTGAAACACTCGTGGGTAAGCACGACAACAGACGTCGGCAGCGACTCATTGTCCTTGAGTGAATCGGCTTCCTCATCCTTTATGGAAGAGACTGGCCGAAATGCGGCCTTTCGGCGTTTGGGGTGTTCTCGTGAACGGCGAGCGTGACGACAGATATGGCGGCGGAAGCGGGGTTCCCGGTTCCGGCTCCTTTGCGTTGTCGGTGTGGTTCGCCATCGCGGCGCTGGCGGTGATGTTTGCCGTCGTCGCCCTCGTCTACGGCAATCCGGTTCGCGAGGCGCCCACCCCGCCACCACGTCCCGTCGCCTCGGGAGGCGGAGCAACCCTTCTGCGTGGCACTCCGGCCCCAGAGCCGAGCTCGATCGCAACGACGTCGAGCGGGCGCAGCGACATGGTGGGCGCGCCAACCCAAGACGCCGACATCGCCACCGAGCTTGCGAAGGTGCGGATCGAGAACGCAGCGCTGCGGCAGACCACCGAGCTTCTGCGCGGTCAGATCGACGCCCTGTCAGAGCGACTCGGCAAGATCGAAGGACGCTTCTCTGAGATGACCGGCAGCATCAGCGGAGCACCCTCGGCCCCGGCGCTCGGCACGACGAATGGTCTGCCGTCGTCGACGCGCAGCTTCGACGATCTTGTGCCGCCTGACGGCACCTCGCAACGTGAGGCGGCCTACACCCAATTCGGCATGGAACTCGGCGCTTACGGCGACCTCACCACGCTCAAGAGTGCGTGGTCGGACCTCGTGAGGCAGTATCCTGCGCTATTTGAAGGGCTGGATGGCCTGGCCACCATCCGCGACCGCGGCGGTCGCACCGACTTGCTGCTGAGTGCGGGACCGTTCCGCAATGCCGCCGAAGCAGCGGAGCGCTGCAGCAAGGCCGAAGCGTCTGGCATTAAGTGCCTGCCCGCCTTTTACCTGGGACAGCAGCTGTCGATGCATTGAGGCCGGTTCGCAGACCGACCTCACGGTTGTCAGGGGAGCTTGGCCGGGCAGGCAGTCGCCGGATCGACCGAGTAGGGATCGCAGACCGACGGCTCGACGGGCTTGAACGCGGATTCGGTTTCCTGAATGAGCGCCTGCGCTTCTTCGTTCTGCTGCTGGCGTGCAACCGACAGGGCCATTACGGTCGACATGTTGTCGGAGGGCATCCGGTAACCGCGGCTCTGTGCCGCGAGCGCTGCGGCCAGCGCCGCCTGCTCGTTGGCATCGCGAACGATGGGCTTCTCGGCCTTGGGCTCACTGGAGGCCACGGAAAGAAAATCGGATGGCCCGCTTGCACACCCCCCCAGGGTGAGGACGGCAAGAACGGCGGTCGTGGCCGCAAGCGGCCATGAAGAACGGGACGTCGGGAAGCGCATGAAGCCTCGATACTCGTTATTGTCTGGATCATACACTAGCGGCAAAGTCTTTGCGATTTCCTTTTTGGCGCGCCGTAAAAGGTGATCGTCTCGTGAATATCCACGTTACCATTCGGGCCGCTCAGCTGCGGCGATTTCTCTGTCTTCCATCTTGACGGCACTGCAAAACCTCTCCATGCATCTCGGCCTCAAAAGCTCAGGATTTCACGGCCAATGACCACCGACGCCCGCTCCGACATTGCACCGAAGATCTCCTTCGTCAGCCTTGGCTGCCCGAAGGCCCTGGTCGATAGCGAACGGATCGTGACGCACCTGAGATCGGAGGGTTACGAGATCGCCCGCCGCCACGATGGAGCCGACGTCGTCATCGTCAACACCTGCGGCTTCCTCGACAGCGCCAAGGCCGAAAGCCTCGACGCCATCGGCAAGGCGATGGCCGAGAACGGCAAGGTCATCGTCACCGGCTGCATGGGCGCCGAGCCCGAGCAGATCCGCGATGCCTTCCCCGACGTTCTCGCGATCACAGGCCCCCAGGCCTACGAGAGCGTGATGAGCGCCGTTCATGAGGCCATTCCACCGGCCCACGATCCCTTCCTCGATCTGGTGCCGCCGCAGGGCGTCAAGCTCACGCCGCGCCATTACGCCTACCTCAAGATCTCCGAGGGCTGCCACAATCGTTGCAGCTTCTGCATCATCCCGAAGCTGAGGGGTGACCTCGTCTCTCGGCCGGTGGTCGATGTGCTGAAGGAAGCCGAAAAGCTGGCCAACGCGGGCGTCAAGGAACTGCTGGTGATTTCGCAGGACACCTCCGCCTACGGTGTCGACATCAAGTATCAGACCGGAATCTGGAAGGATCGAGAGATCCGCGCCCGCTTCTACGATCTGGCCGATGCGCTCTCCGAGTTCGGTATCTGGGTGCGCCTCCACTACGTCTACCCCTATCCGCATGTCGACGAGGTCATCTCGCTGCTGGCCGACGGCAAGGTGCTGCCCTATCTGGACATTCCTTTCCAGCACGCTTCCCCCAACGTGCTGCGAGCCATGCGGCGCCCGGCTCACCATGAAAAGACGGCCGAGCGTATCGCCTAGTGGCGCGAGATATGCCCGGACCTCGCCATCCGCTCCACC
>JAUVXG010000149.1 GCA_030603685.1 Pleomorphomonas sp.
AGGAGAGCGCAGACCTGACGCCTATGACCGGAGTCGACCGACATCAACACGTCATCGAGAACCGCGAACGTGAAATTTCCGGCGAGGAGATGGTTCATCAGTGCGAGGTATAGGCAGAGCCCCATTCCGTCCTGATGACCCTCGCTATGGTACGCGCCGGGCGGGAAATGGCCACGGCCATAGAAATCGACATCGAAGCCGAGTTTGCCGATGGACGGTATAAGCCGCGCTGTGAATGCCTTCTCGTCGTCCTCGTTTATTTTGCTGTAGTAGCCTGCAAAAGCGGTCTCAACGTCCTTGTAGATCTTTTCGAGGGCTGCCGTCGTCACCGCACCGTAGCTGGTAAGGACCTTCGTGGCGCGGTCCGCGCAGACCTTCCCGGCCGCTAACCTCATGCGAGCGGTTCGATAGGTGTCAAGCCGCTCCTGCACCAGTACGAGGAAATCACGCGCCGCATCCTGCTTGGTAGGCTCCGGTATCGCGGCAATCGCAGAGGCAAGCGCGGCAAGCGACGGCTCAACATCAGGAACGATGTGTGCGGCGGATAGAACCCTACGCGTATCGTCGAGTGGCATGAGCTTTTGGAGCTGCTTGTATCGTCCTCGAAGAACGGTCCTAAACTCAGAAAGTGGGGTTACTTCAATCCTCGGCGAGAACATGCCCGCATGATCGATCATCGTGTTTAGTGCCGTACCGGCGGCATGGAGGGCGTCGAGGATCGGCTTCAGCTCTGTTTCGAGCGCTGCGCGTCGTTTGCTAACGACTTCAAGGTGACCCAGTTTCTGGGCCAGATGGTCCTTGAAGGCGTCAGGCTCGAACGGGGTGTCGCACACAGGGCATGCTACCCCATCATATAGATCCAGCGCTGACTTCAGCATAAACTCGCGGGAAAGTCCGTTAAGGCTATCGGCATCTTTGCCTAGCTCGGCAGCGTTCACCTCGGCGCTTGAGCATGCTTGCCTGAACGGAGCGCCCTGCAGTACCTGAACCGCCTCACGCAATGTTGTCAGGTCCGCAGCAGCCTGCATCTTCGGCACGCGGACAACTGGACTGGCGGTGGTGGTCGTCAGGCCATCTTTGACGGAGGTGTTGGCGTCAAGGTCCATTAGGGGGCGTAAACCAAGCAGCTCACGGCGTGGATTGATCGCATCAAGGATGGATTTCTCGTTGAGCTGCGAGACACCAAGCACGGCGATAAGGTTGGTGATGGCATCCTTTTCCGCGCGCTCTAGACCTGGGAGATCCCTGGTGCAGGCGTTAGCGATTTTCTGCAGCACGCCTCGCAATCTCTCGATGTCGTCGAGGCGCAGGAGTGATTGAACCTCCTTCGAGCGCTGGCCCGGCTCGGAGAGGACGTACCGGATCAGCTCGCGCCGCGAGAGGACGAACTCGGGATGCAAGCTAACACTCTCGAACGCGGCGGAGACATCTTTGTCGGTAGGTTTGATCTGCGGCTCATTTGCCGATTTGACGGAGCGATGGATCTGGGCCTTCTTGTTACCGAGGGAGGGAATGGTGACATCGAGCGTGACCGAGGCCACCTCCGGTTTGTTGCGGCTGTCGACATGTGGACCGTGCGCTTTGACTGAGAGCCCGCCGGTTCCAGTGCCGGCCAGTCGGGAGATGTTGCCCGTCAAAGCGAACTCTATCGCATCCACAATACCGCTCTTGCCGGTCCCGTTGGGGCCGCAGGCGGCGAAGTTCTGACCCTTAAGTTCGAGGGTCAGCTCTCTGACACCGCGAAATTCTTTGATGTGTATCTTGTCGATCCGGATCATGATGCATCCGAAAACAGCGCGGCGCGGATCGCAGGTTCAGCGAAGACGCCATCTTCGAGAACCACTTTCCTGAGCATCGGCGCTATCTCGCCGAAGCCCTCTTCCTTTTCCAAAGCTTCAAAGAATTCACCAAGGATAGTTGCGGCGACGGGCTTCACCTTGCCGGGTGGGACGCCCCCGTCATCTTTCTCATCTGTGGTGTCCATGTCTTTCTCCCCCGAGCCCGCAGAATAGCAAGAAAAGTTGCTTGCGTCATGGTGAACTGACCCACTGAGCTACGTCGGCAAGCACCGCCGCGCCGCGCTGAAGGCACGGCTCGACGCCCGGCAAAAGACGATGGACGCCCTTGCCGAGGACACGGAGGACCTCATCGTCAACCATGGCCTCTGAACCGCCGGTCCGCGGTCTACGCGCCATCGGCCGCCATCGCGCGGCTGTCGCTCAGTATCGCCTGTGGGTTCGCAGTATGCGACGCCTTGAGTGAAGCAATCGCCGCCGCATCGTATGGGTATGGAAATTGACTGTCGGCCATCGCGGCGGTACATACCCTTCAGAGCAGTCGAACTGGCCCCACTGGCTTTTGCTATGCGCCGTCGACATCAGATTAGAGCACCAGGTCGGGCGAGCCCCACCTGGTGTTTTTCTTTGTGGCGACGTAGCTTCCTGATTTCAACCGCTTTGTCTCTCAACCCTCGATAAACCTTTGCGTGTGGTCCTCGCGGGTGCTTACGCCCCTCAAACCCTCCCCCGGTAATACACCTTCATCTGCTCCGGCCGGTCGGACGGGTGCGTTCCCACATGCTCCACCTCCCCGCCCACCTTCTCGACGACCGTCCGTGAGGCCGTGTTCTCCACGTTGCAGAGGATTTGCAACCCGGTGAGGCCCTTGGCTCTGGCGAACGCCATCAGCGCCCGGAGCGCGGCGGTGGCGTAGCCACGGCCCTGTTTCCAGGGGACGATGGAGTAGCCGACGTGGCCGGGCACACCGTCCGGTACGGCGCCGGTGGCGGGGACGAAGCGCAGGTCCGCCTTGCCGGCGAACTCGCCGTCCGAGATCCAGAGGGCGTGGTTGACCGGCGTCGTCGGCGAGTCGCTTTCCGCCGGGGCGGGAAAGGTGAGGAGCCGGTCGAGATAGCCGGCCCGGTCAGCCCTGAGGGCGTCAAGCTCGGCCGCGACGTAGGCCGCGTCGCCCGTGCGCCTCGGGTCGGGCGCCCAGCCCCTCATGAGCGCATCTTCATAGCCGCCGAACGCATCGAGCGTCGGCCTCACCAACACCGGGTTTGTCGCCAAGATCGTCATCGCAGTGGGCCTCCATGCCACACGCCCAGTGTGATTGAAACCAACCGACCATACAAACCAGAGTTTGTCTGCTTCATAGGCATTTGCCGAGGGAAAGCGGCGGATGTGGCGGGCCGGCCACGGGGAATCGGCAAGCGGCTGCGCTACCCGCCATTGCCGGCTCGCGTTGGACGCCCCCGCCCCGGCAGCGTCATCGCCACCACGCCGGCGAGGACGCACGCCAGCCCGGCCCAGGCCGTCGCGCTCGGCGTTTCGCCGAGGAACAGCACGCCGATGGCGACGCCGATCGGCACCCTGAGATAGGCCTGGGCGGTGGCGCCGACCGAGCCGAGCGTCCGCACCAGGCGGAAGTAGATGGTCAGCGCCAGGGCCGTCGAGAACACCGACAGGGCGAGCAGCGCCAGGACGGAGGCCGCCGTCGGCGCCAGCGTCCACGGCCGGTCCACCACCAGACTGACCGGCAGCAGAATGACGGCGCCCGCCAGCAGCGATCCGGCGGCCGGCGCCATGGGGTGCAGCCCCTTGAAGGATGTGCCGAAGATCGCCGCCCCCGCGTAGCAGATGGTGGCGGCGACGATGGCGAGCTGCGCCAGAAGCTGCTGCCCCAGGCCGCCGAGGGCCTCGACGCCGACGATCAGCGCCGTGCCGACCAGCCCGGCGACGACGCCGAACAGCTTGCTGCCCGACACCGCCTCGTGCCGGGTGACGAGCGCGGTCAGCAGGAAGGCGAAGATGGGCGAGGTCGAGTTGAGGATGGCCGCCAGCCCGGCGTCGGTGGTCTGTTCGGCCCAGGCGATCAGCGTGAAGGGCACGACGCTGTTGAGGCAGGCCTGCGCCGCGAACCGCCGCCACGTCGCCCGGTCGCGCGGCAGGGCGAGGCCGCGCCAGCGCATCACCGCCACCAGCAGCGCCCCGGCGATCAGCGTGCGCGCGGCGATCAGCGTCAGCGGCGGAATGGTCTCCACCCCCACCTTGATGAAGCCGTAGGAAGCGCCCCACAGCGTCGACAGCAGCAGCAAGAGCGCCAGCTCCGTCGACGGGCGTGTCTCTCCGGTCATGTTCTCCCCCCGCAACCGAGCGTCTTGCAGGGTGGATCTAGCCGCATTCGCCGCCCGGATGGTTCGGCCACGGCCGAAGCGTCGGCGGCGGGCAGGCGCGAAGCCCTGCCTATCGCTCCGTCGCCGTCCAGATCCGGGCCCAGTCGTCCGGGGCGGCGGGCGCGATGCGCCAGAGGTCGGGTTGCGGGCGGGGAAGGCCCATGTCGTCCATCGTCGAGGCGATGTGGCGGCGAACGCTGGAGGCGGTTTCCTTGTAGTCGGCCCGCAGCGAATCCGTCCAGAAGCCGATGTTGAGCGTGATGGCGCTGGCGCCGAGGTCTTCCACACGCACCGTGACGGGCCGGTCGGGCAGCACGCCCTTGACGGAGGCGACGGAGGTGCGCAGCCGCTCGATCAGCGCCCCCAGCTTGACGTCGTAGCCCACCTGCAGCAGCACGTTGCCCCGGCGCACCGGGTCGGCGGTGTTGTTGACGATGCGCGAGGTGAACACCTCGGCATTCGGCACCAGCGCCACCCGGCCGTCATAGGTGCGGATCTGCGTCGCCCGGAGCTCGATGCGCTCCACCCCACCCTCCGTCTCGCCGACGACGATCTGGTCGCCCAGCTCGAAGGGCCGCAAGGTGAGGATCAGCAGGCCGCTGACGAAGTTCGACAGGATGTCCTTGAGGGCGAAGCCCAGCACCAGACCGGTCAGCCCCAGCCCGGTGACCAGCGCGCCGGGGCTGAAGCCGAGCGCATCGGCCGCCACCAGCGCCCCCAGCAGGATCAGCGAGTAATAGGACAGCTGGCGGATGAGGTTTTCCAGCGTCCGGTCGGTGATGCGCCGCTTGAAGATGAAGCGCTGGACGCGGTTGACCAGCGTGGCCAGCAGGATGGCGACGCCCATGACCAGCGCGGCGGCCAGAAGCTTCGGCACCACCTTGACCGCCGAGCTGCCGGCGCGCGACAGCACCGTCTGCAGCGCGCCGAAGGTGTCGGCGAAGAAGCTGCCGCCAAAGCCCGTCCGCCGCGCGATGGCCGCCGTCAGCCCCTTTTCGATCGCCGACGCCCAGCGGCTGGCCAGACCGTCGATCTCCGTCAGGTTGTCCTCGGCGTCGATGGGGTAGACGGTGGTCACCCGCACCCCCGACACCACGATCACCCGCTCGTCGCCGGCCGTCTCGATCCTGGCCACCGGGTTGGCCTCCAGCCCCCGGACGAGCACCGCCAGCCGCTGCTCCACCCGCCTCGCCCGCTGGTCGGCGTCGAGCGTGTCCGTGCCGCTGAGGGCGAAGAGCGGCTCTCCGTCGAGCCGCACCGTCGCCCGGTCGTCCTGGGCCGCCGCGCCACCGACGAGCAGGGCCAGAAGGATGAGCCCAACGAGAAAGGCCGGAAAGGCCGCCATCCGCCGGCAGGCGCGCACCATCCGGCCGCCCGCCCGGCCGGCCCGATCACGCCGTTCACCCGGCCCTCCAGTGGGGCGCATCGCTTTCTCCCGCCGCGCGGCTGTCGCCTCCGGGCGCCGTCCGGCCGGCGGCGGTTGCCGGTGGCTCGTCCCGGTTTCGGAGGGAACGGCTGGCGGCGATCATGGTTCCCCTACCCCTCGATACCCCCAAGAAACGCCAGCAGCGCCTCGGTCACCGCCTCCGGCCGCTCCTGCTGCAGCCAGTGGCCGGCGCCGGGGATCACATGCGAACCGCGAAGGTCGGGCACCAGGGCGGGCATGGCGGCGATGATGTCGGCCATGCCGGGGATGGCAAGGCCGGTGTCGCGCTCGCCGATCAGGAACAGCGCCGGCACCGCCACCTGGGCGCCGGCCATCGCCTGCTGGAGTTCGAAGTTGCGGTCGAGGTTGCGATAGTAGTTGAGCGCGCCGGTAAAGCCGCTGGCGGCGAAGGCCTCGGCCATGAGGTCGAGCTCGTCCTCGGGCAGCCAGTCCGGCAGCGCCGCCGGCTCGGGCAGGTCGGCGAGAAGGCCCACGGCGCGCCGCACCATGCCGAAGGGGTTGGGCGTGCCGTCGCCCTCATGGCGCGGCCCGGCCTCGCCGCTCGCCGCGTGGAGGATCTTGGCAAGCGTCAGGCGCGGATCGCGGGCGAACTCGGCGTCGGCCACGCCGGGCTCGTTGAAATAGAGCGTGTAGAACAGCGCCTCCTCGCTCCTCGGGAAGATCTGCGACGGCGGCAGCGGCGGCAGGCCCATCATCGGCACGCCCAGCGCCGCCACGGCGCGGACTCGGTCGGGCCGCATCAACGCCGCCTGCCAGGCGACGGTGGCGCCCCAGTCGTGGCCGACGATCACCGCTTGCGCTTCGCCCAGAGCGTCGAGCAGCGCCACTAGGTCGCCCACGGCATGCACCACGGTGTACTGGTCTTGCCGCGTCGGCGCATCGCTGCCGCCATAGCCGCGCATGTCCGGCGCCACGGCCCGATAACCGGCCGCCGCCAGCGCCGTCACCTGATGGCGCCACGCGCGCTTGCCCTCGGGAAAGCCGTGGCAGAGCAGCACCAGCGGCCCCTCGCCGGCCTCGATCAGGCTCATGGACAGGGTCCGCGTCTCGATCAGCGTCTCGCGCATGGCTTGGCTCCTTTCGTTCTGTAACAAATGGTGTTACGGAAAGGTGGCGCTGTCAAGATAGCGTAACTTCAATTGTTGCGGAAAGGCGATGAGGATGCGAAGCGACGGCCGGCTGGCGCGCATGCTGCACGTGCTCGTTCACATGGCGCTGCTCGGCGGCCGGGAGACCTCCGAGCGCATCGCCGAGATGCTGAACACCAACCCGGTGGTGGTGCGCCGCACCCTCGGCGCCCTGCGCGACCACGGCATCGTCGCCTCCGAAGGCGGGCGCGGCGGCGGCTGGAAGATGGCCAAGGGCCTCGACGAGATCACCGTGCTCGACGTGCAGCGCGCGCTCGACGCCGGCCCGATCCTGCCGGCCGCCACCTCCAGCGATCACCCCTCCTGCCCGGTCGAACGCGCCTCCAACGCCGTCCTCACCGCCGCCCACGCGGCGGCCGAAGCACGCCTCGTCGAAATCTACGACTCCACAACGATGGACTATATCGACCTCACCGCCATGGCAACGGCGAAGGGCGAAGCATGAAGGCCCCGGAGGCCGATATCAGCTGATCGCTCTACCGTCCTAATGTCCACAATGAGTTCGCGCGAACTCAAGCGGTCTTCGCGAGGGACAGTCTATATTGATGAGACAATCGGATAGTGGCGCGCACTCATAGGCCGCGATGGCCCGCGCGCCCACGGGATGCTGCCGCAAGGGAAGTGTTCGAGCGGCAACAGATTGATCCATATATATAAATTGTCATCCTTGCGAAAGCGAGGACCTCAGGCAGGATGGAGCGAGCGGCTGTTATCGGTCTCCCCTCGTTTCATGGAGCGTGATAGGCGCCGATTCGACTTCTCGTCCTGAGGTCCTCGCTTTCGCAAGGATGACAATTTATATATACGGAACAATGGGATATGCCGCTCGCGAACCCCGCTACCGCATCGTACGCCCCCGATGACGGGCAGAACCCCGCGCATCCACGCGTAACGATCTATCTCTTTGTTCCTTTTTACATAAATCGACACCCTGCGCTTCAGGCGCAGGACCTCGGGCCGGAGGGAGCACGACGCCGATATCGCGCTCCCTGATCCTCGCTCCCCCACTCCCCCTACATCAGCTGCGGCATGCTGGCCGCGTCGATGCGGCGGTGGATGAGCGAGATGAGGCTGAGGAGGTCTTCGGCGTCCTCGCGCGCCATGTGCCAGTGCGGCCGGGGCTCGGCGTCGGCCGGATCGTGGAACAGGGCGAACAGGCCCTTCAGGAGCGCGGCGAAGCCCATCTGCTCGCCGGCCTGCCCCTCGCTCGCCAGCGTGTTGATCGCCAGCAGCGGCGGGTCGCCGGCAAAGGCCCGGTCGACGAGGTCGGGCCCGTCGCCGTTGAGGCCGGTGCGGCGGCGGATCTTGTCGGTCAGCCCCCGCACCGCCTCCTGCACGGCCGGGAAATAGCTGTCGGCCAACAGCTCCTGCTGGCAGAAGCGCATCACCTCCGGGTGGGCGTCGCGATAGGTGAGGTCGGCCCTGAGCTCGCGCGCCCGCCTCGTGGCTTCGCTGAGCTTCGAGGCCTCGCGCACCGCCTCCAGCTTGCCGTCGACGCTGACGACGAGGCCGGCCAGCGCCAGGGCGCGGTTGACGTTGTCGCGCATCGCCTCGAAGCGCTCGGGCTCCTTGGCGAAGCGCTCGGGCCGCATGGCGGTGCAGATGAAGGCCAGGATGTGCGTGCGGTCGTTGCGCGTCGTCTGCACGTCGGCGAAGGCGTTGAAGAGGCGCTGCCGCGTCTCGAGCCCCGCATCGGGGTCGGGAATGCTGGCCATCTCGAACAGCGCCGAGATCTCGCTCTCGGTCAGGCCGCCGGGCGTATCGCCGAGCGCGCCGGCAATGGCTTCCAATTGGATCTGGGTAAAGGTTGGCATGATGTCTCGCTTTGGCTGAAGCGCCCGCGACTGAATACGTTCTGATCGGACAATGATTTAACCAGCCAAGTATGATCCCTGTTCCAGAAATAGGGAGTGGATCAATAGTATATCATCCGAAATGCGGATGTCGTTTCCACGAGGGGATTGTCTTTTTCTGCAGGAGAGTGCCATGTCGGGGCGTCCCGGGCGCCCGCGTCACTTCGCTTCGCTTGTTTCGGTGGGGATATCGTCGAGAGACGACCGCCTGACCGACGCCGCGGCGTCGGCATGCCGATCCTCGCTTCACTCCCTTCGCCGGATGCCCTACCGTGGCGCCGGTCAGCCAACGGAAAGGACTTGCCGTGCGCGAGACGATCCTGTTTGCCATGGCCGCCGAGCAGGAATACGGCCCGGCGCTTCGGGCGCGCATCCGGCCGGTGATGATCGGCGTCGGCCCGGTGGAGGCCGCCGTCAACCTCACCGCCGAGCTCGCCGCCCGCGCCCATCGCGGCGACCTGCCCAAGCTGGTGGTCAGCCTCGGTTCGGCCGGCTCGCGCAAGCTCCGGCATTGCGAGGTCTATCAGGCGACGTCCATCGCCTACCGCGACATCGACGCCTCGCCCCTCGGCTTTGCCAGGGGCACCACGCCGCTTCTCGACCTGCCGGCCGCCATCCCCCTGCCGCTGCGCGTGCCCGGCGTGCCGGAAGCCAGCCTTTCCACCGGCGGCAACGTCGTCTCCGGCGCCGCCTACGACCTCGTCGACGCCGACATGGTCGACATGGAAACCTTCGCCCTCTGGCGCGCCGCCCAGAAATTCGCCCTCCCCCTGCTCGGCCTGCGCGGCATCTCCGACGGCCAGACCGAACTAACCGGCTTCCACGACTGGACGGAATACCTTCACATCATCGACGACAAGCTGGCGGAGATCGTCGACCGGATCCTGGCGGGGGACGTGGTGGGGCTGGGCTGAGGCGGCCGTTCGCCGCCAGCCTCCTCACGGAGGGCGACCACCCACCGGGCAGCCGAGCCGCCTGTCCCACGGCATCCTTTCCATAAGTCTGTCCTCCTCTGCGAAGGCCGCTTGCATTCGCGTGCGAATGCAAGGTGGACCTCAGGCAGGATAAGGCGGTCGGCCGATATAGTGTTCCGAGCACGTTCGACTGATATCGCACGCCCTGCATTGGAGCCTGATACGCCCCTCGTCACCTTCTCGTCCCGAGGTCCTGGCCTTCGCCAGGATGACAGCGTGATAGGGAGGGGAGCCCTTCCCCCTCCCCCCTCAATACTGCACCACCTTCACGTAAACCACCGCCCGCCCGTCACGAACCAGCGCCACCCCCTCGTGCCCGTGCGGCCCGCCACCCACTCGGCTTCGGCAGAGCCACAGGCTGTCGCCCTCGCGCATCTCGTCGTAGAGCGGCGCCAGCCCTTGCCTGAGGAGGTCGGGGTCGCGGATGCGCTGGAGGACGTGTTCGGGCGGGTCTTCGATGCGGTGCATCAGCCAGCTGGAGATTTGCGGCAGCGTCACCTCGACGACGAGGGCGATGTCGTCGGTGTCGTGCGTGACGTGGGACGGTGAGAACAAGTCGTTCATCGCTGCCTGCCGCGGCCGGTGTTGTTGTGTGACAATAGGCGCGCTCCCGACACCAGTGTAATCCGCCCCCTCGCCCCACCCTTGACCGCCCCCTTCCCTTCCGGCATCACTTCCCCATGAGCAACGCGCACGCATCATCGCTGACGGACGGCCGCACCCTGCGGATCGCCGTCGCTTGCGTGCTCGGGGGACGAGGTCGCCGCGTCCGGTCGTGATGCCGCGCGCCTTGGCGCGACCGATCGGACGTAAAGCGCCCACCTCATCCTTCAATGGCCATCCCGGAGATCAGGCCATGCTCAGCATTCTCAACGTGAATTCGCTCGTCCATTGGGAGGAGCGCGAAATCCTCCGCCGCGAGGCGCTCATCCGCCACTTTTCCGAGGAGGTTCGCGCCTTCCTTCGGTCCGTCAACCCGGCCTGGGACATGCGGCGGGTGGAAGCGCCGACGCTCATTCCCCGCCATCTCATCTCCGACGCCTACGGCAATGCCGATGTCTGGGTGCAGCAGCAACTGGCGCCGACCGAGACGGAGCTGGTCCTCCGCCCAGAGACCACCCCGTCCACCTACGCCTACATGACGCACCTTCTCGACACGCACACCGGCGCCCGGCTGCCGCTCTGCGTCTGGCAGGCCGGCCGCTCCTACCGCCGCGAGCAGGAGCAGACCACCGCGCACATGCGCCTCAAGGAGTTCTGGCAGATGGAGTTTCAGGCGGCCTTCACCGCCGACACCGGCATGGACTACCACGCCGCCTGCCTCGAACCGGTGCGCAAGATGATCGCCTCGGTCATCGCCCTGCCCACCCGCATCGTGCCGTCCGACCGCCTGCCGAGCTATTCGGAGGTGACGATGGATGTCGAGGTCGACAACGGCTTCAAGTGGATGGAGGTCTGCTCCATCTCCCGCCGCACCGACTTTCCGCGGAAGTTCGTGTCGCGAGCCAAGGGCGGCGCGCTGCGCGAGCACGACGTTCTCGTCCTCGAAATCGCCATCGGCCTCGACCGCTGCCTGCACAACTGGGCGATAGCGGCCGACCGCGCCTGACCGGGCGGCCCTGCCGCGTCCCATGGAGGCGGCGGGGCGTTTCGGCCTCGGGGAGCGTTATATCTCTGCCGAGCCCTTTCCTGCCCGAGATCCACCTTGAATTCGCGCACGAATTCAAGCGGCCTTCGCCAGGATGACGAACTTATATATGTGAAACGACGGGATAAGCCGCGAGTGCTTCCCCGGCAGCGCAGCGTATGCCACCAGTGGAGCGCGCAACCGAGCAATAGCTATCTATTTGTTTTATATCAATTAATTGTCATCCTGCGCTTCAGGCGCAGGACCTCAGGACGAGAAAGCGCCACGCCGATATCACGCTCCCGGAGCCAACGGCGACCGATATCGACGCCGCGCCCATGCCTGCATGAGGTCCTGCGCC
>JAUVXG010000028.1 GCA_030603685.1 Pleomorphomonas sp.
CAAAGACTGGAGCGTAAGCCTTTGAGGATGCGTGTTAATGTTCATGGGAGACTGGATACGGCGGGACGGTTCGGCGCCTTGCGTAATTATACGTTGACATTTTGCCGTAGGTCACGCGATAAGGCGGGGCATTCTCCGATGAGCACCGGACAAGGATCGTTGGCGGGCGGAAAACCGATGGCGGCACATGAGGGACCGGTACGAAAGACGCGGCCGGCGCTTGTTGCTGCGGCATTGTCTTTCCTCGTCCTCGCCGGCGCCACGCCCGCGAAGGCCGACCTCAGACTCTGCAACAAGACCGATGGCACCATTTCCGTGGCGATCGGCTACAAGTCCGAGGACGGCTGGCGCTCCGAAGGCTGGTGGAACATCGGCGGATCGAAATGTGGAACGCTGCTCTCCGGCGCTCTCACCTCGCGCTATTACTACCTCTACGCGGTCGACAGCCAGCACGGCGGCGAATGGGGCGGCAAGGCGTTCATGTGTACGAGACGCAAGATGTTCACAATAGGCGGCGTCGAGAACTGTGTCGCCCGAGGCTATGAGCGGACGGGGTTCTTCGAGGTCGACACCGCCGAACAACGCAGCTGGACCGTACACCTCTACCAGCCGACCCAAACAGGAAACGGGGCGAAATGAGACGTAACCGCAAGGTCAAGATTCTTGCAACTTTGGGCCCCTCCTCCTCCGACAAGGACATGATCGCCCGGCTTCACCAGGCGGGTGCGGACTGCTTCCGCATCAACATGAGCCACACCAATCACGAGAAGCTGCGCTACTACGTGTCGACCATTCGCGAGGTCGAGGCCGAGGCCGGCCGGCCGATCGGCATCCTCGCCGACCTTCAGGGCCCCAAGCTCCGCGTCGGCACCTTCGCCAATGGGCCGGTGTTTCTGGAGATCGGCGCCAAGTTCGCGTTCCATCGCGAGAAGTTCGACGGCGACGTCACCGGCGTCACCCTGCCGCATCCGGAAATCATCGACGCGCTCGAGCCCGGCCATCGCCTGCTGATCGACGACGGCCGCCTTCGGCTGCGCGTGGTCGAGAACGACCGCAAGGTGGCGATCGCCCAGGTCGAGGTCGGCGGCAAGATCTCCGACCGCAAGGGCGTCAGCCTGCCCGACACCATCCTCACCTCCGGCGCGCTCACCGAAAAGGACCGCGCCGACCTCACCGCCGCCCTCGACGCCGACGTCGACTGGATCGCGCTGTCCTTCGTTCAGCGTCCGCAGGACCTGATGGAAGTGCACGAGATCGTCGACGGCAAGTGCGGCGTCATGGCCAAGATCGAGAAGCCGCAGGCGGTCGAGCGCTTCAACGAGATCCTCGATCTCTCCGACGCCATCATGGTGGCGCGCGGCGATCTGGGCGTCGAGCTGCCGCTCGAGCAGGTGCCGAGCGTCCAGAAGCGCATCACCCGCACCACGCGCAAGGCCGGCAAGCCGGTGGTGGTCGCCACGCAGATGCTGGAATCGATGATCCAGTCGCCGGTGCCCACCCGCGCCGAGGTGTCTGACATCGCCAACGCCGTCTTCGAGGGCGCCGACGCGGTCATGCTGTCGGCCGAATCGGCGGCCGGCGCCTACCCGGTCGAAGCGGTTCAGACCATGAGCCACGTCGCCGAGGAGGTCGAGGCCTCCGAGCACTTCCACTCGATCCTGGCCGGTCAGCGCGGCGAGCCGGATGCGACTCCCGCCGACGCCATTTCCGCTTCGGCCCGCCAGATCGCCGAGACGCTGGGCATCGCCGCCCTCGTCTGCTTCACCGCCTCCGGCGCCACCGGCCTCCGCGCCGCCCGCGAGCGGCCGTCGACGCCGATCCTGGCGCTGTCGCCCAACCGCTCGATGGCTCGTCGCCTGGCGCTTGTCTGGGGCATCCACTCCGTGGTGACCGACGACGCCCGCTCGCTGATGGACCTGGTGCAGCGCGCCAGCCGCATCTCGGCCGAGGAAGGCTTCACCAAGCCCGGTGACCGCATCATCATCACCGCCGGCGTGCCCTTCGGCACGGCGGGCGTGACCAACCTCCTGCGCAGCGCCAGCATCGGCGCCGACGGCAAGTCGGGCATCTGATCGGTGGCAATCCACGCGAACTGAATGGGGGCCGGAGCGATCCGGCCCTTTTCTTATGGCGGAGTGCCTAAATATCGCGCCCGTGACTGCCGGCCACGATGGCCTCGATGGCCTCGCTGAGGCCGTCGATGTGCGGATCGACTGCCGGCAGACGGCGCAGCACTTCGAGCGCCCGTTCGTGCTGGTCGATGTCCTCGAGCAGCACGGCAAGGTCCTTCATCGCCATGAAGTGACGCGGCTCGATGCGCAGTACGGTCTGGAAGTCGCCGAGCGCCGGCGACAGACGTCCGGCCAGAAGATGCAGGGTGCCGCGCCGATAGTAGGCCTCGGCGAAGGCCGGCTGCCGCACCGTCAACTCGTCGAGAATGTCGAGCGCTCCGGCAGCGTCGCCAGCCGCAACGGCCTTCTGCGTCCACGACAGCATGAGATCTGAGGTGGCGCTGCCGCTCGATGCCCAACGCCGCCGGATCTCCGTCTCGATGGCAGCGGCCTCCCTGCGATCGCGGGCGGCCGCGAGGCGGGCAAACAGATCGTTCAGCTCGGCGGCCCTGTCGGCCGGAACAACCGAGGTCAGCCGCTCCCGCCCGCTTGAGACGGGCGGCGGCAAGCCGTCGTCGGCGGTGGCCGGTCCGACGGCAATCGAGAGGAGCAATGCGAAGGGCACAAAAACACGCATACCCGGGAAGGTACCTCCCCGGGCAGCGATCGTCGAGTGCATCCTGGCGCCAAGGCGGGCGGCAAGCCCGCCGGACATCAGCCCTGACGGGCCTTGTAGCGCGGATTCTTCTTGTTGATGATGTAGATGCGGCCCTTGCGACGGACCATGCGATTGTTGCGGTCGCGGGTCATCAGGGCCCGGAGAGAGTTCTTGATCTTCATTTGGTCCATCCTTGCCGACACGCCCAACGGCGTCAGCGTCCGAAGACGCGCCGCCGACGGGTCGATGCCCGACGTCATCAATCCCGATGCCAGGAGGGCTGAACCCCCTTGCCCGAATTCGGGCGGACCATACGTATCGACCTCGAAGATGTCAATTGCGCCATGAACGACTTTTCGGGGAGAGCCGGCTGATTTTGCGTCGGCAGAAGTCGCCCCCGCCAGGGGCCTTCCCGCTACTGGTTTTCCTTCTTCTCGTCGGCCATCTCTTCCAGCTCTTCGGCCCGGCGGTCGGCCACGCCTTCCAGCATCTCGGCCTTCTGTTCCAAGGCCTCGCTGACCTTGCGGATTTCATCCTCGTCCAGCTTTTCGATACCGATGAACTTGTTCTGGGCCTTCGAGGTCAGGATCAGCTCGTCGAGCTTGGCCTGCAAGGCCTTGCCGTCTCGGTTCTGGGAGTTCTGCAGCACGAACACCATCAGGAAGGTGACGATGGTGGTCGACGTGTTGATCACGAGCTGCCAGGTTTCGGAGAAGCCGAAGAACGGCCCCGAGATCGCCCAGACCACGACCATCCCCACTGCGAGGGTGAAGGTCGTGGGGCGGCCGGACAGCTCCGATATCGTGGAGGCAAATTGCGAAAAAAGGCGCGACGCAGCGGAACCGTTCATGGTCACCTCGTGTTGCGAAAGTGTACCGCCCTTGTCGACGCGGGATCCGGATGGGTTCCGGGCCTCACGTCGCGCGGCGAAGGGGCGGCACGCACGCCGAGACAACCAGATCCCGGGGAAGCGGTTCCGCGCCGATCCGGCGGTTTCATCGTCCCCGCCCTTTTCTCGCCGCCATTCCGCTGCTATCGCATGAGCACGGGAACCGACGCCCAAACATCTGGAGATCGGCTCCCGAAGTCGGACGATGAGGCTCGAACACCATGGCCGGGCAGTTTGCCAGCCTTTCCCGCCTTCTTGACGGCGTCGGCCGCCTGGTCCGGCTCGGCCGGGCACCCGACGCCGCAGCGGTGGCGCCGGCCTGCGATGGCTGCGATCTCGTCCGCGTCGCCAGCTACAACATCCACAAGGGCATCGGCAACGACGGCACCTACGATCCGGCCCGCACCATCTCGGTGATCGCCGAGATCGACGCCGACATCATCGCGCTGCAGGAGGCCGATCGCCGGCTGGGCGACCGCAAGGGCCGGCTCAACCTCGCCACGCTGGAGCGGGAAACCGGCCTTACGCTGGTGCCGCTCGCCGCCCGGCCGATGAGCCACGGATGGCACGGCAATGCCCTGTTCTATCGGCGCGGCACCATCATCCGCGCCGAACGTCTTCACCTGCCGCACGCCGAGCCTCGTGGCGCCGTGCTGGCCGAGTTCGACATCGGCGGCCGTCCCTTGCGCGTCGTCGCCGCCCACCTCGGCCTGTTGAGCCATACCCGCCGCCTGCAGATGGAACGCCTGCGTTCGCAACTCGAAGCGCGCGAGCCGATGCCGACGCTGCTCTGCGGCGACTTCAACGAGTGGCGCCCCGGCCGAGCCAACTCGCCGCTGGAGCGCCTGTCGCCGCTGTTCCAGACGGCCGACGCCGTGCCGAGCTTCCCCTCGCGCCGGCCGGTGTTTCCACTCGACCGCATTTTCGGCTGGCCCGATGGGCTGGTCGCCGATTTTGGCGTGCACGATAGCCCGGTCGCCCGGCGCGCGTCCGATCACCTGCCGGTCAAGGCGGTGGTCGACCTGAAGTCGGCGGGCGGGTTGTTCGGCGACACCTCAATCCGGCCGCCGAGACGCGAGCGCGACACGCGCGGCGGCGAGGTCCTCGACCGCGAGGCCGACCGACTTGAACAGCGTTATCTCGGCCGCTGAGCGCCGCCCTTCGACGCCATCACCGCAGAGATCGTAGAGCGTACCGGCGATCTCCTTCAGGGCGCCCGACGCCATCGGCCCCTTGATGTCGCCCGACTCGACCGCCGCCGCAGGCCCATCGACGAAAACCCGGCTACGCGCCACCGCCCGATCGTCGGCTTCGCGCATCTCGGGGGTGAAGGAGCCGACGAGATCGAGATGCTGGCCGGGCTTCAGCCAGTCGCCATGGATCAGCGGCGACCGGGAAAGCGTGGCGCAGGATATGATGTCCGCCTCGCCGACGGCCGCCTCGAGGTCGCCGCGCGTGTCCGCTTCGATCCCCTTGTCCCGAAGCCGAGCCACCAGCCGCTCGGCCCGCGCCGGCGTCGGATTCCACACGAGCACCCGCTCGATGGGCCGCACGGCACGGTAGGCATCCGGCATTTCCGAGCCGATATGGCCTGCCCCGACCACCAGCAGCGTGCGGGCATCGGCACGCGCCAGATAGGACGCGGCGAGCGCGGAAGCCGCCGCCGTGCGCCGCCCCGTCAGCGCCGCACCATCCATGAGCGCCACATGGGCGCCTGTCGTCTCGTCGAACAGCAGGTAGCTCGCCGTCACCGCTGCGAGGCCACGGCCGGCGTTGCCCGGCACGACGTTGACGATCTTGACGCCGCCGTGGCTGCCATCCCCCATCCAGGCCGGCATGACGAGCAGCGTGGCATCCGGCTCTCCTGAACGCGGCAGCCCGTGGACGTGGCGAAGCGGCGCCGTCACTCCGGCCGCGAACATCTCGCGCAGCCCGGCGATCAATGCCGAATAGTCAAGTGCGGCCGCGGTGGCATTGGCGTCGAGGACGAGCATGATCGGCTCCCGGCTGCGGAAACCGGGAGAGCATAGCGTTCCGACAAAGGATTGAAAGCCCGCTCTCGCGCCATCATCCGCCCAGACTGCACATCAATGAACCAAGGACAGACGCACTATCGAGCCATCCATTTTCCGTATATGTACCATGCAAAGCCAAGCTTAACGATAAAATCGCCAAACGGATAGTTTTTGTCGCCTCCTCGCCAGTCTATCATCGGACCTATAGACTTAGACAACTCGCCGAACAAAATCGAAACCTACTTCATTGAATTGAGCTTGATCGAGGCGAAGACCATAAACACGGCTCGTTTTGTGCGCATTAGCCTCGCAAAGCGGCATCGACGATCATCCTCCCACTTCCCTCAGGAGAGATCATGACCTATCGACGCATCACCCTGCCGCTTTTCCTGGTGCAGGAGCAGCGCCGGCTCGGCGGCAGCGGCGTCTTCACGGCGCTGATGACCGACATCTGCACCACCTGCAAGACGATTTCCAACGAGGTGAACCGGGGCGCCATGGCCGGCACCATGGGATACGCCGGCTCGCGCAACGTACAGGGCGAGGACCAGAAGGAACTGGACGTTCTCGCCAACGACATCTTCCTCTACATGACCGACCAGAGCGGCAACTGGGCCGGCGTCGCCTCCGAGGAGCTGGAGGACGCCCGCATCTCACGCGGCTCCGACGGTCGCTATCTCCTGCTGTTCGATCCGCTCGACGGCTCGTCCAACATCGGCGTCAACGTGGCGGTCGGCAGCATCTTCTCGATCCTGCGCCTGCCCGAGGGTGCCGATCCCTCCGACGAACGGGTCTATCTGCAGCCCGGCGTCAGGCAAGTGGCCGCCGGCTATACCATCTACGGCTCGTCGACCATGATGGTTCTGACGTCGGGCCACGGCGTCAACGGCTTCACGCTCGACCACAACATCGGCGTCTTCGTCCTCACCCATCCCAACATGCGCAGTCCCGAGGATACCGGCGAGTATGCCATCAACGCCTCGCGCGAGCGCCATTGGTCGGCGCCGATCCGGCGCTATGTCCGCGAGTGCGTCGCCGGACCGGAAGGACCGCGCGGCCGCGCCTTCAACACCCGCTGGATCGCCTCCATGGTGGCCGAGGTGCATCGGATCCTGATGCGCGGCGGCGTGTTCATGTATCCGGTCGACCGCGACAACGCGCCGAAGGGCGGCCACCTGCGCCTGCTCTATGAAGCCAACCCGATGGCCTTCATCGTCGAGCAGGCCGGCGGCCGGGCGATCTCCGGGCACGAGCGCAGTCTCGCCAGCGTGCCCGAGCGACTGCATCAGCGCACCGGCGTCATCCGCGGTTCGAAGAACGAGGTCGAACGCATCGGCCGCTACTACGCCGAGACCGGACAAGAGGAAACCTCCGCCGCGTGACACATCTCACGTCCCGGCGCATCAAGGCTGGACATGCGCCGCGCAAGGGATGACACTTGATCGCGTGATCGGCTTCCGCGGGAGGGAGGTGCCGTCCATCTCCCTCCGAACGTTTCGATGGAACGCAGACCGGCGCGCTGCGTTTGGTCTCCGGGCGATGTCCGCGTCGCCCGCAGTTTGCCGCCGGCATGGCACCACTGCCACCTTTCGGCAGTGCGGCTGCTATTTTTGACGCCCCTCGACGAGGCAGCAGGACCAATCCCCGACCAGACCAGCCAGGAGATCAGTGATGCCCCACTTGAAATATGCCGCCGCTGTGCTTGCCCTTGGGCTTTTCGCCGGTACCGCCGACGCCAAGGTCGTGGTGTCCTCGAAGATCGACACCGAAGGCGGCGTCCTCGGCAACATCATCCTCATCGCCCTTCAGAACGCCGGCATCGAGGTCGAGGACCGCATCCAGCTCGGCGGCACGCCGGTGGTGCGCCAGGCCATCACCGCCGGCGAGATCGACATCTATCCCGAGTACACCGGCAACGCCGCCTTCTTCTTCAACAAGGCCGACGATCCGCTCTGGAAGGACGCGACCAAGGCCTATGAGGAAGCCAAGAAGCTCGACTATGACGCCAACAAGATCGTCTGGCTGACGCCCTCGCCGGCCAACAACACCTGGGCCATCGCATTGCGCAAGGACGTGGCCGACGAGGCCGGCGTCAAGTCGCTCAGCGATTTCGGCGCCTGGGTGTCCAAGGGCGGCGAGGTGAAGCTGGCCGGCTCGGCCGAGTTCGTCAACTCGGCCTCGGCGCTGCCGTCCTTTCAGACCACCTACGGCTTCAAGCTGACGCCCGAGCAACTGATCGTGCTCTCCGGCGGCGACACGGCGGCCACCATCAAGGCGGCGGCCGACCAGACCAACGGCGCCAATGCCGCCATGGTCTACGGCACCGACGGCGCCATCGCCCCGTCCGGGCTCGTGGTGCTGGACGACGACAAGTCGGTGCAGCCGGTCTACCAGCCGACCCCCATCGTCCGCGAAGAGGTGCTGACCGCCAACCCGTCGATCGCCGACACGCTGAAGCCCATCTTCGAGAGCCTCGACCTGACGACGCTGCAGGATCTCAACGCCCGCGTCCAGATCGGCGGCGAGCCGGCCAAGGCGGTCGCCGAGGATTACCTGAAGTCCAAGGGCTTCCTGAAGTAATACCGTTTCCGTCGGGTTTCGACCTTTCGGGCGAAACCTGAAGGAAGCGGAAGCGCCCGACCGGGCGCCGGCCGATCAGGCCGAAACCCGCTTGAACTGGATGCAACCAGATCAAGCGGAACGCATATAACGACTGGTTACGGCGGAGGGGAGATCTCCTCCGCCCCGTTCCAAAGGATCTTCATGACGACGCTCGCAAACGCCGAAACGAGCCGGGCCGCCACGTCGCGGATCGATCGCTTCGGCGTCGTCATCGCCGCCTTCCTGATCGGTGCGCTCGCCCTTCCCTTTGCCACCCTGCGGGCCACCCGCATCGCCTCCGGAACCGGCCTCCGGCTGTTCGATGCGCTGCCGGCCACCACCATGGTTGCGGTTCTGGCCGTACTCGCCGCCACGATCGGAGCCGCGCTGGCAAGCCGCCGACCGGCAGTGCGCCTCGCCCTCGGCGCGCTGGCGCTCGCAGCCCTAGCGCTCGCAGCCGGCGCCGCCGGCGCCCATCTGATGCCCGACGACAACCCTTACGCCCGCGTCGCCCCGGCCAGCGGATTCTGGGTCGCCCTGTTCGGCGCCGCCATGCTGGTCACCGATGCCAGCGTGCGGCTGAAGCTCGGCCCGGCCGGGCGGATCGTCGCGCTGGTGATCACTGCGACGCTCATCGTCGGCCTGTTCGCATCCGGCGCCTGGAGCCACCTGTCGATCGTCGCCGAGTACCGCAACCGCGCCGACGTGTTCTGGCGCGAGACGATCAACCACATCATTCTCGCCGCCGGCTCGCTCGCCGCCGCCATCGCCGTCGGCCTGCCGCTCGGTATCCTCGCCTACGAGATCAAGGCCGTCCGCGACCCGCTGATCAACGTCCTCAACGTTGTCCAGACCATTCCCTCCATGGCGCTGTTCGGCATCCTGATCGCGCCGCTCGGCTGGATCGCCATGAACGTTCCCGGCGCGCACGCCCTCGGCATTCGCGGCATCGGCATGGCGCCGGCCTTCCTGGCGCTGTTCCTCTATTCGCTGCTGCCGATGGTCGCCAACACCGTGGTCGGCCTCAACGGCGTCTCCCGCGCCGTGGTCGACGCGGCGCGCGGCATGGGCCTCACCGGCCGTCAAAGGCTTTTCCAGGTGGAAATGCCGCTGGCCCTGCCGGTGCTCCTCACCGGCATTCGCATCGCCCTCGTCCAGAACATCGGCCTCGCCACGGTGGCGGCGCTGATCGGCGGCGGCGGCTTCGGCGTCTTCCTGTTCCAGGGGCTCGGCCAGACGGCCACCGACCTCATCCTGCTCGGCGCGCTGCCGCCGGTGGCCCTGGCCTTCGCCGCCGCCGTCGTGCTCGACGCCATCATCGAGATTTCCGGCAGAGGCAAGGCATGATCGAACTCAGCCATCTGACCAAGGTCTACGGCGACACGGCCGTGGTCAACGACGTCAACATGGAGATCGAGGCCGGCACGATCACCGTCATCGTCGGCACCTCCGGCTCGGGCAAGTCGACGCTCCTGCGCATGGTCAACCGGCTGGTCGAGCCGACGGAAGGGCGCGTCTTTCTCGAGGGCAACGACGTGTCGACGATGCCGCCCCACGAGCTCCGCCGCTCGATCGGCTACGCCATCCAGAACCACGGTCTGTTCCCGCACTGGACCGTCGCCCGCAACATCGCCACCGTGCCGATGCTGCTCGGCTGGGACCGCAGGAAGGTCGATGCCCGCGTCGAGGAACTGATGGAGCTGTTCCAGCTCGATCACGCCCAGTTTGCGAACCGCTATCCGCACGAACTCTCCGGCGGCCAGCAGCAGCGCGTCGGCGTTGCCCGAGCCATGGCGGCCAAGCCCGCCCTTCTCCTGATGGACGAGCCGTTCGGCGCGCTCGACCCGATCATCCGCTCCAAGGCCCAGACCGACCTCAAGGCCATCCAGCGCCGGACCGGCACCACCATCCTGCTCGTCACCCACGACATGGCCGAGGCGGTCCATCTCGGCGACCGCATCGCCGTCATGGATGGCGGCCTTCTCAAGCAATACGCGCCGGCCGCCGACATCCTGGCCCGGCCGGCCGACGCCTTCGTCGACGACCTGATCGGCAGCGCCGACCGCCCCTTCCGCTACCTGACGCTCGGAAGGGTTCGCGCGGCGGTCGAGCCCGGCGTGGCCGAAGGGGCGCCTCTTGCGGCCGACGCGAGCCTCTACGAGGGCCTCGGCGAGCTGCTCTGGTCGGGCCGCGACGCGGCGCCGGTGATCGATGACGCCGGGGCGCCGCTCGGGCGCGTCAGCCTTGTGGGCATAGCCGAGCGGGCGGCGCGGCCGAAATGAAGCGGGACAAGATACGCACGGGCACTGTCCTTCGGCTTCTGGCCTTCGCCGTTCTCCTTGCCTTCCTGCTGGCGCCCGATCGCTTCGCCGGCCTGCTGACGCCGCTGACCAACAACGGCGCGCCGGCCATCTACAATCAGGGTACGCTGCTCGACCTGACACTGTCGCATCTCTTCACCGTCGGTCTGTCGACGGTGGCCGCCGCCATCGTCGCCATCGGGCTCGCCATCTTCGTCACCCGTCCGGCCGGGGCCGAGTTCCTTGCCCTGTCGCGCGCCATCGTCAACATCGGCCAGACCTTCCCGCCGGTGGCAGTCCTGGCCCTGTCAGTGCCGATCATGGGGTTCGGCGAGGGGCCGACGCGCATGGCGCTGTTCCTCTACGGCCTGCTGCCGATCTTCGAGAACACGCTCGTCGGGCTGTCGACGCTGCCGCCGGCCGTGGTGGAGACCGCCTCGGCCATGGGCATGACCGGCCGCCAGCGCCTTCTCAAGGTCGAGCTGCCGCTCGCCATGCCGCTGATCGTCGAGGGCATCAGGCTGTCGACCGTCATCGGCCTCGCCACGGCGACCATCGGCTCGACCGTGGCCGCCAAGGGGCTCGGCGAGGTGATCGTCGCCGGGCTCCTGTCCAACAACCTCGCCTTCATCGTTCAGGGCGGCGTCATCACCGGCGTTCTGGCTGTGCTGATTTCCGACGGGTTCGAGGCCCTGGCGCATCGGATGGCGAAGCGGCGCGGCGCATCCTCCGAGGCGCGCCAAAGCGATCCGGACGGGCAAGGGTCCAGCGCCTGAAGTTCGAGCCGGTTCAGCGCCAGCCGCGACCGCCGCGCTCGCGGTTATGGGCGACGGCAGCCAGGACGCGCTGGCGCGACAGGCCGAGCAGGCGGCGCATCGCCGCTTCCGCCCGGTCGCCATCGCGCGCCAGAATGGCCGAGAGAACCTCCTCGTAGGGCGCCAGATCGATCGGCGTGCCGCTCGCATCCTTCTGCGTCAGGCTGAAAGAGGCCTTGAGCGCCGTCTTGACCGCCCCGCCGATGGTGACAAACAGGCCGTTGTGCGTCGCCGCGATGATGGCGAGGTGGAACTCGCTCTCGGCGCCGGCGGCCAGCGGCGCCTGATCGAGCATCGACACCATGTCGGAGTAGCGCCGGCAGATGCGGTCATGGTCGTCGGTGGTGCCGGAGCGGGCGGCGAGATAGCAGGCGCGCGGCTCGAAGCACTGGCGCACCTCGTAGAGATCTTCGACGATCCGCTCGTCGAACTGCGCGCTGAGGCGCCAGGACAGCACGTCGGGATCGAGGAGGTTCCAGTCGGCGAACGGCAGCACCCGCGTTCCGAGCTTGGGCGCCACCTCGATCAACCGCTTGGCGGCAAGGTTCTTTACCGCCTCGCGCACCGTCGAGCGGCTGACGCCGTATTCCTGGCAGAGTTCGGCTTCGATCGGCAGCGAGTCACCGGGGCCGAACTCGCCTGAGACGATCCGGGTGCCGATGATTCGCGCGACCTGGGCACTCATGGTGCCGATGGTGGAATCTCTCTCGAACATACTTCTCTTTCCCGGAGCATCCGCCAAGGGACCGAACCGGCCCGATCGAAGCGCGTCTGCTCAGCCACACCAATACGAGCGTCCGTCTGCCCGGCCCGGCACCGAGACCGGCGGGCGGACACCCGGCCGTCCGGCGGGCTGGCCGCCCGTTCGGAAAGCGTGTCCGGTCGAGGCCCCGGCGAAAAGCGGCACCGTGCGAGTCCCGCTCTTCCGCCGGAAGCGCGCTCTAGCTGTACCTTTTTCTCGCCAAAAATGTCCAACGCGAGGATTGACAAGGCCCCCTCTCGCCGTACAATCTTATCATCATACCATAAGAAGAAAACTGGTTTTGTGGAGGAGAATGCAGGTGAGCAGCATCGAACTGGATTCGGTGTCCAAGCGGTTCGGCTCCGTCGAGGTCATCTCGGAGCTGTCGCTGACCATCCACTCCGGCGAGTTCATCGCCTTCCTCGGACCGTCGGGCTGCGGCAAATCGACGCTTCTGCGCATGATCGCCGGGCTGGAGACGGTCAACGGCGGCGAAATCCGCATCGGCGGGGAGCGGGTGGATCACCTCCCCCCCGGCGCGCGCGGCGTCGCCATGGTGTTCCAGCACTACGCACTCTATCCGCACATGACCGTGTTCGATAACTTGGCATTTGGTCTCAAGAACATCGGCACGCCGCATGACGAGATCGCCCGTCGCATCGAGGAAGCCGCCCGCATCCTCGAGATCGGCCATCTTCTCCAGCGCAAGCCCGGCCAGCTCTCGGGCGGCCAGCGCCAGCGCGTCGCCATCGGCCGAGCGCTCGTCAAGGATCCGAAGGCCTATCTCTTCGACGAACCGCTTTCCAACCTCGACGCCGCGCTGCGCGTTCGCACCCGCGTCGAGCTGGCCCGCCTGCACCAGCAGACGCGCGCCACCACAATCTTCGTCACCCACGACCAGGTCGAAGCCATGACGCTGGCGAGCCGCATCGTGGTGATGAACGCCCGCAAGGTCGAGCAGGTCGGCACGCCGATGGACATCTATGGCCGTCCGGCCACGGAGTTCGTCGCCCGCTTCGTCGGCTCGCCGGCCATGAACTTCCTGCCCGTCACGATCCGCGACCGCGCCGGCCTCGCCACCGCCGTGCTCGGCGACGGCTCGACCATCGACACCGCCGTCCCTCTCGACATCCTGCCGACCGGCGACCTGCGCGTCGGCATCCGCGCCGAGGCGATCCACGTCCGGCCGGACGGCGCCGTTCCCGGCAAGGTCGAAGTGGTCGAGCGCCTCGGCGATCGCACCCATCTGCACATCCGCCTGATGGACGGCAACACGCTGGTCGCCGAGGACAAGGGCGTCAGCCAGGTTCAGCCCGGCGACACCGTCCCCCTCGCCGTCGAGGGCGCCACCGCGCACCTCTTCGACGACGCGGGCCTTGCCTACCACGCACGCCAGTGACGGAGGCTGAGATGACGGACGCAACGCTATCGCCCGGCAAGGCGGTCGCGGCGGTCAAGCGCCCGACGGGCGCCTCGATCGGCCCGCGCTGGACCAACGCGCTGTTCATAGCACCCTACATGGTGTTCTACCTCGCGCTGCTGGTCTATCCGCTGTTCAAGGGCATCTGGATGTCGATGCTCGAGTCCGACATGTTCGACGACACGTCGAAATTCACCGGACTGGCCAACTACTATCGTCTGTTCAACGACAAGATCTTCATCGGCACCATCTGGAACACCGTGCTGTTCGTGCTGATGACGGTGCCGGTCTTCGTGGCCATCGGCCTTCTGCTGGCGCTCGCCCTCAACCGGAGCGACCGTACCTCGGCGAGCCTGCGCGCCATCTTCTTCGGCACTTCGGTGCTGTCGGTCACCATCGTCACCATCATCTGGAAGATGATGTACATGCCCGGCAACGGCGCCATCGCCAGCATCATGAGGCTGTTCGGCCTGGAGCCGATCGCCTTCATCACCTCGTCATCGCTGGCGCTGCCGGCCATCGCCGTCACCACCATCTGGTGGATCATCGGCCTGCCGATGATGCTGTTCCTGGCCGCGTTGCAGCAGATTCCCGGTGAACTCTACGAAGCCGCCGCCCTCGACAACGCCAGCCGCTGGCGCTCGTTCTGGTCGATCACGCTGCCCTCGATCCGGCGCACCATGCTGGTCGTGGTCATCTACGAGATCGTCGCCCAGTTCCAGCTGTTCGGCCAGGCCCAGCTGCTCACCCAGGGTGGACCCAACAACGCCTCGCGTCCGATCGTTCTGTTCATCTACGAGCAGGGCTTCCGGTCCTGGAACCTCGGTTATGCCGCCGCCGCCTCGGAAGTGCTGTTCCTGATCATGGCCGTCGCCGCGCTGGCCCAGTTTTTCGCGTCCCGCAAGCGGGTGGAGGGTTGAGCCATGGCTGCCAGTGAACACATCGTCGGCCGCGGCATCGGCAACAAGCTGATCCTGCTGTCCGTCGTCCTCGTCGCCGTCATCTGGATGCTGCCGATCGCCTGGACGCTGCTCCTGTCGTTGAAGCCGAACTCGGAGCTGATGATCTCCACGGCCTCGGCCTTCCATCCGCCCTACACGCTCAAGAACTACACCGACATCTTCCAGTCGTCGGGCGTGTTCCGCTGGCTGTGGAACAGCGCCGTGGTGTCGGTCGGCGTCACCGCGGGCATCCTGATCCTGTCCTCGCTCGCCGGCTACGGCTTCGCCCGCGCCGAGTTCAAGGGCCGCGACATCATCTTCGTGCTGGTCCTGCTCGGCCTCGCCGTGCCGGAACAGGCGGTGATCATCGCCCGCCACCAGATGTTCTCCGACCTGAAGATGCACAACACCTATCCGGCGATCATCCTGCCGGGTCTGTCGAGCGCCTTCGGCGTCTTCCTGATGACCCAGTATTTCAAGGCAATCCCCAAGGATATCGACGAAGCGGCTATGCTCGACAACGCCTCGCGCTTCAAGATCTTCTGGAAGGTGCTGCTGCCGCTCACCGTCCCCGCCCAGGCGACGCTCGGCATCTTCTCCTTCCTCGGCGCCTGGAACGACTATCTCTGGCCGCTGATCTCGGCGACCAAGCCGGAGATGTTCACCATCACCGTCGGCATGGCCTCGACCCAGACCAACTTCGCCCAGTCGGAAGGCCTCGGCTTCCTGATGGCGCAGGCGATCTTCGCAGGGCTTCCGGTGTTCATCGTCTACCTGTTCTTCCAGAAATACATCGTCCGGGCCGTGGCCGGCGCGGCGATCAACTGACCCCCGGAGGAGGGGTTCAGCCAAGCGGAATCCAGCGCATATCCGGCCGAGCGCGAGGGTTTTTCAAGGAGATCGGCCGTATTGGAGGAGGTCCAATGAGAAAGCTGACTACTGCCCTGCTGGCAGGCCTGGTCCTTACGGCCGGCGCCAGCGCCGCCCTGGCGGCCGACAAGACCGAAATCTCTGTCGCCCGCTTCTTCGGCGCCTGCGAGGCCGACTACGGCTCGGTCACCGACGTGACCAAGGCCAACGGCGAGTGCGGCATCATCACCGCGCTGATCAACAAGTTCAACGCCGAGAGCACCACCACCGTCGTCAAGCCGGAGATCGTCGAGTGGCCGGGCTACGACCAGCTCACCGCCCGCATCCGTTCGGGCGAGCCGCCGGTCATCTCGGTCATGCATGAAGCCGTCATCTCCGACTATTCGTCGCGCGGCCTGCTCGAGCCCCTCGACGAAGACTTCGCCAAGGCCGGCGTCGACGTCAACGACATGACCGATGCCGCCCGCCAGGGTGTCACCAAGGACGGCAAGATCTACGCCATGCCGTTCGACACCCACACCTGGCTGTGGCACATCAACATGAACCTCTTCAAGGAGGCAGGCCTCGTCGACGAGGCGGGCAAGCCGATCCTGCCGAAGAACACCGACGAGCTGTTCGCGCAGGCCGAGCAGTTCAAGGAGAAGACGGGCAAGCCCTACTTCATCTCGACGCTCGCCAACGAGACGGCCTTCTACACCCGCACCTTCGACACGCTGCTCTACCAGCAGAACGTCGATTTCTTCGCCGATCCGAACAAGGTGGACTTCTCCTCGCCGGAAGCGAAGGGAGCCCTTCAGCTCCTGGCCGACATCTACTCCAAGGATCTGACCACCAAGAACCAGGACTATGCGGCGTCCGTGTCGAGCTTCGCGGCCGGCGACGGCGGCGTGTTCATCTGCGGCACCTGGCTGATCGACACCTACGACCAGGAGTCCAAGAAGGACGGCCCGCTGGCCAACGGCTATGCCGTGACCGCCTTCCCGCAGATCTATCCCGGCAGCCCGCGCGTCTGGGCCGACGGTCATAGCTGGGTGCTTCTGAAGCAGGACCTCTCCGACGCACAGCGCGCTTCGGCGGTCGAGTTCATGAAGTTCCTCTGGGACAACAACTTCGAGTGGGCCCGCACCGGTCACCTGCCGGTCCGCAAGTCCATCATCGACAGCGCCGAGTTCAAGGGCCTGCCGCACCGCGACGACATCGCCTCGCTCGCCGTCAACGGCACCGCCCTGCCGTCGGCCGTCAAGCGTCAGTTCTCGATCCAGGAGATCGAGGGCGAGGAAGTCGGTTCGGCCATGCGCGGCGACAAGTCCGTCGAAGAAGCCCTGACCGACGCCGAGACCCGCATCAACGAGCTGCTCGCCAACGCGAAGTAAGCCGACGAGACCTGCCCGGCCGGATCAAACCGGCCGGGCGGAACACCGCCGCCATTCATCCGGCCCCTCCCGCCGGTCGAAAGCGGACGGCAAGCGCCTCCCGCCCCTGTGACCGGCGGTCGTCAGGGATAGCGGCACCCTTCCTTGGCCGGGGCGCTGCAACCATCCGAGTTCATTCAAACCCGAAAGCTGAAAGCTCATGACGTCCGCTCGTCTCATCGTCGACGCCGACTTTGCCATTTCCGACCTCGACCGCCGCGTGTTCGGCACCTTCGTCGAGCATATGGGTCGCTGCGTCTACACCGGCATCTTCGAGCCGGGTCACCCCACCGCCGACGAGAACGGCTTCCGTCAGGACGTTGCCGAACTCACCAAGGAACTCGGCGTCACCATCGTCCGCTATCCCGGCGGCAACTTCCTCTCCGGCTACAACTGGGAGGACGGCGTCGGCCCGAAGGAACAGCGGCCGAACCGCCTCGACCTCGCCTGGTTCTCGACCGAGACCAACGCCTTCGGCACCAACGAGTTCATCGACTGGGCCCGCCAGGTCGGCGTCGAGCCGATGTTCGGCGTCAACCTGGGCACGCGCGGCATCGACGATGCCCGCCGCTTCATCGAATACTGCAATCACCCCGGCGGCACCGAGCTTTCCGAGCTGCGCAAGAGCCACGGCTACGAGAAGCCGCACGACATCAAGTTCTGGTGCCTCGGCAACGAGATGGACGGCCCCTGGCAGATCGGCGCCAAGACGGCGGCCGAATACGGCCGCGCCGCCCACGAGACCGCCAAGGTGATGCGCTGGGTCGACCCGTCGATCGAGCTGGCCGCCTGCGGTTCGTCCAACCGCGACATGGCCACCTACGCCCGCTGGGAATACGAGGTGCTCGACCACTGCTTCGACCACGTCGACTTCATCTCGCTGCACACCTACTTCATGAACCCGCATGACTCGACCGAGGAGTTCCTCGGCAACATCGAGCTCCTGGACTACTTCATCAAGGAAGTGGTGGCGATCGCCGACGCCGTGGCGGCCACCCGCCGCTCGCAGAAGCGCATCATGCTGTCGCTCGACGAGTGGAACGTCTGGTACAAGGCGCGCGGCCACGACGACCTGCGCAAGCCCGGCTGGCCCGAGCATCCGCCGCTGATCGAGGAAGTCTACAACACCGAGGATGCCCTGCTGATCGGCGGCGCCCTGATCACGCTGCTCAACAACTCCGATCGCGTGAAGTGCGCCTGTCTCGCCCAGTTGGTCAACATCATCGGCCCGATCATGACCGAGCAGGGCGGCCCGGCCTGGCGGCAGACCATCTTCCACCCCTTCGCGCTGACGGCGAAATACGCCAAGGGCCGCGTGCTCAGGACGCTCGCCACCTCCGGCAGCTTCGCCGGCAAGACGGCCGAGGAGATGCCCTACCTGATCTCCGCCGTCACCGAGGACGAGAGCACCGGCGAAGTCGTGATCTTCGCGCTCAACCGCAACCTTGCCGAGCCGATGGACCTCAAGGTCGAGCTGCGCGGCTTCGGCGGCGAGCGTGAGGTGACGGAAGCGCTGCAGGTCTCTCACCCCAACATGAAGGCGGTGAACACCAAGGACGCCCCCAACACGGTCGCCCCGGCGCCGATCAAGTCGGTGAGCATCGACAAGGACACGTTGACCGCCAAGCTGGTACCCGGCAGCTGGAACGTCATCGTCACCAAGCCGAAGGCCTGATCCAGACATCGAGACGGGGGTTCGACGACCGCTTCCCAGGTTCGCCGAACCGTCCGGCCCGAGCGTCCGCCCCGGATCCCTCCACCTGGCGATTGATCGAGCCGCCCCGCATGAACGCCGCGACACCCCCGTCGCGGCGTTCGTTGCATCTTGGGGCAAGTGTGAAGCGTCATGCCGCTCGGGCTGGATGAACCCGGATCAAGCGGAACGCGTATCAGTCGAGGAGATGGAAGATGACGAAGTGCTCGATCGGCTCGATCACCACCGTAATGTTCTTCGCCTTCTCCTTGTCGCGGAAGCCGATGATCGTCTTGCCCAATGTGGTCTTGGGCTCGTCGATCTGCTCCCACTTCCTGACGTTCTGAACCCAGGACCGGAGGTCGCGCACCGTCGAGACGGGAAGGATGTCCTCGTCTATGCCGAGCATGGTGCGGGCCCGGTTGTTGGCAAGCAGGATGGCGGCGTCTTCCAGGGTCTTGTCCTCGCCGATGGTCTTGGCGGCGGCGACCATGCCGACGGCCGACCTGTCGAACGCGGCCTGCAGGATCTCGAGCTTGTCGTCGAGCGGCTCCGAATAGAGAAGCAGAAACTTCGTCGTCTGCCTCTCGTCCGAAACGAGCGGCAGCGCGATGCGCTCCCAACGCACGTGGCGGGCCGAGAAATCGGTGCGGAACTGCATGTAGCGCGGTCGCATGTCAGCGGCGGCCGCATTGTAGTGGCGCCGGAACGACAGGCTCATCTTGCCGGGAATCGACGACAGGAGGACGCCGCGGAACACCTTGCCGTATTCGTGGACGGAGTTCGTGCCCTGATGGACGTAAATGAAATCGTCCCCCTGCTGCAGGAGCAGCATCGAGTCGTCGAGATGGGTCTCCTCCTCGAAGCCGTAAAGCTCCTTCAGAAGCGGCGGCTTCCCGGCGGACCGGCTGGCCTTGATCCAGTTCTCGAGGCGGCTGCGCAGGAACAGCGACCGGCAGACGCTGAACACCCCGGTGCCTTCCCAGACCTGGATTTCCGATCCGCCGAGCCGGGTCAGATCGAGCCGACCCGAATGCAAGACCGGGCTATCCGGGTTATGGCGACGATATAGTTCGGTATTGGCCATTTCGAGCTCCTGGAAGTCTAAATAACCTTGTGGACTTAAATAAACGTGAACCAAAGGTTGTGTCGCATCGTGAAGCTCATTCGAAAAGAGACAATAACAACTCAATATCAACGATAAAGAAATACCTAGGTTCCTGAAGAAATACGATCACGGAAGTTACGAACTCATCCTCCCAATAAACCTTGAAATCAAACGATACGAAAAATCAGGAGGGCTTCCACCTTACCTGATGTTCACAGCGTTGGACTCCTTGAAGAAGAAGGTCTCCCTCCAAGCTCAACCGTAGGCCTTCATTCTACATGGATACTCTCATGCAGTCTCACGAGATGACGAACGATCCCGATGGGATGCGGGCCGATTGCCCATTGCCGCGCCTGCGTCGAAGAAAAATATACACCGAAATGACTAGTTATTTTCTACAATATACACAAATACACCCCCGTAAAAACTACCGATAAAGCAGACAATTTACGGTGACTTGGCTATGTACACTGCAAATGGTCATGTTTACTCGGCGTTCTCAATTTTGACTTACAACAGATGGCGATCGAACTCCCCCGAGGAGACAGAAATGCATACCATTCGTGGTCGCCTGATCGCCATCGTCGGCGTCCTTTGCCTCAGCTTCATCCTGCTCGCGGTGTATTCGGTGGTTCAGTTCCGCTCCACCCTCTACACGGAAACCGACCATCGGCTGCAGAACATGGTGGACAGCGCCTACAGCATATTCACCGGTTATCAGGAGCGAGTCGCCAGCGGCGAGATTTCCGAAGAAGACGCCAAGGCCCAGGCCCTCGCCGCCATCAAGAGCATGCGCTACGACGAAACCGGCTACTTCTGGGTCCACGATCTGCACCCGACGATGATCATGCACCCGACGGTGCCCAAGCTGAACGGCCAGGACCTGACCAGCTACAAGGGCCCGGATGGCGTCGCCATCTTCGTCGGCATGAACGAGGCCATCGGCGCCGCCGGCGGCGAGGAGGCGGCCTACAGCTATCAGTGGTCCAAGCCCGGCGAGGAAGCGACGAAGCTGTTTCCGAAGCGCTCCTTCGTCAAGCTGTTCAAGCCCTGGGGCTACGTGGTCGGCACCGGCCTCTACGTCGACGACCTTGAGGCCCGCAGCTTTCGCCTGACGGCCATTCTCGCCAGCATCTGCGCCGTTCTCCTGGCCTTCGCCGCCATCCTCGCCGTCCTCATCATGCGGTCGATCCTGAAGCCGCTGGCCACTGCCGTCGAGGAACTGCGCACGCTGGCCACCGGCAACACCGACATCTACCTCGAACAGTCCGGCGGCCTGAAGGAGATCGCCGCCATGCGCCACGCTGTCGCCTACTTCCGCGACGCCATCATCGAGCGCAAGAAGCTGAGCGAGGAGCAGGAGATCGAGAACCAGCGTCAACGCGAACGCCAGCAGCGGGTCGACACTCTGGTCGACACGTTCCGGGGCGAGATCACCGGCTCGCTCGGCACGGTGGTGACGACGGCCGACACCATGACCAGCACGGCCAACACCCTCAACGGCATCGCCGACGCCACCTCCAGCCAGGCCACCAGCGCCGCCTCGGCCTCCGAGGAAGCCGCCGCCGCCGTCGATGCCGTCGCCTCGGCCACAGAGGAACTGTCGGCCTCGGTGCGCGAAATTTCGCGCCAGGTGGCCCAGACCAAGGGCATCGTCCGCAACGCCACCGACGCCGCCACCTCCACCAGCCGGAAGATCGACGGTCTCGTCACCTCCGTCGAGCGCATCGGCACCGTGGTCCAGCTGATCTCGGATATCGCCGGCCAGACCAACCTTCTGGCGCTCAACGCCACCATCGAGGCGGCCCGCGCCGGAGAAGCCGGCAAGGGCTTCGCCGTCGTCGCCTCCGAGGTCAAGTCGCTCGCCTCGCAGACGGCCAGCGCCACCGACGAGATTTCCGAGCAAATCTCCAACGTCCAGTCGTCGACCGCCGAGGCCGTCGAGGCGATCCGTCAGATCACCGAGATCATGACCGACATCGACAACAGCACCACGGTCATCGTCACCGCTGTCGAGCAGCAGGGCCTCGCCACCCAGGAAATCTCCCACAACATCACGGAAACGGCCAATGGCGCCAAGGACGTGGTGCGGGCGATGACCGAAGTGTCCGGCCGTGTCGGCGAAACCCTCCACTGCGCCACCGACGTGCTCGACGCCTCGAAACTGGTCACCGACCGCTCCGGCGACCTGCGCAAGACGGTCGAGCAGTTCCTGCAGGATGTGGCGGCGGCGTGATTGCTGCCTCGCTGCAGAGCATAACGAAGGGCCGTCATCCCCATGGGGTGGCGGCCCTGTTCGATTGGCAGGCAGCAATGACGGAATGCGCCTGGACAGAATCCAAGCGACAGCAAATCTGCACGCAAATCTTGGGAAAGATTGGCACTCCCAACCGGACTCGAACCGGTGTTTTCGCCGTGAGAGGGCGACGTCCTGGACCGCTAGACGATGGGAGCGCGGTACGCTCTGAAAGCGTGGGGCGGATATAGCGAAGCCCCTTGGAGAGCGCAAGGGGGAATTTCATTTTCCGGCTCGGCTTTTGCGAAGGCTTGTGGGACGCCGCGCGCCATTGGCGGAAAGGCGCCGTTGACGGGCCGAGCGCCCTGTTGTCCGTCCGCCCTTTTCCCTGAGGGGAACACCGCCAATCCCGCCGATGCGCCCCGTCGGTCCCCTATGCTCTGGACATCGGCCTTCCGGACGGTCATAACTGTCGCCGTTCCGAGGGGTGTCCTCCATCCGGGAGGGCTGAGATGATCCGCAAGGCGGATCGAACCCTTCGAACCTGATCCGGGTCATACCGGCGAAGGGACGGAACCTCATGGCCCCGCCGCATGCGTTGCGGCATATCCGGCCATGTCTCCCCCAACGCCGATGGTCCATTCGCCTTTCGAGGCGCGGCGCGATGGGGATGGAAATGCAGCCGAAGACGATGTTTGCCGCCGGTCGCGGCGTCGCCATCCAGGCGCTGGTGTCGTTCGGCATCGTTCTGGCGATCTGGCAGGCGGCAGCCACCGGCCTCGCCCTGCCCGCCTTCCTGCTGCCCTCGCCGGCCGACGTGGTCGCCGCCTACGGCGCCTACGGCCCGCGCCTCCTGACGGAAGCCGGCATCACACTGCTTGAAACCCTGCTCGGCCTCGCCGCCGGCATCGCCTTCGGCCTGATGGCCGGGTTGGCCGTTTCCGCCTCGCCGCTCGCCGGACGCCTCCTGTCGCCGATCCTGGTGGTCAGCCAGGCGCTGCCGGTGTTCGCGCTGGCGCCGCTGCTGGTGCTGTGGTTCGGCTTCGGCCTCGCCTCCAAGGTGGTGATGACCACGCTGGTCATCTTCTTCCCCGTCGCCTCGGCCTTCGCCGACGGCCTGCGCCGCACGCCGCCGCACTTCCTCGACCTCGCCCGCCTCAACGGCGCCGGGGGTTTCCGCACGCTGAGGCTGATCCGCGTGCCGGCCGCCCTGCCGGCGCTGGTCACCGGCATCCGCGTCGCCGCCGTCTACGCGCCGATCGGCGCGGTGATCGGCGAGTGGGTGGGCGCCTCGCGCGGCCTCGGCCTCCTCATGGTGCAGGCCAACGCCCGCATGCAGACGCCGCTTTTGTTCGCCGCCCTCGGCGTGCTGGCGGCCGCCACGCTGCTGATCAAGATCGCCGTCGACCGGCTGACGCTTCGCCTCATCCCCTGGATCGAAAAAGACTGACCCTCCCGAAAGGACATGCCATGCGCCTTCTTCCCACCCTTGTCGCCGCCCTGATGCTCGCCGCCGCCCCGGCGTCGGCCGCCGAAAAGCTGTCAGTGCTGCTCGAATGGTTCGTCAACCCCGACCACGCGCCGCTGGTGGTCGCCAAGGAGAAGGGGCTGTTCGCCGCCCACGGCCTCGACGTCGATCTGGTCGCGCCCGCCGATCCGTCGGCCCCGCCGCGCCTCATCGCCGCCGGACAGGCCGACGTGGCCCTGCACTATCAGCCCAGCCTCGACCTCGACGTCGATGCCGGCCTGCCGCTCGTCCGCTTCGGCACGTTGATCGAGACGCCGCTCAACACGCTGATCGTCCTGAAGGACGGGCCGGTGAAGTCGCTCGCCGACCTCAAGGGCCGCAAGATCGGCTACTCGGTGTCCGGCTTCGAGGACGCCATGCTCGGCCAGTTCCTGAAGACGGCCGGGCTCGGCATCGACGACGTCGAGCTGATCAACGTCAACTTCGCCCTGTCGGCGTCGCTGCTCTCCGGTCAGGTCGACGCGGTGGTCGGCGGCTATCGCAACTTCGAGCTCAACCAGATGAAGATCGAGGGCCACGAGGGCGTCGCCTTCTATCCGGAAGAGAACGGCATGCCCGCCTATGACGAGCTGATCTACGTGACGCGCAAGGATCTCGTCGGCGACAAGCGGCTGCCGGAGTTCCTCGCCGCCGTCGAGGAAGCCACCATCTACCTCACCAACCACCCGGACGATGCCTGGGCGCTGTTCGCCAAGGCCTACCCCGACCTCGACGACGAGCTGAACCGCCGCGCCTGGGCCGACACGCTGCCGCGCTTTGCCAAGCGCCCGGCCGCCCTCGACGCCGGCCGTTACGCCCGCTTTTCCCAGTTCATGAAGGACGCCGGCCTGATCAAGACCGTGAAGCCGGTCGAGGACTACGCGGTGGAGCTGCGCTGATCAGAAACAAAACCGCCCGGAAACCTCGGCTTCCGGGCGCCCGTTCGAACGGACATGAGAGAAAGGCGCCGCCTCAGCCCTTGCAGACGGCGAGCTTGACGGGCTCCGCGCAACCGCAGTCCTCGCCGCGGCAGGCATCCTCGTCGGCACCACCCGGCGGTTCGGCGGCGGTTTCGATGGCGAAGCGGATGCCCGCCAGAACGTCGTCGATGCGGGGTTGGGCCACCGGCACCGTCTGGACGAAGCCGGCATACAGGCGGCCATCGGGCTTGATGAAAAACATGCCGGGCTCGACGAACCAGCTCGGCTCCTCGATGCCGTCGAAGACCTTGCCCCGGCCCTCGCTGAGATAAAGGCCCCAGTCGCGCGCCTGATCGATGGTCAGGCCCCAGCAGACCGTCAGTTCGTCGAGGTGCCAGTCGCGCACCGTCTTCTCGGCGCGCTCGCGGTCATCGGCGGAAACGGCCAGCACGCGAACACCGAGCTTGCGCAACTCCTCGTAGCGCGCCTCATAGGCTTGGAGCTGCGTCTTGCAGAAACCGCAATGAAGGCCGCGATAGAACAGCACCAGCGTGAAGTGCTGGGGCTTCTGGTCGCACAGCCGCCAGCACGGACCGCCGACGGTCTTCACCCTGAGCGGGGGAACCGGCTGGTTCGGAATGAGGCGGGTGGACATGGTCATCGGAACGCGGCACTCGCAGGGCTCGTCGCATATCTTATACGACAGGAATGGCGGAGATCGCCACTCTTCTTGACGCCCCTAATCTGCTTATTGTGCGTTCACAGGTTAAGAAGTCCACCATCACGATTCGCGGAGCTAGCCGAAAGACTCGTAGATAGAGGAGCTTCTGCCGCTCTTTTGACCGATTTCAGCACCGGAGTCCGGCAAGTTCGGGGAATTGTCCACCTCCGGGACCCGGGGTGCTCCGCCAATCAGCCGGCCAGGCCGGGGATTTCCACACCCAGGGCGCCGGCCACCAGCACTCCGTTCAACGACAGCACCAGAACGGTGGCGGCGATGGCCAGGGCGTCGGTCAGTCGGCCGTTGGCATAGGGGCCCATGACGTCGGCCCGGCGGGTGAGCAGGACCAGGGCAATCATCGGCACCGGCAGCGACAGCGACAGCACCACCTGGCTGATGACCAGGGCGTCGGTGGCGTTGACGCCGGCAGCCACCACCGCGAAGGCCGGGATCATGGTGACCAGACGACGCACGACCACCGGGATCTCCATGCGGACGAAGCCCTGCATGATCATCTGGCCGGCCATGGTGCCCACCACCGACGAGGAGATGCCGGAGGCGATCAGCGACACCAGGAACACGCCGGCGGCAGCGGCTCCGAGCAGCGGGGTCAAGGTGTGGTAGGCGGTTTCGATTTCGGCGACGTCGCTGTGGCCGGCATGGAAGGCCGAGGCGGCCATCATGACCATGGCGATGTTGACGAGGCCGGCGACGGCCAGCGCGGCCACCACCTCGATGTTGGAGAACTTCAGCACCTTGCGGCGTTCGCCCTCGTTGCGCACCGGCGCGCGGTGCTGGGTGAGGCCGGAGTGAAGATAGACGGCGTGCGGCATGACGGTGGCGCCGATGATGCCGACGGCAAGGGTCAGGGCGCCCGCGTCGGGCAGAACCGGGGTGACGGCGCCGACGGCTGCGGCCGACCAGTCGATCGGGGCGATCAGCATCTCGACGAGGTAGCTGACGCCGATGACGCCGACCAGACCGCCAATGAGCAGTTCCATCGGGCGATAGCCGCCGCGATCGAACATCAGCAGGGCGTAGGTAACCAGCGCGGTGATCACCATGCCGGTGAGAAGCGAGGTGCCGAACAAGAGCGCCAGGCCGATGGCGCCGCCCAGGAACTCGGCGAGATCGGTCGCCATGGCGGCGATCTCGGAGACGATCCACATGAAGATCACCACCGGGAACGGGAAGCGATCGCGGCTCATTTCGGCGAGGTTGCGGCCGGTGACGATGCCGAGCTTGGCCGACAGCGCCTGGAACAGCATGGCGACGAGGTTGGCCATCACCACCACCCAGATCAGCGCGTAGCCGTAGCCGGCGCCGGCGCCGATGTTGGTGGCGTAGTTGCCGGGGTCCATGTAGGCGATGGAGGCGATCACCGCAGGTCCGACGAAGGCCAGCATGGCCCGTGGTCCCTTGAGCCGTCCGGCCAGCGCTTCGGAGATGGCCAGCGACGTGCGGCTGGTCATTCCGGAGGGGGTTACGCTGATGGCGGACTGGGAGAGAACGGACATGAGAGGCACCGGAAGTTTTTCCTATGCTTGGAAATATAGCATTGGCTACATTTCTGTCAAGCCAGATGCGACTGACTTGCAATAAAATCTGGAGCGACCTCTTCGGTTCCCTTGGGGATGCGCGCCTGATTGTCGATTGCAAATCGTAGCCGGGGCTGCATAGTGTGCCGCGACGTCGAAGCATCGCGGCGGGAAAGCCCGCCGTCACCTCGGAAAACAGGACCCGCGAAGGACAGGACATGTCGAGGGATGAACTCGCGCCCGGCCCGGAGACCACGACTGAAACGACCGACGCCGACCGCTTCACCAACGCGCGCGCCATTCGCTCGACGGCTCTCTTCGAGGACTATACCGAGCTGATCGCCGATCTTACCGAGGAGTTCGGAGAGGCGCGCATCACCGACATCGCCCGCCGGCTCGGCGTCACCCACCCCACCGCCAACAAGGCGGTGCTGAGGCTGAAGCGCGAGGGTCTCGCCATATCCCGACCCTATCGCGGTGTGTTCCTCACCGAAGCCGGCGCCGCCATGGCGCGCGAGGTCAAGGCACGCCATCGCCTGGTTGTCCGCCTGCTGATCGCCGTCGGCGTGCCGCCCGAAGCCGCCGAAATGGACGCCGAGGGCATCGAGCACTACGTCTCCGAGACGACCCTCAAGGCCTTCGAGGCCTATCTCGGCGGCCGCGATTGAATACGCATTGACAACCATTCCGCGAAGTTCTACTTCGGCGCCGGTTCCTGGCACCGGCCGCCCGCATGCCCTCGCGCATTGGTGAAGCCAGTTTTCTTGTCTCCATCGGTTTTTCGCACTCCGACGTGCGGCAACGCGGGCCCCTCATCTGTTTGCCGGAGTGAACCGGGGGCAAGTCATGTCCGAACAAGACCAAGCGCAGAATCCCTATCTTCACGGGTCGCTGGCGCGCGTGTTCCTGCGCACCGCCGCGCCCATCGTGCTGTTCATGACCGTGAGCGGCCTCTACACCGTGGTCGACGCCCTGCTGCTCGGCCGCCTCGCCGGTCCGAAAGCGCTCACCGCCGTGACGCTGATGTTTCCGGTGATGATGCTGATCGTGGCGCTGCAGACCATGGTGTCCTCCGGCATGGCGTCGATCGTCGCCCGCGAGATCGGCGCCGGCGACATCCGCGCCGCCGAGGGCACGCTCAACGCCGCCAACCTCCTGGCCCTCATCGTCTGTGGCGGGTTGATCCTGGCGCTGGTCTTCGTCGGCGGCCCGCTGACGCAAGCCCTGTCGGACGGCGATCCCGAGATCGCCCGCATGGGCCTGGAGTTTACCGCCATCATGGTGGTGTTCTCGCCCTTCAGCTTCTTCCTGGCCATCCAGGGCGACGCGCTGCGGTCCGAAGGCAAGGTGGGCACCATGGCGGCCGTCGCCATCGCGGTGACGCTGCTCAACATCGTCTTCAACTACATCCTGATCGGCCCCTTCGGCCTCGGCGTCGTCGGTTCGGCCGCCGGGACGGTGCTGGCCCAGGCCGTGGCGATCGCCGCCGTGCTGTTCCTGCGTCTCTCCGGCCGCACGCGGCTGCCGCTCTACGCCCACGGCACCGGCTCCTTCCTCGCCAACTGGAAGGAGACGCTGGCGCTCGGCGCGCCGCCGTCGCTCGGCCTGCTCGGCATCAGCCTGTCGAGCGGGCTGATCATCGCCGACATCCAGCTCTGGCCGACCGCCGACCCGGCGGCCACGGTCGCCGCCTACGGCGTCTTCACCCGCGTCATGACCTTCGCCTTCCTGCCGCTGCTCGGCGTCACGATGGCCTGCCAGTCGATCGCCGGCAACAACTTCGGCGCCGGCCTGCATGACCGGGTGAGGACGACGCTGAAGATCGCCTTCTCCGTCGCTGTCGTCTACGCGGCCGTCTTCGAGAGCATGTTCGTGTTTCTCGCCCGGCCGCTGGGCGCGCTGTTCGTCGATGACCCGCAGGTCATCGCCGAGGTGGCCCGCGTCATGCCGATCACCACCGCCACCTATGCGATATCGGCGCCGCTGATGGTGCTCGGCGGCTACTATCAGGCGCTCGGCATGGCCGGCAGCGCGGCGATCCTCAACCTCGTCCGCACCTACCTCATCGGCCTGCCGATGCTCGCACTCCTCCCCATGGTGGCCGGCGAACTCGGCATCTGGATCGCCTATCCGATCGGCGACGTGGTGATGCTGGGCGTGGTAGCCGCCCTGCTCGTCTGGAACGCCCGCCGCCATCGTCTCGCCTGGGGCATCTTCCACCCCAGGCCGGCCTGATCCCGAAAGCGAAGGGGCCGCCGCGTTCGCCGCGACGGCCCCATTCTTCTCACCTTGCCGCGAGCCTCATTCGAGGTTCTTGACGATCGTCTCCACCATCTTCTTGGCGTCGGCGAACAGCATCATGGTGTTGTCGCGGAAGAACAGTTCGTTCTCGACGCCGGCATAGCCCGAGCCCATGCCGCGCTTGACGAACAGCACCGTGCCGGCCTTCTCGACGTCGAGGATCGGCATGCCGAAGATCGGCGAGGTCTTGTCGGTCTTGGCGGCGGGGTTGGTGACGTCATTGGCGCCGATGACGAAGGCGACGTCGGCCTGCGCGAACTCGGAGTTGATGTCCTCGAGCTCGAACACCTCGTCATAGGGCACCGACGCTTCGGCGAGCAGCACGTTCATGTGGCCGGGCATGCGGCCGGCCACCGGGTGAATGGCGTATTTCACCTCGACGCCCTCCGCCTTCAGCTTGTCGGCCATCTCGCGCAGCGCATGCTGGGCCTGGGCCACCGCCATGCCGTAGCCCGGCACGATGATGACCTTGGAGGCGTTCTTCATGATGAAGGCCGCGTCCTCGGCCGAGCCCTGCTTGACGGGCCGCTGCTCCACCTCGCCGCCGGCCGCCGCCGTCTCGCCACCGAAACCGCCGAGGATGACGGAGATGAACGAGCGGTTCATGCCCTTGCACATGATGTAGCTGAGGATGGCGCCCGACGAGCCGACCAGCGCGCCGGTGATGATCAGCGCCGTGTTGCCCAGCGTGAAGCCGATGCCGGCCGCCGCCCAACCCGAGTAGCTGTTCAGCATGGAGACGACGACGGGCATGTCGGCGCCACCGATCGGGATGATGATCAGGCCGCCGAAGGCCAGCGACACCAGGACGATCAGCCAGAACACGAAGTGGCTTTCGGTGTTGACCAGCAGCACCACCAGCACCACCAGCAGCACCGCCAGCCCGGCGTTCACCAGATGGCGGAACGGCAGGATGATCGGCTTGCCGCTCATCCGGCCGTCAAGCTTCAGGAAGGCGATCACCGAACCGGTGAAGGTGATGGCGCCGATGGCGACGCCAAGGCTCATCTCGACCAGTGCCTGCCCGTGGATCGAACCGGGCAACCCGATGCCGAAGGCTTCCGGCGCGTAGAGCGCCGCAGCGGCCACCAGCACGGCGGCGAGACCGACCAGCGAGTGGAAGGCGGCGACCAGCTGCGGCATGGCCGTCATGGCGATCTTGCGGGCGATAAAGGCGCCGATGCCGCCGCCGATGGCGAGGCCGACGATGATCAGCGCATAGGCGCCGAACGACGGCTTGATCGAGGCCAGCGTCGTGCCGATGGCGATCGCCATGCCGAGCATGCCCAGAAGGTTGCCGCGCCGGGCCGTCACCGGGCTGGAGAGTCCCCTGAGCGCCAGGATGAACAGGGCGCCGGAGACCAGATAGAGGACGGCGGAAAGATTGGCTGTCATGTCCGTCCCCTCAGTGCTTCTTTTTGTACATGGCGAGCATGCGGCTGGTGACCAGGAAGCCACCGAAGATGTTCACCGATGCCAGGATGACGGCGACGAAGCCGAAGCCGCGCGACACGCCGGTGCCGGGCGCCAGGAACTCGACGCCGACGGCGAGCAGCGCGCCGACGATGATCACCGAGGAAATGGCATTGGTCACCGCCATCAGCGGCGTGTGCAGGGCCGGCGTCACCGACCAGACCACGTAGTAGCCGACGAAGATCGCCAGCACGAAGATGGACAGGCGGAACACGAAGGGATCGATCACCCCGCCCGATAGGGCATGGGCGGCGGCGCCGGCCGCGTCGGCGGCGACACCGGCCTGACCCGAGGCGACGGCATCGGCGGCGGCATTGGCTGCGGCTTCGGCGGCGCGGGCCGCATCGGCGGCGGCGCGCGCGGCGATCCGCGCCTGTTCGAGGGCCTGATCGGCCGTGAGCGTAGAGGACATCGGTCGGTCTCCGCGTCAGTTCAGGAAGGCGGGATGGATGACGGCGCCGTCGCGCGTCAGCGCGGTCGCCTTGACGAGTTCGTCGTCCCAGTTGACGGCGAGAACCTTCTCCTTCTTGTCGATCAGCGTCTCGACGAAGGCGAAGAGGTTCTTGGCGTAGAGCTGGGATGCCGTGGCGGCGATGCGGCCGGGCACGTTCTTGTGGCCGACGATGCGGATGCCTTCCGGCGTCGTCACGATCTCGCCGAGCTTGGCGCCCTCGATGTTGCCGCCACGCTCGACGGCGAGGTCGACCAGCACCGAGCCGGGCTTCATCGACTTCACCATCTCGGCCGACACGAGGCGCGGCGCCGGCCGGCCCGGGATCAGCGCCGTGGTGATGACGATGTCCTGCTTCTTGATGTGTTCGGCTACCAGAGCCGCCTGCTTGGCCTGGTATTCGGCCGACATCGGCTTGGCATAGCCCGCCGCCGTCTCGGCCTGCTTGAACTCCTCGTCCTCGACGGCGACGAACTTGGCGCCGAGGCTTTCCACCTGCTCCTTGGCGGCCGGGCGCACGTCGGTCGCCGTCACCACGGCGCCGAGACGACGGGCGGTGGCGATCGCCTGCAGTCCGGCAACGCCGGCCCCCATGACGAAGACGCGCGCCGCCGGCACGGTGCCGGCAGCCGTCATCATCATTGGAAAGGCGCGACCGTATTCGGAAGCGGCGTCGATCACCGCCTGATAGCCGGCAAGGTTGGCCTGGCTCGACAACACGTCCATCACCTGCGCGCGAGTGATGCGCGGCATGAACTCCATGGCGAAGGTGGTGACGCCGGTGTCGGCCATGGCCTTGATGGCGGCATCGTCGCCATAAGGGTCCATCATGGCGATGGCGAGCGCGCCCTTCTTGAGCTTGGACAGGATCTCCGGCGACGGACGGCGCACCGTCAGCACCACGTCGGCGTCGCGGACCGCGTCGGCGGCGTTCTCGGCCAGCACGGCGCCGACCATCGAATAATCGAAGTCCAGAATAAGCGACCGCAGGCCCGCGCCGGCCTCCACGAACACGGTGGCACCGAGGCCGATGAAACGTTTGGCGGTTTCGGGCGTGATGGCAACACGCCCCTCCTCGGGATCGGGTTCTTTCAACACCGCAATCTTCATTGAGCTTCTCCAGGTGTCTTTCGGACGCCGGCATCGGGAGAGCCGCCCGGAGGAGCCCCCTGTCCCCGCCTTCCCTCCCCGGAATGCGGGCCGAGGCCGACCGGACCTCCGGAAAAACTCCTAGAGCCTTTTGCTTGCGTAATGCAACGTAACGTTCGGCCTGTGTGAAACGGAACTCGACGGCCTTCGGTCGGAGTTTCGCGATAAGTAGTTGACCCAAAAGGAAAAACCCGCCGGAAATCCGGCGGGTTCTTGCGTTTCCGCGCAAATACTTATGAACGATGGGCGGTGCCGCTACCCCTGTCGGGCGATCTCGGCGTCGAGCACTTCAAGCTCGCCGATCATCCGCTCGATCACCGAAAGGCCCATCTGCCAGAAGGCGGGATCGGTGGCATCGAGGCCGAAGGGCTTGAGCAGTTCGGTGTGATGTTTGGTGCCGCCCGCCTCCAGCATGGCGAAATACTTGTCCTGGAAACCGGCCTCGGCCGTCTCGAACACGGCGTAGAGCGAGTTCACCAGACAATCGCCGAAGGCGTAGGCGTAGACGTAGAACGGCGAGTGGATGAAGTGCGGGATATAGGCCCAGAAGGTCTCGTAGCCCGGGCCGACGGTGATGGCCGGCCCGAGGCTCTCGCCCTGCACGCTGAGCCAGGCCTCATTGATCCGGTCGGCGGTGAGTTCGCCCTCGCGCCGGGCCGCATGCACCTTGCGCTCGAAGGAGTAGAAGGCGATCTGCCGCACCACGGTGTTGAGCATGTCCTC
>JAUVXG010000002.1 GCA_030603685.1 Pleomorphomonas sp.
CCGAGGCGCCGGCCGAAGTTCTGGAAGATCGCGAAGTCGACGTGTGGCGGCCCGGTCGTGGCGATCGGCCTCGGCATGGTGACCACAGGGGCGATCAGAGGCATGATCATCGCGGCGAGCGCCGTGGCGGTCAGCATCGTGGTGCGCCGCGCTCTGGCGAGGCTGGAGAGGCGGCGGCCGAGGGGCGCGGTCAGCGGCCGCAGGACGATCGCCGGCAGGACCGGCGTCCTCAGGGCGATCGACGCGAAGGGCGTGAAGAGCGCCGTTTCGGCGATCGACGGGACGGCCGCCCCAACGACCGGAACGCCGAGCGCTCAGCCGATCGGGCGCCGCGCAAGGAGAAGGTCGCCGACCCCAACTCGCCGTTCGCTGCGCTGGCCGCTCTCAAGGCTTCGCTCGAGCAGCAGAAAAAGAAGTAGGAGAACGGACGGGCGTGTCCGAGGAACCAGTCTCCGGCCGGCAGCGGATAGACAAGTGGCTGGTCTACGCACGGGTGGTCAAGACGCGAACGCTCGGCCAGGCGCTCGCCGCTTCCGGGCACGTACGCCTCAACGGGCGGAAGGTCGACGATCCCGCTCAGCCGGTCAAAGCTGGCGATGTCCTGACCATCGGGCTGCACGGCCGCGTCAGGGTGCTGAAGGTGCTCGACTTCGCGGAGCGGCGAGGTTCCTTCTCGGTGGCATCCGAGCTTTACGAGGATCTGACGCCGCCGCCGGTCGCCGAGGCGGCCGCGCCGGTTGTTGATGTGGGCGAGGGGCGGCCGACCAAGCGCGACCGCCGCCGCTTCGAGAGACTGACCGATCCAGACCAGAATGACCGATGATCGGCCTTGAACGGCCGGTGGAAGTTCGCTACGCAGCAGGCGCCTCGCCTGTGGATATCAGGGTATTCGCTCATGACCTATGTCGTCACCGACAACTGCATCGCCTGCAAGTACACCGACTGCGTGGAAGTCTGCCCGGTCGATTGCTTCTACGAGGGTGAGAATATGCTCGTCATCCATCCGGACGAGTGTATCGATTGCGGCGTCTGCGAGCCCGAGTGTCCGGCCGAGGCGATCAAGCCGGATACCGAGCCAGGTCTCGACAACTGGTTGAAACTCAACGCCGAGTATTCGGCCGTCTGGCCCAACCTCGCCGCCCGCCGCGATCCTCTTCCGGAAGCCAAGGAATATGATGGCGTGGAAGGCAAGCTGGCTACCCTGTTCTCGCCCAAGCCGGGCAAGGGCGGCTGAGAAAACCGCGCCATCCAGCCTGCGGAATAGGCAATGCAGCCATGTGACGCCGCATTTTTGCGGTGTGCCGCGTCATATTGCTTTGTTTTTTGTGGTTTTTGTGCTATAGCTAACGTTGACAGTCGACGAATTCTTCCGGTCGCCAGCGGGACCCTGCACGGGGTCTTTTTTATGACCTTCATGAAGGCATGGGCCTTTATGTCGGTCTTGGCATGTGTGCAGTTAGTACGCTGCGGCCGAAAGCGAAACCCCAGATCGACTGAAAACAACGCGAAAGCGTGCCGGCGGAGCGAACTTAGAGGTTCGCAGTTCATGATCTACCCTTACTCACTTGCTGCCTCCCGGCAGGAGAGGGTGATTTTGTCGCCGCCGACACTGAGGAGTGGATGGACTGAATGGCCACTGCGAAGAAACCCGCTGTCCGTAATGGGTTCAAGACCAACGAGCACATCGTCTATCCGGCCCATGGGGTCGGCCAAATCGTTGCCGTCGAGGAGCAAGAAATCGCCGGCATGAAGCTGGAGCTCTATGTCATCGTCTTCGAGAAGGACAAGATGACCCTGCGCGTCCCCATGGCGAAGGCCGAGCAGGTCGGCATGCGCAAGCTTGCCGAGGACGACACCGTCGACAAGGCGCTTGAGATCATCAAGGGCCGCGCTCGTGTCAAGCGCACCATGTGGAGCCGTCGCGCCCAGGAATACGAAGCCAAGATCAACTCCGGCGATCTGGTTGCCATTTCCGAGGTCGTGCGCGACCTGCACCGCGCCTCCAGCCAGCCCGAGCAGTCCTATTCCGAGCGTCAGCTCTACGAGGCGGCTCTTGATCGCATGGCGCGCGAGATCTCGGCGGTGTCCCGCATCACCGAAACCGAGGCCATCCGCCGCATCGAGGACAGCCTCAACAAGAGCCCCAAGCGGATCGCCGCCCGTGGCGATGCCGCCGAGGATGTGGCCGACGAAGGCGAAGACGAGGCGGAAGCCGCCTGATAGATAGGCGCCGACGCTTTTGTCCGTTTCTTTTCAAGGCCCGGCGGGGAGACCTGCCGGGCCTTTTGCGCGCGGCGCGGGGGAGCGCTGAGCGACGATCACGGGGGAGAATATGGCGAAGCCAACTTGCGCGTGGCTGACCGTTGCCTTTCTGGCGGGTCTGCTTCCGGTGGCGGCGATGTCTGCCGGGCGCAGTGGAACAGTGTTTCGATCCGTGGCGGTGGGGAGTTGCCTGGCGACGGGGCCGGAGAGGGTCTGCCTTACCGCGCCTCTCACTCCCGGGGCGACGACGACAGCGCTCGACGTCCTGCGAGACATTTATCCCGGTCTCAGCGCGAACGGCATCGGTCATCGGTTCGCTGGTGGCGAAGCGGTGGAGGCCGCCAGCGACCCTGGCACCGGTGAACCGGCGGATCGAGCCGTCGACATTTCAACACGCGACTTTGCCGACATCGCCGTGATCGGGGAGGGCAGTAAAGCCTATGCGGCCGCCGTGAGCGGAGGCGTCGTGACGATGGCCGAGGTCAAACCGGCTTACAGGCCGCTCGGCCGTCTCCTGGTCGCCACTGACCCCGGCGGACCGACAAACGGCTATCGGCTGCTGCTCGCCGCCCCCGACAGCCCTGTGGCGGTGACGCGAAGCAGCCATTTCAACTCCCAGGAGGGGTTCGACGCATTCCATCTGGTCGGTGTGGTCGGCGGTGAACTCGTCGATCTCTACGACGGGCCTTATCTTTACTCGCAGGCCGAGACAACGGAGCAGTGCGAACTGCTCGATCATCGCGAACTCGTGGCCGCCTTCGAGACGCGAAAGCGGAAGCACCACGGCCTTGCGGACATCGGTATCGTGATCGATTACGCCGCCACCTGCCTCAACGGCGAGGACAGCCAGCAAGTCGAGAACAGGTCCTTCCCAATCCGGCTGACCTTTGACGGCTCCCGTTATGATGGCGACTCGTCGGTGCTCGATGATCTCAATGCCAGGTTCGCCGAGTGAGCGCCGCCGCCACATTCGGCGGCGCCCTTTCCCGGTTTAGCGGGCCATGTCGAACAACAGGATCTCGGCGTCGCCCTGGGCGACGATGGACAGGCTGGGTTGCCGTTCGATGGCGGCGCCGTCCCCTTCCCTCAGATCCTGACCGTTGACGGTGACGCTGCCGCGCGCCACTTGCAGCCAGCCCAGGCGGCCGGTCGCGAAGGCATGGGCGACCTCGGTACCCGCCTTGAGCCGTCCGGCATAGAGGTCCACGTCACGATGGAGCGTCAGCGCTCCGTCGCGACCATCGCGGGAGGCAACCAGCCGCAGGCGGTCGCCAAGTTCGGCGTCGCCAAAGCTCTTCTGCTCATAGGACGGTGCAAAGCCGTCGGCTTCCGGCAGAATCCAGATTTGCAGGAAGTGCACGGGGTCGGTGGCCGATGCGTTGAACTCGCTGTGGCGGATGCCGGTGCCGGCGCTCATGCGTTGCACGTCGCCGGGGCGGATCACGGAGCCGGTTCCGATGCTGTCGCGGTGCTGCAAGGCACCCTCCAGCACGTAGGAGACGATGTCCATGTCGGCATGCGGGTGGGGCGGGAAGCCGCCGCCGCCGGCCACACGGTCGTCATTGATGACGCGGAGGGGGCCGAAGCCCATGGCGGCGGGGTCGAAGTAATGCCCGAAGGAAAAGCTGTGGTGGCTGTCGAGCCAGCCGGCGTCGGTGTGGCCGCGGTCTTCGGCCTTGCGAATGGTGATCATCGCGGGTCTCCCTGATCGGGGCGATGAGTGATCGCCCGCTTGGTGACCCCAAGATGGGACGCAACGGCCGGTTTGTCAGGACTATGTATTGCCGCCGCACTGTTCTCGAAAGGTGAACAGTCGGAGCGTTCAGCGGTCGACGATGATCTTCACGCGCGTACCGGGGCGCGGCTGCTCGTTGGCGGCCAAGCCATTGAGCGCCCTGAACAGGATGACGCCGCGGTCCATCGGTACCATTCGCCGGGTGAGCGTCTCGGCGGTTTCGCCCGCCGCCACGGTGACGACGCGGATGCGCAACGGGGCGAGCGATGCCTTCTCGGCTTCCGACAGCGAGCGGAAGGACGCGACGGTGGAGGCAAAGGTGCTGTCGAGCACGGCGGCGTCGCCGCGCGTTGCGAACAGGAAGCGGAAGGCCTGGTCGTTGAAGCGAACGACCGCGATCCGGTAGGTGAAGCCGCGTGCCGAGGCGGAGGCGACAGCGGCCGGCAGGCCGGCGATCGACACTGTGCGCACCGACTGGCGGTCAAGACCGTTGACCCATCCGGAGTTGATATACTCGACAAGGTCGCTTCCGGCGGCGACGTTGGCGCCGTCGAAGCGCATGGCTACGCCGTCGGCATTGGTGGCCAGCACCGCCTTGGATGTGTTGTCGATCAGGAAGCCGTCCGGGACCTCGAAGGCGAAGCCCAGCTTGGCATGCAGGAACTGACGGCCGCGCACGTAGCCTTCATTCGGGTCGTCGCCATACATGATGCCGTCGATGCGCGAGAGATAGCCGTCACGGTCGACCTCGCCGTTGGTGACGCCGGTCGCCTTTGCGACCTCTTGTGCCTGGGCGAGGCGTTCGGGCGTCGACGGGTGCGAAGAGAGGAAGTCGATGGCGCCGGTGTCGTCTTCGGGCAAGCCGTTTTTCCAGGCCGCGAGACGCGACATCGAGGTCAGGAAGCGGGGCGAACCGAACGGATCGAAGCCGGCCTTTGCCAGCGTTGCGATACCCACTCGGTCGGCCTCGAGCTCCTGAATCTGAGAGAACCGAGCCAGCGACACCTGGGTCGAGGCGAGGGCCACGCGCTGGACGGCCGGGTCTTGCACCACGTCCTGCACGGCCTGGCTGGCCACGGCGGCGGCCTCGGCCTTCTGGGCGCGCAGATAGGCGTGCCGCGCCGTGACGTGGGCCATCTCGTGGGAGATCACGGCGGCCACTTCCGCCGTGTCGCTGGCCAGCGCCAGGAGACCGCGCGTGACGTAGACGTATCCGCCGGGAAGGGCGAAGGCGTTGACGGCCGGTGAGTTGAGGATGGTGACGCGATAGCTGCGCCAGGGCTCCGGGCTGGCGGCAACCAGCCGCCCGACGACGCTGGCGATCGCCAGTTCGGCCTCGCGATCCTCGTAGGTGCCGCCGAAGGCCGCGACGATCTTGGGGTGCTCCCGCTCGGCAATCGCCACCTCGTTGGGGTCGATCTTGCCCTGCGGGACGGCAGAGGCGGCCAGCTGTTCGGCGGAAATGCCGCCATCCTCACCGGAAAGCCCCAGACAGCCGGCGAGCGACAGGGCGATCGCCAGAGCTGCGGCTCTCGACGCGAACCAGCAGAGATTGCCCGTCCTACCCATCCGTCCGACCATCACCTTCTAGTCCGCTCCATTCTCTGCCGCTTCGTCCAACAGCCGCAAGGCTGCCGGCGTATCGAGTTCAAGATCGAGACCGTTGCGCCAGCGAGCCCAACCACGAACCTCAACCATCCGTCCGGAGAGGCTCTCCGGTGGTCGTCCGGCGGCAACCAGCGCCGACGTCAAGGCTTCTCGAAGGCGCACCGTGGCATCCGTTCGGAAGTTGTCGCCGAAATTGATATAGGTTGTTCGGCCCGATCGGCCAATCGAGGCGACCTTGCCACGACCGAGCACGAAGTCGGGCAGGCCAGTTGCCGCCGCATTCAGGTTTGTCCATATCCGGCTTTGCCGCCAAATACCACGTTTTTCCGCTCGCGCCTTGGCTTCGGCGGCAAGAAAGCGCGCGGCGCAGGGCGCAAAGGACACATCTGCGACGCCGGCTCCTGCCGCGAGAAGTCGTTCAGCTAGGCCGTCACCGTTCTCAAGACGGAGGATGCCATGAAGCCGTCCATGCCGGTCCGGTTCCTCGGTTGAAGCGACGAACGCGGTGGGTACGCCATGAAGGTCAGAGAGGATTCCGGTCTGAGTGGCCCGGGCCAAAGCGCCCGCCCTGACCGGAAGAACCACGCCGTCCAGAACGACAACGAGCTTGGGGCTGGCCGCCTGCAGCGGGGTCAACGTCAGCACGGGACGGATGGTGGCCGCCCGAGGCGGGAGAGCGGCTGCGACGCGATGGGTCGGCGTGAACGTCCCGTCAGCGCATGTTTCCTCGGCCTCGGCCGGCGAGGCCGCCAGCAAGAACAAGAAAAGGCAGAGCGCGACGACCGATCGGAGCATGAAAGGGTCTCAGAAGCATCCGACTCTAGCGAATGTCGCGCTACACGCCTATCCCACTCGATGACAAGGCTGCCTTCCCATCATGGCATGCGGGTTTCGAAAAGGGGCTGTCAAAGCCGCCGTTGATTTGCTAGATGAGCCAAAGCGGCCGGACGCTTGGTCCGGCCGCACCGCGTCCCGGTAGCTCAGCAGGATAGAGCGATTTTAAGGGTAGGAGATTTACCGAATCACTAGAAGCGGGCGGAAATCCGATCTTCTGATAACCGGTAAGTTTACCGAACCGCGTTGAAATGCGCTGTCTCCTGAGCTATGAGGCGGTGGAAAAATGGAGTAAGTCCACGTAGCTCAGTTGGATAGAGCACAGGATTCCTCAATCGTAAGTTGCATGACTGCAAATTGGGGGCTACATACCGAAAGGTTGTATGTCAATCTGCTCAAAGTCGGGGAACGCTGCGCCGGAACGATTCCGGTATGCCAATCCCGAGCCAAGCCTCGGATGCGAATTCGAGGAAGGTGTAGAGACTGGACGGGCAGTACCTAAGGGTCGCAAGGCCTAGGGTAAAGGGACAGTCCAGACCACGAACGCCGGAAGGCGGCGGCGAAAGCCGAGGTGGTATGAATCCTGGGGTCGGAGGTTCGAATCCTCTCGTGGACGCCACTCAAATAGAAATGGGGTCTGCCAGAAACGGCAGCTTGCTCCGAGACGATCACAGTAGCAAATGGCGATCAATCTTAGGCGCTCGGATGAGACTCCTAAAGGTTGATGTGGTGATCCAGCTTCGTCCGCTCAGACTCGATTCGACGCATGCAGCGTACCCGCCGCGTTGCGTCCGAGATCAAACCATTTGAGTTCGGAGCTGCCGTAATCGAGGCAGAGAACGGTTCGCCGACTGGTTGGGCGGAATCCCATAGTGACGAACAACGGATTTGTGGTCGGCAGTTCAAGGACTAAGAATGGGGCGAGCGACCCTCGTTTAACGCTTGATTACGATGCTGATTCGTTGGCTCGAAAAGAGCGTAGCGCCTCGTCGGTGAGCCGTTTAAGCCGATCATACTGGTCCTTGGCCATAATTATAGCCCCGACCGGCGTTTTGCGCGTTGTTCGAAGGCCTAGCTCGTCTAGGACAAAAAAACCGTTTGGCATCCGGTCCAGCCATTCCTTCAGACCGAGAATCGTCGACTCGGTCTCGTCTGCCGTCTGAGTGAGCGCACCGCCGACGGGTACAGCCTCGTCGATAATTCTCTTGAGCACATTACACCGGTTCGTCAGCTCGGAGATTATAGCTTTGAGGTGCTCGACCAGGTTGCCTGTCGCGACGTCCATAAGCCCTGTATCGATTTCAGCCACCTTGTCCGAGCGAAGCGGTGCATCAATATTGACATTCATTATACGGCGATACGATTCGCTCCATATCCGGAGTAATTCTCTGTGCGAATTATAGATGGTTTGGGTTTTAGGAAACTTCGGATCTGATTTCAGCCCCTCTTCTGAGACGACCTCTGCGGTTGGGCGAATTGGTGTTTTTCGCTTCACTAAAGCGGAGCATATGGCATTTATTGCAGTTGCTCCATCTCTCCTACTTCCATCCGGAAGACCCTCGATCCATGTGGCAGAGCGAAGCTCGGCGCTCTGAATGATGGCACCTATGCGCGAAGTCATTCTAGACTCCCTGCAATTCTCATGACTGATCCCGAGTCCAACGACTCAGGTAGATAAATCGGGCCAGAGATTGAAACGTCCAGTAAACTGCGCACCTCGTCCTCAAGACCGATATCCTGGAATCTGAGTTTGCCTTCGGTTAGCGCTTTCATTTCAGTAGAGCGAACGCGTTCAAGAACGAACAAGGCATACTGGTCCATAGCTTTCCTGCAATGCTCGGGAGTTATGTTCGCCATTAGCTGCGGCGGCGCTATCCCGGAGTATTGAAGCATAATATTCAGATAGCGATCTCTCTTGTCCTCGACGCGTTGATCTGACAAAATCTGGTGTACTCGCCCGGCCATGGTGATACGGGCTGCCTGCTCAAATTCAGATATTTCCTCATAGAGCAGTATTGCTGAGCGTTCATTCGCTATGAGCTGAATGTCAGAGGAAGAGTCTTGGGGGGAGTCCAGTAATTTTATGCTAGCGTTGCATAGCTGCTCCACGTTGAATATTGAATTCTCGACAATTTCTTGTTTGTTCTTAATGTGGAACATTTCCTTTTGAAGCTGATCGAATTTATTCTCAAAGGCGGATTTGTCGAGTCTGCCCGCCGTCACATGTTGTTCGTAGAGAGAGACCGTTTCGTTTATTCTCGTCTCTTCCCGCGCCAAATACTGCCTTTGCTCACAGAGCTTTGTGCCATATTGCGTGAGTTCATTGAGCCAAGGCGGGCCGCTCACGAAGTGCCGGCAGAGGATGCAGGAATGGGGTTCAACCGGGCCGTAGATGCTTCTCTTGCGGCCAGCCCTATCTTCGGCAGGGCGTAATTCACCCCCGTCCGCGCATCGCGTGCCGTCGTAAGGACATATGCCGATGGAGACATTGCAAAACTGTACCTGAGCGTTTGACGCTATTGCTTCATCAATGGCGGTTTCAGAGATGGAGACGGTCCGCTGTCGGGCCTCCTCGACTTCCATGCGGCGTAAGTCGTCAATAAACCGCCTCTGCTTTTCCGCGGACTTCGAGACTGCCTCAGCAATTATATCAGCGACCTCGATCGGGTCTCGGTCCACATAATAGAGTGTCATTGAAAGCGTGGCATGGCCAGCGACGAGCTTTGACAGGAGCTCAATGGGCATTCCTCCGCGATGGAGATTCGTTAATCCGCGCACGCGAAAACCATGAAGGTTATACGCTGGTCGATACGGCTGTTTATTGGTCGGGTGGATCTCTACGAGTTGGACCGTGTTTCCCGGATGCTGGTTGTTCCAGCGAAGCTGGATCTCGCCGAGAAGTGCGCACCAGGCGTGATTAATCTCAGACGAAGTCACTGTCCGCCCCTCCAGGGGGCGGTTCTCCGTTGGGAAAAGACGGGCGATGGGGAATATTTCCGGCATCGCGGTTCGAGTAGTGTCCGAATAGTCGAGGGCGTTGTCGAGATAGACACCAGGACCAACCGGCCCGGAGATCGGGTTGTGAGCCTCCTGCCATTCTCGTAGCTCCCACAGCAATTTCAAAAGCTTTGGAAGGTACCACGGCATTTCATAGGGCTGCCCGGTTTTGTTGGAGTTTACGAAAAGCCCCGTAATTGTTCTCGACTCGCCCACGATTTCGCGGGCATACCCTCTCGACGGAAACCCCCTGTGAGGTTTCCCCTCTCGATCGGCCCAGTATCCGGAATGTGGCCCAGTGTTATCTTCCCAGAGTAGTGTTTGCCCATTGAACTGGCGGACGTCGCCTTCTCCCGAGTCCAGGCGCCTGAGTTGCCCCATACGGAGAGGTACTTCGAGCATCGCCATCAGAAGCGTAGGAATCACCGGGCAATATCGGTGAACCTTCCTCCCCTTGATCTTCAGCTGCACCCGGAAATTGGAGGCAGTTTGCACCCAGGTGCCAGGGCCACCTTCCAGGATCTCCTTCATCAGAGGTATAAATTTCTCCGGCAGAGGACGGGACCGCGAACTCCTAGGTTTCGGCAGTTTGGCAAGCGAGTTGACGAGCGTCTGGTGCTCTTTAGCGGAGACCAGCTCGACCATTGGCCCGTCTTCGTCATTGTCAGTGTACCAATCAATGATCGCCTGCGAGATCGTGCGCGCCGCACCAAGTGACCCGGCCAAACCCCGACCAACTTGACCGTGGTTTCGAGAAATCAGGAATTCTGAGAAGGTTAATCCTTGGATCTTGGTGGACACTGCCTGACGCAAGGTTTTTCCTGGTGCCGCCTCCTTCAGCCAGGTTGCCATCTCTATGATCGTTGAGTGAGCTTGCCGCGGTTTCAGCTTCGAGTAGCGGCTGAACGTTTTATGGAATTCGCAAAACTCAGGGTCGGGCAGCTCCTTGGAGTATGTGAACGCCAACCAGCTTGGGTTTTTGCCCTCGGACTTAGTGCGATACTTTCGGCTTTTTGCGGTCAGGGTCTTGTCGTCGAAGATTGACGCCAGACCGACAATGACCTGAGCGAGGCATTGGGAAGTAAGTTCGCTCGTGCCGATTAACTCCCTGTTCCAGTCCGCACCGTCGGGCGTTCTGAAGATGTCCACCACACCATGAATGAAATCCAAGGACGCATTGGCAACGCTCCAAAGGCCGGACGTTGCCATGGTGAAGACGGCCAGAATGCGTTCGATCCTGACCTGTGCCTGGTCTTGCTTGGTGAGAGTGTCCATGAACTTTAACGCGCCCGCTTCGGCGAGTGCCTCCCGGAGCTCTTGGCCCAGATCGGACATGCCATTGAACCGCCGGCAGAGGTCCTTATGCAGCGGAGTTTTGAAAATCGTGTACGGCGAAAGGCAAACACCCTCCTCGTACAGCACGTCGACTGCTTCAAAGTGCTCGTCGGTAAGGTGCCGTGTCGGGCCGACTGACTTAATGAGATCAACCGCCCACTTGGTTTGGGCGGATGGAGCGATCTCGCCATCCGCATATCTTTCTTGGCGTGAACAATTAACGAAAAGCTCGTCGCCATTCCTGCCAGTATAAAAGCTGGGCATCGGCAATTTCCTATATGGAGGAGGGGGGAGATAACCGGTTAAGCAATGGCCCTGTGACGTTACAGCTGCTGGAGAAACGTCTCTCGCAGACGGCGATACGGATCGGGCGGTGATGTGCCCGAGCTTGCGGCTTCAAGCAAAGTGTCGATTTCATCAGGGGTTAGTCGCGTGTAGACCTTATGAGCCTCAAGGCTGCGATGGTGCATGCACTGTCGGATTACCTCGCCATCCACACCTGCAGTAAAAAGAAATCTTCCGTAGAAATGTCTTGCACCGTGAGGTGTCGTGCCAAATGCCTTTCGCGGCATTGCCAGATCAGAATCATCGAAGCGCCGCCCAGTCCTGACGATTGCGGCACGCCAGGCTTCATCGAAGGCGGACATCGTGTAGGGATCACCGGCAAGCGTATCTTTTGAGCCACGCCCGACCAAAAGGAACGGATGGTCGAGTGCCGTTTTTGGACGCGTAGCAATCAATCGCGGGCGAGTTTCAAAAATGTAACGTCTCAGTAGAGCAGCGGTGCGGGCAATCAGAGGATCGATAGGCAGCCAATATCCCGGAGTGCCCACGTCATCGTCCGCCACGCCTTTCCATCCGGCCGCGAATGGTCCAGCCGCCAGCGTTCTCGCGGTCCATCCGAGTCTCTGGAGATAAACACCACGAGAGATTGCGCTTCCCTGGGCATCTCGAATTTGTCCGTATTCGGGATGATGCAGAAAGATCCACGGAGTGTTTCGAATGAACTGCACGTCTGAAAGGAATAAGTGAAGAGGCTCGCTTTTCCTTAGGCCCAAGGCGAAAATGAGATGAGCAAGCAGGCAAGCGGTGTCGTCGCAGCGCCCGCTATCGTTTGTAAATCCCCCATATAAAAACCGGCCAAGATAACGTGCCGGGAAAGTTGGAACTTTGCCAGTGCGGGCCGGTGAAGGCTTTAAAATATGCGGGAAGGCATGAGAGGGCGCGCGCCGGGTCGTTTTAACGTGACCAAGCAGTGAAGTCTCCCGACGTCTTACAAGCTCAAGCGCCAATCGCAGGGAAACGATGGGGTCATTCGCTACCTTATGGGTTGTAATCGCCTCCACCCAGACGTTGGCCTTGTCATCGGATCTCAGCCACATGAAGTGCCGCGTTAGGGCGGAGAGAAGCACGTTAGCCTGCCGTCTTCCCAGTCCCGTCCAGTGGAGTCCGGTTTGATCGAAAGCCCGTCCGTCCTCATCCACCTGTATGGTGCCGTGCAAAAGACATCGAACGAAGCTTCTGAAGAGCTGGCGTTCGGTCCAACTGCCATGCGGTTTAGGAATCGATTGCCCGCCTCGGTGCGACGCCAGCGCAAAATCCACGAACAGGCCCACCGAGCGTGCAGTGTTTTTCATCCATGCATAGGACATCGACGAATAATCATCGAAAAAATCCAGCAAGGGGGCATAACGAACGACCCGCTTCGTGTTCGCGTCAGTCGGAAGTGCGAGATACAGCACGGGCCAATGCGCTGTAGCACTCGCGTCGTGAACAGTCTGTCGCACAACAACATGGAAGAGTCCGCGTTCCGCGGTCCTGAACGAGATCGACTTCTGCATATCGGCGACCGAAAAGTTGCGCTGGGGTGAACGGTGTTCTGGATCTTCGCATGTCGGTTCTGCACCGTACGGCAGTGCCAACACGCTGCGGACAGTCCGATCGGAAAGCCCCGGACACCGCTTGAAGGCCAACGTGGGATTCACGGGCGCGCGCCCCAAATTGGGGATGACGCGTCAGTACGTCGTCTGACCCACACCAGACGGGAATGTCAGGAGATTACAACCCGTTATTCCCTGCGATCTGCCGAGCGGGCCTTTGGCCTCGCGAGCGGAAGCGCACCCGTTGATGCGAACAGGTCTCTGGTGGGAATCAACAAGGAATGCTAGAAGGGATGCATACGACCTCCAGACCCGGCCCGGGGATGGTGTGTCGGTGGGTGGATGCGCGCCAACGCATCCACCCACACTTAACGATCGAATCGTTCACGTAGCCTGCAGACTATATCGCGCCGGTGATCCGTACAAGAACAATCGTACTTCGGACGAACAATGCCACAGCCGGAACCCATGCTGGAAAGAGTCATCGCAGAGCTGCGATCAAAGGCGCGAACAGTAGAGGCCGAGCTGGTCGCGTTCCGGCAAAGAGCAACTGCTTATGAGGCGGAATTAGTCGCCGAGCTAGAAAAAACCAAGAAGAGAGTAAAGCTTTTTAGCGCTGAACTTGAGGCGATGAAAGGCGAGAACGGTACGCGTACCGCTGATCCGTCGATGCCTGCAGCCAATAAGCCGCAACATGCGAGTGAAGAAGCTTCAGAATACATAAGCATATCCGAACTTATAAGGCTCAACGCAAGGGTTATACTGAAGGAGGCCGGCTGCCCGTTGCCACCTCGTAAAATTAAAGAGATATTAGAATCTAGAGGCGTAGAAGTTTCCGCCACTAATCCGAACGAACTCATTAGAATTGCATTGTTTCGCCAGCCTTCTGAGTTCATAAATGTACGAAGTAAAGGGTGGACGCTTGTCGGGAAAAATGGAAGACCAATGTATGAGTAGTGGGCGTCGGCTCGTGTGGACGATGTATATTGGATTTGCTTTCTCTGAGATCGGTATATACTTGTTGAAGGCGAATTTTTGATTGCTTAATTGCGTTGATACAATTATTAGGTGTTAACCGTACATTTTACGCCCACGGCAACACGGATATTTTCTTGAAGAACACAGATGTGCGCGGCTCAGCAGGAACCGCTCGTTCCCAAATACAGAGCTTCGAGGACGGCGTGGAGAAAGTCGGAAAAGTTCCCGCGCGACTCTATAAATACAGAGCTTTCAGCACCCGCATGCTCGACTCGCTGGTCGAGGATCAGCTGTTCTTTGCGGATCCCGGCACCTTCAACGATCCTCTCGACACGAAGCCGTCGCTCGATCCCGACATCGATGCGGATGCGCTGGCAGATATCCTTTTCCGGCTGGTGGAGCGACGTACCCATGATGAGATGAGTGCTGCCGCCAAGGCGATAAAGTACCGCGGCCCAAAGACCGTTAGTCACATTGCTGAATACAGTCGGAAGCGTGCTGAACGGTCGATTGCAGAGGTTCGATACAGCGCGACGGACCCCACTTACGAGGTGGAAGATCCCGCCAAGTTTCTTTTCAGCCAATATGTCGAGACTGAGCTCATGCGTCGGTATGAGAAGGGTATATTCTCTCTCGCCGAGCGGCCGAATTGTCCATTGATGTGGAGCCATTATGGCGATCAACACATGGGAGTTTGCATAGGGTACTCGGTGCCCGAGCAAGCCGAGGGGGACCTTTACCGGGTTAAGTACGGCGGAGACAGGTTGGTCGCGGCTTCCGAAGTAGCCGCGATGCTCGATGGGGATGAGAAAGCTCGTCGCAAGGTGGACGAGGCTGTTCTTACCCGTAAGGCAGCAGCTTGGCACTACGAGAAGGAGTGGCGACTGATAGGTCCGCGCGGCCTCCAGGACTCCGGTTTGGAACTGGAGGAAGTCGTGTTCGGAATGCGCTGCTCCGCAGCCGTGAAGTATGCTGTCGTTCGCGTTCTTTCGGATCGTCGGCGCCCGGTGACGTTCTCAGAGATTTCTGTGCGGCCGGGAAAGTTCACGCTTAAGAAGGAAGAAGTGTCCATGGATGAGCTCCTCGAATTTTCGAGGCCGCGGCGCTCTTTGGACGTCAATGATTTTATTGAGGACCTGGACGGGGGCGACTGAGCATGTATGCCCGCATGGGCGAGACCCGAGCAGGACTAGGCTGACGAGTTGTTTATTGTTGCTAAAGCTAGGAAGCATCCGAGAACCTGGATCCCGACCTTCTGGGGCACTTTGGGCCGAAATTCTCCAGGAGGTCAATTATCTACATTTTCGTCACTAGAGCGTCCCGGCTCTGCCAGCCGTTCTCTTGCTGACACTCGGAATCTGATACGGCCCAGATAGTCGTCGACCTCGGTTGCGACTTCTACCCCTAGGGTGGCGAGACACAGTCTGAGCTTTTCGACCGTTTTCGTTGATGTCGATTTGCCCTGTTCCATTCGAAAAATGGTCGCACGGCTGACGCCCGCCGCGTCGGCTAGCTCACGCTGCGACATACCTAGGGCTCGGCGACCGGCCCTTATCATCAAGTTCAGATCACTCATGGCTCTGCGTGGCAGCTGACGAACTCGCCAGTTCTGAGCCAGCCGATTGAACGCGTCAAACGAGCGCATCCAGAAGACAAGAATGAATCCATACGGACTCATAAAAGATGCCGAATGGATTCATTCGGCGTTGACGAGTTCGTTGGGAAGGGCATATTCCGACATGCCGATCAGTGATTCGCGCATTGATGCGAACGGATTTGGAGTCGCAATGCCTCGTTGGAAATCGACGAAAGAAGAAAAGCGTCGTCCCATCTCCGCGTTGGAGACGGTGGGGCGGCATCAATTCTCAAGCGTGTGCGTCTGGGCATCCCTGATCTCGTCGATCCGGCATCTGATGAAACGGATGGAGTCGGGACCGGTGACAGTGGTTTGTGTCGCGCCTTCAGGAACCGATCCGGCTCTCTACGAGGTTGCCTGGGATGCTCTGTGCAGAAAGCTCGCGTGGAAGCTAGGCGATCCTAGGAGCGTCTCCGGGAAGGCATTCGTGTTTCCGGCAGACAAGGCGGGTGTCAAAGGGCTATCGACCGATGAGAGATGGTGCGCAGGTTTTGCTTCCGATGTCTCAGACGTCCCGGCTTCCTTTGCGTCGTACGCCGAGGAGGTAATCTCCATTCGGCCCATCACGGCCCGTGATATGCAGGCCGCCGCAAGACTGACCATCGGGTTTGAGCTTGAATCGACCGAGATCTCGGGCATCATCACGTCCAATCTTCCGGCGTATGACCACATTTTCCAGATGGGGCGAAAGCGAGCGCAAGTGGCAAAGGCCATACGACTCGTAACGGAATCCCACGGCAAAAAGAGCGCGACACGGGGCAAGGAAACGCTCACGCTTGACGAACTCCCCGGTATGGGCGCCGTCACGGTGTGGGCAAAAGAGGTTATTCAAGATCTGGAGGACTGGAAGGCCGGGAAAATAAACTGGGCCGATGTGGACCGTGGTATCATCCTTTACGGTCCGCCGGGTACTGGCAAATCCACCTTTGCAAAAGCGATGGCGGGCTCGGCGAAGATCCCATTGATCGCCGGGAGCATTGCGAAATGGCAAAGCTCGGGGCATCTTGGCGACATGCTTAAGTCGATGCGTGGCGCTTTTGCCAGCGCCGTGCGGCAAGCCCCGTCGATCCTACTAATTGACGAGATCGATGTCGTCGGCGATCGAGCAAAATTCGATTCCCAGCATCGTGACTACGACAACAAAGTGGTCGCGGCTCTACTGGAACTGCTCGATGGCGCAGAGACCCGCGAAGGTGTTGTCGTCATCGGGACGTCCAACTTCCATCCGCGCGAGGTGCTTGATCCGGCCCTCATTCGCCCCGGTCGGCTAGAAGCGTGGGTCGAGATACAAAAGCCTGACCACGCCGCTCGGATCGAGATTCTACGGGTTCACGGTGCGACGATTTCCGAGACCGAACTCGCACGGGTAGCAGAGAGAACAGAGGAAAGGACAGGCGCGGAGCTCGAAGCCTTGGTTCGCGCGGCGAAACGCTTTGCGCGTCGAGATGCGCGAGCACAATGCATCGATGATTATCTACGTACGTTGCCACGAACGCTTCCATTATCGGATTCGAATATCCGACGAACGGCGATTCATGAGTGCGGCCATGCTCTCGCCGCCGTCGTTCTCAACCACGGACGCTTGGATCGCATCAGGATCATTCGCGAAATCGAAGAGCATACGATTCAGACAGCGGCCGGCAGAACCATGATTGAAATGGCCGCCTACGACCTACGATCTCGGTCGGATCTCGAAGCGGAGATCGTTGTCATGCTTGCCGGAATGGCGGCCGAAGAGATGATTTATGGGGAGTGGACCGAAGGATCCGGTTGCTCGGAAACTTCGGACCTAGGCCACGCCACCTCTATCGCGCTTTCCATGTCGGGCATGTTCGGCATGCAAGGCTCGCTCGCTCGTGTCGTCAACGACCCGAAGACCTTTCGGATTATCGATAGCGGCCTCAGGCGAAGCCTGGATGATATCCTAGGAGTCGCAATGGAGCGCGCCCGGGCAATCGTCCGGGATGGAAAGGATGCTCTTGTCCGTATGTCGGAAGTCCTGATCGCCAAGGGCGAGGTGACGCAAGCAACCGTTCTCTCAATCATTGAGGAAAACACCAACCGGGAGGTGTTCGGTGATCGACATTGATAATGCCGACTCATTTGGAAACGATGAGGTTCTGGATAGGGAGATCAGTCGCCTGGAGCGACTTCTGGTCGACCTACGACACATTCGGATCTATGGCGTGCCGGATGAGGTTTCACTTCAGGCCGCGCCGATATTGGATCGGTGGTCCAGGTCTTTTACAACGGCTTTGTGCCTCGTCGGGAGCTCTACTGGCCATCCAATCCTTTCTGGTACCGACCGATACATCGCTACGAGTGATCTGTGCGTGATTTCGGAGCGCGGGAGTTGGGCGCGAACGCGGTCGAGATATTATCGGCTTGGGAGAAAGATCGATATGAATACGAAGTTCGTGCTTTCATGAGGAACGGTGATTTCTCGCAGGAAAGTTGTTAATGAGCGTGTCCAAGGCGTAGGGCTTGCTGATAGCATCGGGAGCGGCATTGCGCCCGATTACATGAAGTGTCAGCATCATGGACGCCGTCGAGAGAGAACCGGAAGCGGACAGAATTCAAAGGATCTTTCGCGATCTTAGTGATGAGGAGGTTGTCGACCTCGAACGGGTAAGTTCGCTCCTTTCCTTGGGCATGGCTGCCGGAATTGGGTGGAACGAGCTTCTACAATCCCAGCGAATTCTCATCGTTGCCGAGGCTGGTACCGGAAAGACTCATGAATGCCAGCAACAGCAACGCTTGCTTTGGGAAGCTGGTGAACCTGCATTCTTCTTCGAGCTAGCCACACTGGCCACCACCGAACCGCGCAAACTTCTCAGCCCGGATGAGGAGGCACGGTTTGATGCCTGGCTCACGGCGCAGTCGGATGTAGCGACCTTCTTTCTCGATTCCATTGATGAGCTGAACTTCACCTCAGGTTCCTTCAAGGCCGCCTTGCTCCAACTCAATCGAGCTCTCGGAGGGCAGCTCGGTCGAGCTAGAGTTGTCATTACGACGCGACCGGTTCCCTTCGATCAACAGGTGACTAGGCTTTTGTTGCCGGTTCCGGAAAGTAATGATGCCCCCCTCAGCGCCGAGCAACTAGCCGATATTTCGCTTGGGCGAAGCGCTAAGAAGACAGACGAGACGGCTCCGCCGGCCTGGCGAAGCGTGGGCCTTCTACCCCTGAATGACGAGCAAATTCGTCAAATGGCCATTACCCAGCGCGTCTCCGATGTCGACAGCCTCCTCTTGGATATCCGACAGCGGAACGCCGAAGACTTCGCAAGACGGCCGCAGGATCTGATCGAACTCTGCGCGGACTGGAACAGTGCACGACGAATCCGATCTCACGGGGAGCAGGTAGCCGAGAACATTAGGGTAAAGCTGCTCCCCCGACGCCAAGAGAAAGCCCCGCTGTCCGGGGATCGCGCACTCGAAGGCGCTCGACGGTTGGCGCTGGCTGCGCTATTGGCCAGAAAGCTGACGATCCGCCATAGCGCAGAGGCGGACCTGGGTGGACCGAGCGAACCCGCCCTCGATCCGGCGAGAGTTCTTTACGACTGGACCCTAGAGGAACGCGCCACCTTGCTGGAGCGTGCATTGTTCGGCGTCGCCAGTTACGGTCGCGTTCGTTTCCACCACCGTTCCGTTTTGGAATACTTGGCGGCCGAGCAAATCGAAGCGATGCTTTCTAGAGGGATGTCGATCAAGGCGGCGAAGCGTCTGCTTTTTGCGGAGACCACCCAAGGCTCCGATATCGTGCGCCCGTCAATGCGCCCCGTCGCGGCCTGGATGGCGGGAAGGCGCCGTGGCTTTTTTGACGAGGTGCTACGACGCGAGCCGGAGGCGCTGCTGAATCTCGCCGACCCCCAGGCACTCGATCTGGAGCAGCGACGACAGGCCCTGAATGCCTTCGTGGCCCGCTACGGAGTGGGTGGATGGAGAGGACTAAGGGTTCCCTTCATTCAGGCTCATCGCTTTGTCTCGCCGGAACTGGCACCGGATGTGACCAGAATCTGGAACAGTGGAATCCAGAACAGCGAGGTTCGCGATCTGTTGCTCACGCTGATCGAAGCGGGGCGGCTGCTCGATTGCGAAAGCATAGTGCATGACTTGGCAATTGCTGATGATACCCCTCTCGGAGAGAGGCTTGCCGCCATCGATGCGCTCGTGGCGCTGAATTCGCCCTCGCTCAGCGAAGTAATGCGGCTGATGCAGACACGACCGGAGGTCTGGACGGATCAGGTCGTTCGCCGGATGATTCCGCGCGTTTTTCCAAAACACATGAGCGTGGAGCAGCTCTCATTACTGTTGAAGCGCGTCGGCGAGGATCGAATCCTCATAGACGACCTCACCTGGTATCTTCCGCGGATCATCGCATCCCCATCGTTTCCGGATACCTTGCTTGAGCCCTTGCGGGCGTGTCTGACCGAGTGTCTCGTCGAGGGGGCGTCCTGGACGGCGGCATGGCCCCACTTCGCGACGGCAAGGGCTTACCTGGCACCGTCTCTCGCGCAGGTCTGTCTCAAACTGCTCGAAAATGGACAACGGACCAGAGACACGTTGCGCTCCGCCGCCCTGGCTTTTCGCTTCGGCAACGATAACGGAATGTGTGGCGAGCCCATACAGAGGCTGCTAGAGGCGCGCGAAGATTTCTCAAGCGCCGAGCGCGAGGCGGCGTTCTGGGCCGAGGACGAGTTTCTCCAATCCCTCCATTCGGAGCCAAGACCGTTCGAGCGGCTCTGGGAATTAGGGCGAAACGAAACACTAATGCCGACCTCGGAAAAAGACCTTCCGTGGATTCTGGCGGGCATCGGTGATCGTGGACGCTCGTTTGACGACCGAGCATTTCTGCTGGAGATTGCGGGACGCTGCCTGCGGCCCGACGGGGTATCATGGCAGGATTATGCGGCCGCACTGAGAGTCAGAGTGAATGATCAGCCGTTGTTGGTCGCGACGATCGACGACTGGCTCAAGCCAAGGCCGGTGGACCCGCGGCAAGAGGAATGGCAACGCGAGCATCAACGCCGCGTAGACGAGCAGAAGGAAAAGGAGGCTCGGGCACGTGAAAGTTGGATCGCGTTTTGGAAAAGGGTCTCCAGCGACCCGAGCAGCGCATTCACCGATGAAAGCTCCTACAGTACTGTTTGGAACCTTTGGACGGCGATGGAGCGCGCCGGCGCTAACAGTCGGGCCTCAGGATGGAACAGACGCTTCATCGAGAGCAATTTCGGCAGAGAGGTCGCCGAACTTCTCCGAGCGGCCTTGGGTCCTATTTGGCGCGCGGACCGGCCGACGCTTGCGATGGAGCGAAAGCCGAAGAGGCGGACAACGACCTACGTCCGATGGCAATTGGGACTTACCGCTCTAGCCGCCGAGTCCGAGGATCCGGGCTGGGCTCTGAAGCTGACCGATGAGGAAGCCGAGACTGCCGCTCGATACGCTCCCATTGAGTTGAACGCTTTCCCGACATGGTTCGAAACGTTCGCTTCGGCGCACCCTGGCGTTCTGGACCGAACGATCGGGGCTCTTCTCACCTTTGAACTTAAGCAATCGGCACGTTCGTCACAGTGGTTCTCGCCGATCTTGCAGAACCTTACGCACACGACATCGGCTGTAGCCGCGTTGTTTATTCCGAGATTGCGAAGGTGGCTTGACGATTTTGGCGATCGGCTTCGCAGAGGCGAAAGCCTTGAAGCGGCGAGCGAGCGGCTGCAGCAGGTTATCGAGGTACTTCTCCAGCATGGTGACACCGAGACAAGGGAGCACATCGTCTCACTCGCCAAGCGCCGACTAAGACGCCTCGGGCGGCGGTTTGAGAGCGTTTGGCTGGCGGTTCTTCTTCGGCTTGAGCCCGCAGCCGGAGTTGCAGCCCTCGAACGAATCCTGGCGCGGATCCCCGTCTCCCCCGATTCAACCGCTCTGGATTGGTTCGGCCAACTCTTCGGCGAGCGGCGCCGCGGAACGCTGATCGATCTTTCTCAACCGGGGTTTACTCCGGGCTTGCTGCTCCGATTGACTCGGCGCGCTTACATCCACGTTCGGCCAATGGATGACGTGCGTCACGAGGGATCCTATTCCCCCGGCCGAAGGGATCATGCCGAGCGCGGGAGGGGAACCATTCTATCCGCCTTGCTTCAAACCAAGGGGCCGGCCGGATGGGCTGCCAAACTCGAAATGGCCAATGATCCTCTGTTCGGCGACTTTCGCGATCGGGCCTTAGTCGTTGCACTGGAGAAGGCGGCGGAGGAGGTGGACAACGCCGTACTGAGCGATACGGACATAGCCAACCTCAACCGTTTCAACGAAGCGCGCCCTACCAGCCGCGAAGCCATGTTCGCTCTTATGCGCGATCGGCTGGACGATCTCGACGAGTTGTTGCTGGAAGACGTCTCGCCTCGCGAAAGCTGGGCGAAGATCGACGAGGAGCGCATCATGCGCCGGGAGATTGCCCGGGAGTTGCTCAATCATGCCAATAATTGTTACACGGTCGACCAAGAGGCCGCCACAGCGGATGAGAAGGAAACCGACATCCGTCTGAGAGCTATGTCCGGTCATCAAGGCGTCGTGGAGCTGAAGATTGGCGAAAAGCCGAGATCCGCAGCCGACCTACGCGATGCGCTGACAAACCAACTGGTAAGGAAGTATATGGCAGCCGACGAGTGCCGGGCCGGATGCTTACTGATAACGCTCGCGACCGATCGGACCTGGAGCCATCCCGAGAGCGGACAGAGTCTGGCTTTCAAAGCGTTGATCGACTGGCTGAACAGCGAAGCCCAGAAGATTGTCGTCCGTGCGGCGGGGGAAATTCGACTTTACGTCAAGGGGCTCGATCTTCGCCCAAGGCTTGCCCCTGAAAGGACCGCGCCGATCAAACCATCGGCTCCTACCCGTCGCAAAGGACGAACGCAGAAGTAGCCTCGTTTATATGAGGGCGATGTCCCCGTCTTGATAGGCACTGAACGCCATATCGATCTCGTTCGGCGTCATATAAAGCCCACCGCATGCCGCATCGAGAAACCGTCGTACGCACATAAGGCCATCCTGCGTTCCGCTGTTGATCAATGCCATTGGCGGACGACCGCCGAACAGTGGAACCTTGTTGGGCGTCCTCAGCCACGCGACGCCCTCCCGTTCGTCCGATTGTAGTACGCCGAGGGATTGGTGGATGCCGAGAACGATCGAGATGCGCATGAGCGTGTCAACGTTCAGCATGATGTCCCGACACTCTCGAACCGCGTTCGTCCATTTGCGGTAAGTGGAACGCGACGGCATTCCGAGGATGAGCAGGCGCTCCTCCTCACTTAATCCCCAAAGCTCGGCGATGTTCAGAAAGGTCCGCAGCCCGGGCGCACCGAGTCTACGGCGATTTGCGCGAGAGAAGCGCTCCGCGGCCGAGAGCAGCATGTCGTGGGCGCCATCAAACGCACCGCGCTTCCGGGTTACCATGTCTGCTCCTTCGGCTGTTCGGTCTTCCCTTGTCGCTGTCCGGTGAGCAGGAGGCGGGCACGTGGCCGCTTCCTTTCTTTTATGCAGGCGAGAACCTGTCACGCCTACTTGAGCTGGAATGCGGGAGTGGGATTACAAGTTACGACTCCGCACTCAACGACGCGGACAACAAGCCACGCCGCTCGATCTCAGCCATCAGAGCCGCGTCAGAAAGCTTCGCCAACATGGCCTCTTCCGCGACGCGGACCCCACCTTTGCGAATGATCGGCAGCGCTTCCGAGAACAGAATGCCGTGTCTTTCGGCGACCGTTGCAAAGGCCTCATGGATGGTGCGGTAGTTTCGCTCGATCTCCGCGCCGATCTGTTGAAATGTGCCAACGACGTGAAACTCGTCGAACTCAGCTCTGATCGACGCGTCCGGATCGCCTTCGAGCATCAGGCGGCCGTCCTTTTTCTCGAAGACGACGGAGTGGTAGACGGTGTCCATAAAGATGGTCTGATTTGCCGTAGCCTTTATCGAGATGGAGCCGTCGTCCTTAGCTTCAACTAGATAGTCCCAGGCCTTATCGTCTTCCCATTGGCCGATAACGATCCCATCGACAGCTGCCTGCAGATCGGCGAGAAAACGACCGTGTCCAGTGTCTTGCGCTTCGGAAGCCATCCTATTCCTCGTACCTTCAATGAACGGAGCATGCCCAATGCACGCGGGGTCCGCGCGCCTTCCACCCCGTCACTTTTGCCCGTACGAGCTCGACGAGTCGGCCGCCATTCTAGGCGCCATTTGCTCGATGAAGCCACTGTCGACATAGTCTTCCGTCGGCTCCGGCGAGCGTCTCGACGACCGGGATGGAGGCAGGAGCAGCTAAAGGGAGTCATCGCCTGAACCGAGGCGTCCAGCTCTCTATCATCGCTTCGTCGTCATCCTCGTCCTCGGCGTCCTCGACTCGGTTGGTGAGTGCCTTGCAGGTTAGGACGGTCAGCGTCTTCGCGTACTGGCCAAGGCCAACGATCTCTTCGGTGATTGCGTACCTACGCTCGCCATCCATCCAGTCATTGAGGAGCCCGTCGGCGGAGTCCCGCTGTCCGGTTCGGACATTGGCGGGGCGAGCATTGAAACGCTCGGTTAGGGTGCCGCCAGGAACCGGGGTACCTTTCCTAAGCCAGGTCAAACCCTTCGCCTGCTTCAAACCATCAGACATAAAACACCAGTCGATGGACTGTCCGCTACTCAGCACCACGGCGACGCCATCGGGAGTAAGTGACGCGTAGCGAATGGCGGTTGAGGTGAGCGAGGTCTCGCAAGCCTTAGCCAACGCCTCAATACCTGCGAGACCGGCTGCGTAATTGTCGATCGCCTTTTTAAATGGGCGCTCTGGCATCAACAGCGCAGCAGCGAAATAGTCCGCTTCCTGTTCGAAGGGGTCGGCTGACGCAAAGCCCGCCTGTGAACAGTGCACTCCGCCAATCAATAAGGCTTCCGGGTGGCCTTCAATGCAATAATGCCCCAACTCGTGTGCGATGCTGAACCTTTGGAAGCCGCGGCTCGGAATGCGGGTAGCATAGAGGATGCCAAATTCATCACCGGCCTTGAGCAGCATGCCGGACACGCCCTCGGCGGTATCCGGCTTCGCCATGACGGTTATGCCTTTGTCGGTGGCAATGGCTTCGGGGTCAACGTGTAGAGTTTCGATCTTCATTTGATGAAGTAACGCGCTGGCTGCAGCCTCCACCATGCTGCGTCGCGCCAGCCTCGGCCTTCCCGTCATTTGTCATCCTCCGTTGCACCGCGCTTCCTGATCAGCAGGTTTACAAAGTCCTTCGCCAGCTCCAAGTCCTGCGACGTGAGTTTATGTAGGTCGCGGTGAAGACGCCCAACGGTTTCGGCCGACGCATCGGGAGTCTCCGAACGGCCCAGTAAATAGTCCGTCGTCACGTCGAGAGCGGATGCCAAAACCTTCAGGTTGTCGAACGACGGCTTTCGCGGCCCCGATTCGAAATGAGATACCGATGCCGGCGGCAAATTCGCCTTGGCGGCAAGTTGTGCCTGGCTAAGGCCGCGAAGCTCGCGAGCCGCCCTAAGACGTTCCTTAAAGATATCAGCTGGTTGATCAGGGGTCATGGCATTCCCGACATGGTTAACTTGACAATATCGCCACTTCGAGTCATCGTGGCGTTAACGGCAATTTTCGCATGGCGGAGTCGCAAGTATCAACCCCTGAAATCCAAGGAAATGACCATGGCAAAAAACGACAGGTTCGTGGTGAAGCATGGAGAGGACTGGGCGGTGAAGCGTGCGGGGGTGGCTCGGCCGGAAAGCGTGCACAATCTGCAAAGCCAAGCCGAACAGCAGGCCAAGTCCACAGTTCGTAGCTTAGGCGGCGGCGAGGTTCGCATTCAGGGACGCGATGGAAAGTGGCGGGATTCCGACACGGTGGCGTCCGGTCGAGACCCATCACCGCCGCGCGACCGCAAACACTGAGTAAGGAGCAGTCGAAATGAGTGCCATCGATGCATCGGAGCACAACTCGGCCAGCCGACTGGGTCAGGACAGGTTCATCGCGCGTATTGCCGACGAAAGCTTTGTCTTCCGTGATTTCCCCTTCGACGAGCGCGAAGTCACCGGTGGGCAATTGGCCGAACGGATGCGAGCCCATCCCGTAACTGACTACGTCGTGCTTCAGCAGCTTGAAACTCTCGAATTGGAAACTCTGCGTCCAAATGAACCGGCCGACCTTGCGAAGTCGGTTCGCTTCTTCGTCATCCGCGGTGACGCCGTTTACAGCTTCGTCGTTGATGGTCTGAGCATGGTCTGGCCGCGAAAGGTCATCGATGGTCGCAGCATCAAGCGCCTTGTCGATAAGGAAGACGACGCCTTCGAGCTTCTGCTTGAGCGCGAGGACGAACCTGATCTGATCATCGGCGACAAGGACGAGGTGCACCTTTCGGACGATGGCGTTGAGAAGTTCCAGACCCGGCCAGTCAAGCCGAAAGTCACGATCATCGTCGAGGGTACGCCGCATGTCTGGACCAAGAAGACCATCAGTTACGATGAGGTGGTCACGCTAGAGGTCCCCGACTACCCACAGCATCCGGAGATCACCTACTCGGTAAAGTACAAGAACGGCGTCGGTGAACGGCCCGAAGGTGTTCTCGTCAAGGGAGCATCGGTCAAGGTCAAGAATGGGATGATCTTCAGTGTTTCACCAACTGGTCAGTCATAACGACGACATTCGTCGTCTCGTTGAGAAGGGATATGCGGTCGGGTACGATAGCGAATATCTGCTCGTTCGCGACATTCCCTATCTCGATGAGAGGATGGAGCTGCAAATCGGTGCCATCGTCACGAAGCTGGTCTTCAAGGATCAGAACTGCGTCGGGCAGGACGATCACCAGATATTCTTCGCCGGCTCCCATCCATACAACATCGACGGAACGCCCATCGCCAATCTGGGCGGAGGGACAACATCACTGGCGTTGAGTCCTGCGGCTGCCGATATCAAGGTGCAGCGGAGCTTCTCCAATAAGCCGTGGGTCAACGGAAAGGGGGTTGGGTTTCCGGATTTCTTCGCAAAGATCGAGAGCTATGTCGGTATCATTTCGGGGCCGGCCATCGAACTGCGGGGCGGCAACCCATATACGTTTCGTACAGTGGGAGCCGTTGCCTCGGACTCCGTGTTCAAGATTCACGACACTCTGACCAGTCGTGCCGAGATTGGGGATTTGTCAGCAAAGTTCAGGAACGAGGTGGTCGCGATAATTGGCCTTGGGGGCACTGGAGCTTATCTCCTGGATTTCCTGGTGAAGACGCCAGTTAGGGAAATCCGCGGCTTTGATCTCGATGATTTCCACGTTCACAACGCCTTCCGTTCACCCGGCAAACTAGATGAGGGCGAGTTTCAGTGCAGAAAGGCTGACGTCTATCAGGCTCGCTACGATAACTTTCGACATGGGTTGTCTCTAAGAGCGAAGTTCGTCGATGATTCCGCCGTGGACGATTTAGATGGGGTGACCTTCGCTTTCGTGTGCGTCGACAAGGGGACATCGAGGGCGGGCGTCTTCGAGCTTCTGATGACCAAGAAGATCCCGTTCATTGACGTTGGAATGGGCCTGAAGCGGCGGGAAGGCGGGGCGCTCAATGGCATGATGCGCACCACATACTATTCCGAGAACGACGCGGAGAAAGTAAAGGGAAAAGGGCTTTCCGAACTGTCTGGACATGCCGACGATCTTTATCGCACCAATATCCAGATCGGCGAGCTGAATGCGCTCAATGCGGCTCTCGCGGTTATCAAGTACAAGCAGATAAAGGGATTCTACTTCGAAGAAGCCCCTACATATCATCTTCTCTTCGAGATCGCCGATCTGAAAACCACTCCCGAGTCGAACCTTGACGAAGATTGAAACCATCGCCTCCCGTCGCGTCGAGTTCATGCCCAAACAGCTTGAGCCGGGTATTCTCTACATCTCAGAGAAATACGGCACGGCAGCGCATCTCTGTGCATGCGGCTGCGGCGCAAAGGTTCGCACACCGATTGGACCGACGGAATGGAAGGTGACCGATACTCCAAACGGTCCGAGCTTGTGGCCGTCGATCGGAAATTGGCAGGAAGCCTGCCAATCTCACTACGTCATCGAGGCCGGCAGGATCATCTGGTGTGGAAAATGGACGCCGGAGCAAATCCTTGCGGGACGTCACGCGGAGGAGGCGCGGCGCGCGGCATACTATGAAGCTATGTATGCAAAGCAGCCGAGTTGGCTTGTCCGGGTTTGGCGCTGGCTTCGCTCTTTGGTCGGATAAAGGGGCACCTAGCTTCAAGGAAAGTCCCTCATAACAGCCAAATGATCGTCTGGCGAAGACCTCGGGGAAATCCGCCAATCTCTGGGCTAAAGTCCGGGAGCGCTTTGGGCCAGGTTCGGACACCGAGGCGCGACCGGAAGGCCCGGACGGACGCAGCACAGAAGTAGCCAAGAGGCGATCGCTGAGGGGGGCGGTTTTTATTCCCTAAGGTCGTTGTTCCTCTCGGACCTCGCGTAGCGCACGGCTGAATAGGTGATTGAAAATGCGGTCTCGGTCTTCCGCATTCGTCATGATGATGTTCTGAAGGCTGCTATCACGCTGATATTGTTTGATGGTCTCTTCCAGCAAGCGCCGGACGAACGTCGGGCGCGATACGTCTGGGGGGTTGTTGCGGAGCACCGCAGTCATTTCGTCGTCAAGCGCTTTGCGCTTCACCTGTTCCAGCCGAATGAAATCCTCTTCCGTGAACTATGTTCCATGTCGCTCGTTGAACGACTTGACGATTTCGGAAAGGGCCTTTGCCTCATCTTCCGAGTAGGGTTTGGCGCCAAACTCGGTGATGGTGGAGAGCGGTTGCGCATCTCCTACCTGAAGGGAAGCGGATCCCACTTCTTTTTGCTGGACGCGGAAAGCACGCAGACTCAGCATCTCGTCCGTGATTTCAACTTCAGGTGGTTGCGCCCGGTTTGGCAACATCCGATCTAGCCAATCCGCGTAGGCATATAGCTTTTCAAGGCTGGTATCACCAAGCTGAACGATCTGAGCGACAAAGCTGTAAAACCGCTTGTAGCTTCTCAGAAGCTGCCGGAATTCCTCGTGTCGGCCTTCGTCGTCGTCGGCCTCAAATCGCGCTATGGCGTTGCGTACCAGCGCTTCCAGCGTAACGCGGTCTTCTGTCGCAAGCAGGCCCTTGAAAAAGACCGAGGCAAAACGCTCAATCTCGCCATTATCGAGATAGCCGAATGTGCGAATGCGTGTCTCCAACTGGTAGATTTGGTTCTTATCAGAGACAGCTTCGAGGCTCGATACCTCATAGAAGGGGCGGAACGCCTCTTTGATCTCATCCATCGTATTCTGGAAGTCGAGAATGAAGGTCCGCTCTTTGCCTGGGTATGTGCGGTTCAGGCGGGAAAGAGTCTGCACCGCTTGAAGTCCCGCCAACTTCTTGTCGATATACATGCCGCAGAGCTTCGGCTGATCGAACCCTGTCTGGTATTTTTCCGCTACAATAAGGACTTGATAGTCCGGGCTGTCGAAGCGCCCGGGGAGCTCGGTCTCGCTGAACTCGTTCAGCTCCGCTTCCGAATAGGAGGTGCCGTCGACATGAAGCTCGCCCGAAAAGGCGATGAGGGCCTTGAGGTCCGGATAGCCTTTGTCCTCGATATACGCCTTCAGGGCGAAATAGTAGCGGAGCGCGCTTTCCCGGCTGGATGTGACGATCATTGCTTTCGCCTGACCATTCAACTCCGGCCTGACATGCCGCCTGAAATGCTCGACGATGACCTCAACCTTCTGGCTGAGCGCCGTCGGATGTAGGGCGGCAAACCGGGCGACCTTTCGTTGCGCCCGCCGTGTGTCTAGCTGAGGGTCATCCTCAATGGCTTTTTCCAAGGCATAATAGGCCTTGTAAGTCATGTAGTGTTGCAGGACGTCGAGGATGAAGCCTTCCTCGATGGCCTGTCGCATAGAGTAGAGGTGGAAGGGATGCGGTAATCCATCCGTGCCAAATGTGCCGAAACGCTCAAGGGTGACGTTGCGAGGCGTCGCAGTGAAAGCGAAGTAACTGATGTTAGGCTGAGGGCCGCGCTGACGCTGATATTCTGCGATAAGCTCCTCAATCTCATCCGAGGTTCTAGATTCCTCCTCGCGGCTGAGGGCGTCACTCAACGCCTGAGCGCTCTTGCCCGACTGCGAACCATGTGCTTCGTCGATCAGGACGGCGAAACGCCGTGAGCCTTGGCCGGAAATCACACGAAGGTGTTCCGTGGAGAACTTCTGAATGGTCGTAATGATGACCTTCGCTTGGCCCTCAATGGCAGCTTTGAGCTGCCGCGATGTGCCGTCGATCTTGCGAACCACGCCGGGAGTCTGCTCGAACTGAGCGATCGTGCCTTGAAGTTGCCTGTCGAGAATGACGCGATCCGTGACGACAATCGCTGTATCGAAAATCGGCTCGTCGGCAGCGTCATGTAGCGTGACCAGCCGATGTGCCGTCCATGCAATGGTGTTGGATTTCCCCGATCCCGCCGAATGCTGGATGAGGTAGTTCTTGCCACTGCCGTTAGCGCTCGCATGAGCGAGCATTTTCAGAACCGCGTCTATCTGGTGAAAGCGCGGAAAGATTAGCGCCTCCTTGCCGTCGCGCGTGTCTAGGTGGAGAAACCTCCCGATAATGTCGAGGAGAAGGTCGCGTGAGAAGATTGCACGGCCTTCCGGCTGATCAGCCCACAGATAGGCAACCCGGAAATCCCCTTCGAGGTTGGGATTTTCTGCTCCTCCGTTGTGCCCCCGATTGAAAGGAAGAAAGGTGGTTTTGCCGTTCTGAAGCCGAGTGGTCATGGAGACATTGTTCTGATCCACAGCAAAGTGAACCAGTGCACCCCGCTTGAAGGTCAGTAGCGGCTCATTCGCCGGTGCCCGGTCGTAGCGATATTGGCGCTCGGCATGCCGAAAGGTTTGGCCAGTCAACGTATTTTTCAATTCCAGTGTGGTCACAGGAAATCCGTTGACGAACAGAGCAACGTCAATAGCGTTCTCGTTCTTGGCGCTGTAGCGAAGTTGATTAATAACGCTGAGTATGTTGGCCTCGAACAGCTTTACCAGTGCCGGATTGACACCTGATGCCGGCCTAAAGGCCACAAGGAAAAATTTCAGGCTCGGAACGAGCTTCAACCCATTGCGCAGTACGTCCAGTGTGCCGCGCTGCTTCAGTCCCTGCTCAAGCTGCTTGAAGAACTCGGCTTCGGCGGACGGTCCATAGTGACTTTCCAGCTTCGCCCATTCGTCAGCCTGCGTTGCCTTGACGAACTCAATCACCAGCGCCTTGTCGAGCGCGAATGCCCGGTCATAGTCCGCCGGAGAGCGAGGACGATAGCCCTGCCGCTCGACCAGCGCCTTGCACAAATGGACTTCCAGTACTTCTTCCCGGTGAACGTTATCTTCGGCTAAGCCTTTGGCGTAAGGGTGGGATGTCGGCGGTTGTTCGTAGTTCATTCGCCGCCCCCAGAGACCGGAACCCAAATCTGTTTCAGGGGCAGCTTCACACGGGTCTCGTCGGAAAGGTCATTGTAGGTTCGGAACAGGGCGCGAAGGAGATCCGGCATCTGCCAGAGACGGAGCTTGAAGAAATTGTTGTCCAACTCCTTCTGGGCAACGCTATTGACCCCGCCGATGCTGACAAGAAGCCCCGTTCTCGCCTGCGTATTGGAAACAGAACCGATCAGCCGCAACACTACGTCATGGTTGGCTGCGCCATCGCTGGATTTCACCTGAACACAGATGCGGTCCTCGCCCAGGCCGAGCATGCCGCCAGCAGCGAGGATATCCACGCCACCATCAGGTCCAGGTGGAGAAACCTTAGTTGTATAGCCCTCCACGCGGAGTATTTCCGCCACGAGGTTCGCCAATGCATGGCCGGCGAACTCGCTCTTGATCAGCGAAATGATCTGCTGGTTCGCAATGTCCTCGATGTCGGTGGCGATTTCGTCCGCGTCCTCCTCATCATGGATGACGGGGACGGGCTTCGTGCCCTGCTTACCCAGAAGGGCACCGGGGTCTGTTCCCATTTTCAGCACGGATCGAACTCGATCCAGCGCATTGTTGCGTGTGATCTCGCAGATGGTCATGAATGCGCCGAAAGAGTGCCGCAGGTCTTGCTTGAAGGAATCGCGCGGGACGGACTCGTTCAGCCATTTCACGGGCCGAGAATGGCGATAAGGGTCTCCGACATTGAAGGCATAGGGGCCGGTCACTTCGCCAATGGCAACGCCGGTCGTCAGCTTACGCGGCATGACGACAAGATCCCCGATGGCAATTGTGTGTGCAAACTGGTTGAGCTGGGCGGAGAAGTTCTTCAGCCGGTTGAGGCCTTCTCCCGGCATGACGTCGTGCAAATGCGCCAAGATGGCGTCGCGACCATTCAGGTTCGACAGGTCGCCGACTTCCAGAAAGCCCGGCAGCAGCCTGCCGGACAAGATGGCGGCAAGCTCGCGCTCACCCTGCTTGCCTGCGCGAACGATCCAAAGGCGCGTCACGGCGTCTCCCCTCTCGCCATGCGGATTATCCAATTCTGCTCGACAAGCGCCGCGTTCAAAGCCGCCATTGCCACTTTCAGGTGCAGGATATCGACATGAATTTCGTCGATGAGAGGCGTGCCGTCCTTGGCTTTTGGCGTACCGTACTCGCCGTAGCGGAACGCCTCCGATCCACGATCGAGAGCCGCCAGTTCGTCACAGCGCTTGATGACCCAAGGCGGCACCGTTTTGCCAGCTTGCTGCTTGTGATGCGCGTAGCTGCGAGCAAGCTTTCCGAGGTCGTGAATGTCTTTCGCCGCACGGACCTCTGGCGGCAGCCCTGCCTTCAAGAGAAGCTCGAAGGAATGCCGATAGAGAAACAGCGCCGCATTCGCGACTTGATAGTCTGCAACGCGCTTTTCAAGAATGGCCGCAATCAGCTCCTCGGCAGCGGCAAAGTATTGCTCGGCCAAAGCCCCATCACGCTCGGCCTGGATGAAAGGGCGGGAGAAGCCGCCGATCACGAAACCGAGCGGACCGCTCCATTCGTCGGGTCGCTCATGCTCCCCTGACAGAGGTTCGAAGAGCGGGCGCGACATTGCCTCTTTGGTGAAAAGGTCAGCTGATATTCGCATCAGAGCAGCCTCGGCGTCATAGTCGCCTTGGTTTTCGGTCCTTGGCCCCTTGGGGTAAGGCTGTGACGCTTCATCCAGCCAAGCCAAGGCGTCAGGTCCGCAGCGCTGAATTTTTCGCCCTTTTCCGTGTGCCACTCGTTCAGCACACCTTCTATGATCGTTGCGTCATTTGGTGTTCTACCGTCAAGCAGGGCATCATTCCACACAGCGTAGAGTGTGGCGACGGCCTCTGTGGCGCGGCGATCGAGATCGCGGAGCATAGTGATGAGGTTACGGAGTGCATCGGCCTTGGGGCCAAGCAAGGCGTCCAATTCCGCCCTGTGCTGCCCAGCTTTGGACAAGGGCGCGTAGGTGACAGCGGTTCCGGTTCCATCCGGCTGACGGGCGCGGTAAAAGCCAGCCGCTTCCACCCCGCGCTCGGTATCCTCGACCAGCGCCCGATCGAGCGGCCCCGCCGCCTCGCGTAGATAGTTTCCCCGAAGCCCGTCAATGCCAAGATGGGCCTCCGCGAGGTAGAGTTCTTTTTGCAACTTCACCCGACCGAATTTCGGGTTACCTTGATGCCGGTCGATGATCTCTGCCCCTATAAGCACGCGGAACTTGCTTCGGTCGGGCTTGGTCGTGATGGCTGGCAACTTCTCGCGAACGTCGATTTGACCGGTGACAGCGTCTGTGATGAGCGCTGCACGGCGCTGACGCAATAACTCAATGCTGGTAGAAACAGACCGGAGAAGCTTGTCCACTCCGACAATGCGGGCATCGATGGCTGCAGCAATATCGGCCTGCTCCTCAATCGAAGGCAGCCAAACCACCACATCCATGAACTTTGCGTGTTCAAGACGCCATTGGTCGGTTCGGATCCCGTTCGAGATGGTCAGGAACAGCGAAGGCATCGGCTGAGCACGCAAAAAATGATGCATAAAGCGACTGACCATAGGGGCCACTGGTCTGTAAACAAGGTAATCGGGACTTGTGATACCCCGCAATTCAGAGATACCCAGTGAACCTTGCCACGCTTTCATTTTATTAATGACTAGGTCACCCGGCTCAACGAGCTGGTAGGAGGACAAGTCATCTGGTGTTTTGTTTATGTTGTCGTCGCGAGAGGACTTTAATATTACACCAAAATCTCGATAGACCGAGAGAACGTCGAGATCAGACATACCCTGCCGCTTGGTGATGCGAAATAGGTATCGCATTCGATGGGGCTGCCAACCGTTTGGTACGAATGGAAACCAGCGATTTCCTGTCTCGACGCGTTCGCGACGCAGGTTCAAGCCAGTGCGAATAAGCTCCTGGATGACTCCCGTGCGCTGTTCATCAAGAACTTTGACCAGCCGTTCTTTCTTTTCAATTAGTTGGTCGAGGCGGGCGGTTTCGCGGTCAAGATAGGCGGCGATAGCCTTTTGGATGTCCAGATTGGGGACGGGGATAATTACGGAGCCGATGCCGTGCAGGGTTAGCCCATATCGCGTAACACCCTGCGCAGTATTACTTAATGCCTCGTGTGTTGGCTTCGCCTTCAGCGCCCAAAAGAGATAGGAGCTAACGATTTCCGACGGCTTAGGACGCAAGATAGCTAAATGGTATCCGCAAATAACGCCCTCGGCGCTAGGCTCTACGAGAGCTGGGATTGCGATGTCTTCCGGTGTCTCGCTATCTTTCGTAATGATAACATCGCCGGCGCGAAGCGCGAATTTTCTGATTTCCTGTGGCTTCGCGGAGCCCATATTGAATTCTATCTGGTCGGTGATGCGGTCGTTATAGTAGACATCTACGTAGTTGCAGAGGCGAACAGTCTCTTCGCCTTCTTCAATTATTTTGTCCACGTTGCTGGATTTTATAATCGCCAGCCGACGAACCGGTTTCAGCGGCCATCGTTCGTTTGCATCGAGCGATGTCATCCTGCCACCTCCTTGAGGAGGCCAGCAATGTCTGCTTCCAACGTCTTTAATTCCGCGTCGATGTCCGTAAGCTTGCGGGGCGGGACATAGCGGTAGAAATAGCGGTTGAAGCTGATTTCATAACCGACACGGCCGACGCTCTTGTCGGTATCATCCCGATAGGTCTCGTCTACCCAGGCGTCGGGCACGAAGGGCGTCACCTCGCGTGCGATATAAGCTTTCCAGTCTTCTACCAGGGGGACGAGTTCGTAATCGCGAAGCTCCGGGTCCGGCTCAGGATTGCCATCGCCGTCGCGACATATGGCGGCGGTCTCGTCCCGCTCTGACAGAGCTGCGAGAATTGCCTTTTTGACTGGCGCGCCAATTCGGATGCCTGCGCCCTTCAGCGCCTTGGTTAAGGCAGTCTCGAAGGTCTGACGATCCTTGAACAGCGTATTGGATAGGCGGTTCGTCACGACATTCAGCACGTTATCCTGATCAACGAGATCCAGCTTCAGAAAGGGCTTGGCGAGCATTAGCCGCTCAATGCGCTCCTTGGTCGCCTGAAAGTTCAGCCTCAGCGGTCGTTCGACTTTGATTTCCCGATACCCAAAATCCACCGTATCGAAAACCTTCGAAACTGCCTCCCACGGTCCGCCTCCATTCGCCATTTCGTGGAAGATACGAGCGATCGTCTCGCGAGCATCGTCGCGGATTTCCCGGCGCTTGGAGCCAAGATTTTTGCGCATCGGTTTCCAGAATTGCTCGCCCGAGGCATCGATGAGCTGGACCTTTCCGCGCCGATCCTTGCGCTTGCGGTTGGTCAGCAGCCATACGTAGGTCTGGATGCCGGTATTGTAAAAAAGGTCGGTGGGGAGCGCGACGATGGCTTCAATCCAGTCGTTCTCCAGCATCCAGCGACGGATTTCGCTTTCGCCGGATCCCGCACCGCCGGTGAAAAGCGGCGAACCGTTCATGACGATGCCGATCCGTGAGCCGGCTTCGTCGTCCCGCATCTTGGAAATCATGTGCTGGAGGAAGAGAAGCTGTCCGTCCGAAATGCGGGGCAGGCCAGCGCCGAAGCGTCCGTCCTTGCCTTTCGTCTCGGCTTCTTCCTTGATGGGTTCCTGATACTTTTTCCAATCGACGCCATAGGGCGGATTGGACAGCATATAGTGGAACTTCCGGCTCTTGTGGGCGTCGTGCGTCAGCGTGTTGCCGAAAGCGATGTTCTCTGGATCGTGCCCTGTGACCAGCATGTCCGATTTGCAAATGCCGAAGGACTCGCCATTAAGTTCCTGGCCAAAGAGTTCGACGCGGATGTCCGGATTGAGGTCGCGCATTCCCTCTTCGGCAAGAGCCATCATGCCGCCGGTCCCGCATGCCGGATCATATACTTGGCGGATGATGCCCTTGCCAGTGAGCGCCTGCGAATCGTTGACCAAAAGAAGGTCGACGATCAGGCGGATGACCTCGCGGGGCGTGAAATGCTCGCCTGCCGTTTCGTTGGAAATTTCCGAGAAGCGACGGATCAGATCTTCGAACAGATAGCCCATGGCTAGGGTCGAAACCTCAGAGGGTCTCAAGTCTAGCGTGGCGAACTGCTCGAACACCTTCCACAGGATCGCTGCTTCATTCAATCGCTTCAGTTGGTCTGTGAAGAGGAACTTGTCGAGGAAAACGTCTCGGACGGATTCAGAAAAATCGCGAATGTAAGCCACTAGGTTATCGTGCACATGCCCCGGGCTTTGAGAGCGAATGCGTGAAAAGTTAAGCTGGCTCGTATTGTAAACAAGCAGACTTCTACCATGACTGCCGAACTGCGAACTAGCCGCAGCGTACAACATCATATCACGAGTTTGTTCGTCGATACCTTGCGGCAGGGACGCGTAAGCCTTCAGGATCGCTTCTTTGCTCGGCTCAAGGATGCAATCAAGCCGACGGAGCACCACGAAGGGTAGGATGACCTTGCCATATTCCGATTGCTTAAAGTCGCCGCGCAGCGTCTCGGCAATCTGCCAGACAAAGTTTGCCAGTGACTTCGCTTGCTGTAGCGTATTGTCGTCCATCCCTGATCCTGTCTACTGACGCCGCGTCCGCGTCACTGAGCAGAACCGAGCTGACGCCGCCAGACGCGAAACGGCAGACACATGTATTTGTTAACCAATTGGGTTAACGCCCCCCTAATCGCCGACGTCATAACGGCTTACCCCGAGCGCGAGCATATGCGTCGGCGATTGAATTGTCTGCCCTGAAAATGGACGGATCCGGTTCGGCTTCGAGTTACTATGCTGCCATCACTTCTTGCCAAGCAACCAACCGAGGGAGCCATAACGGGGCGAGGCTTGGTTTCATTGAGCTCGTGGCGAGCGGATGCAGGTCTACAAGCCCGGCCTTTGGCCGGGTCCAGCACATTCGTGTTGGCCACGCTGGGCTTAACGACGGGGGCGGCTACGGCGCTACGGAGGGGCGCGCCGCCCCCGTCTACCCAGCTCCTCGCGTTATCGGGTAGGCCTCGATCGACAGAGGCGAAATTGCGCCCCTCGTCTGCGGGAAGCTGGGCTCCGCGTACCGGTAAGTTTCGGGAGATCTGAACCCACTCTTAAATGAGCAACGGTTTCCTAAACCGTAGGTCAGGGGTTCGAATCCCTTCCGGGACGCCACTTTCCGACTGTCCAAACCTATCGTTTGACTGCCCTGATAACGCCGATCAGGATGCTGGCGCCCACGACGCCGGCGATCAGGTAACCGATCCAGCCGCCGAACGAGATGCCGAGGATCCCGAACAGGAAACTCGCAATGGCGGCGCCGATGATGCCGAGCACGATGTTCAGGAAGAGCCCCGTGTCGGTCTTCATCAGTCCCGAGGCAATCCAGCCCGCGAGGCCGCCGATGATGATGGCTGCGATCCAGCCGATGCTTGCGTCATCCATTCTCTTACCCCCAAGCAAACCGTTCGAATCGAATGGCCAAGCCGCCGGCAGATTGCGTCTTGGGGAGCAATCTTCCGCTGCCCGGCATTGACACAACGAACGATCGGGAAGGCAGTTCCCTCCGGAAGGGAAACATGTGTTTTCCGCCGGGCACCCGGCTGTGGGCATAGACACTGGAAGAAAACGCCGACGGCCCCTGCAAAGGACCGCCGGCACCGTGACGACTGTCGAGCTTGCGCCGCTCAGGGGAACCGGGCGCGGAAATCGGCCAGTGTCGCGTAGGAACGCTGAGTGCCGCGCCGAGTAATCGAGTCGGCGGCATATTTCGCCGCCTCGGTCAGCGCTTCGAAGATTGCGAGTCCTTCGGAATGGAAGTGGGCGAAAGCGCCTATGAAGGCGTCGCCGGCGCCAGTGGTGTCGACGGGCTCCACCTTGACCGGCGAGACCCGGCGCGTGCCGGCCGCGTCGACCAGAAGGGCGCCTCGGCCCCCCATGGTGACCACCACCGTGCCGATGCCGCGTTCGATCAGCGACCGCGCGGCCACCTCCGCTTCCTGCTCATTGTTGACCGGGAGGCCGGTCAGCGTTGCCAGCTCGGTTTCGTTGGGGGTCAGAAACGCGAGATCGGCAAGACGCGCCACGTCGAGGTCCGCGGCGGCCGGGGCAGGGTTGAGCAGCGTCGGCACGCCGAGTTCCTTGGCCTTGAGAACCGTGTGGTAGACGGTTTCGACCGGGACCTCCATCTGCATCAGGATCAGCGAGCAGCCCTTGAGTGCCGGGATAGCGGCATCGACGTCGGCCGAGGTCAGATCGGCGTTGGCGCCCTTGACGATCAGGATCGAGTTCTCGCCCGACGGTTCCACGAAGATCGGTGCCACGCCCGACGACCGGCCCGGCGTCCGCAACACGTGGGTGGTGTCGATGCCGTTGCGCTGGAAGTTGGCGATCGTCGCGTCGGCGAAGGCATCGTCACCGACGCGGGTCACCATCGCGACGCTCGAACCGAGCCTTGCCGCCGCGATCGCCTGGTTGGCGCCCTTGCCACCGTGGCCCATCTCGAAGGTTGGCGCTTCGATGGTCTCGCCGCGCAGCGGCATGCGGTTCACGTAGGTGATCAGGTCCATCATGTTGGAGCCGACAACGGCGATCTTCGACATCTTTTCCTCCGGTTGTCCGCAGCCCGTCCCCAGGGCGCGGCCGACTGTTGCTTGCGGCGGCGCTCAGCCGGCCATGCGTTCGGCTTCCCGACGACACTCCCCGGCATCGAGATGGCCGAGCTCGACGGTGAAGCGGGCCGTCTCGCCGGCGGCGAGGCTGCGGACGTTGCCCTTCTGTTTCTCCGCCGTGTAGCCTTCCGGCTCGCAGGTCGACGGCAGCGCGAAGGCGGCCACCTGCTGGTCGTGACCGGCCAGGATCCAGCGCACGGTCTTGGGGAAGTCCGTGGTGTTGTAGCGGGCGAAGAAGGCGTCGCCTTCGGGCCGACGCATCAACAGGCGAGTGTCGCCGGCGGCGTCGGTGGCGAGGCCGCGCAGATAGAACACCTGCTCGGGGTCATAGCCGTCGGCCTTGCGGATGACGCGGCTGCCGGCGGGATCGACGGCCAGTGCTGCGACGCGGGCGAGATAGTCCGGGTTTGGCCGCACATGGGCCGGTACGGCCGTGCGCGTCGCCGTGCGATCGGGCGTGAAGGGCGCCTGCTGAAGGATCTCGGCGCCTTCGCTGAAGGCGTAGTTGACGTGGCACATGTACATGAGGTCCATCGGGTCGCCAGCCGACAGGTTCGTCACCTCCATCGCCATGTCGAAGCGGGCCGAGCCGGCGCGCAGCGTCACCGACGGACGGGCTTCGTAGTGCGAGCCGAACCCCATGGCATACTCGTAGCTGCCGACGACGCGCAAATAGTCGCCGCGATCGTCGCTGCCCGTCTCGATGCCGGCCCAGTCCATGGCGGCGCAGGGCATCTCGCCATGGGAGGGGTGGTTGTCGGTGGGGCCGGGGACGCCGTTTCGCAGCAGGCCCGAGTGGAAGGCGAAGCAGCCGTAGGTTTCGCCGATGGTCGTCACGCGGCGCGGCGCCTTGAAGATGCTCTTCATGGTCAGGTCGACGCCGTCGAAGGCGGCCTGCCAGATCATCTGTCCGAGGTAGGGCAGGATGATGAGCGCGCCGCGGGCGTTCTCGAGACGGATCGCCTCGATGCCCGTCGGGTAGAGGAACAGGCTGGCCTTGAGGGTGCCATGCTCGACGGCCGTGCGCTCGACCTCCTTGAAGGCGGCGCGGGAGAGATGGAAGAGGGTCATTTGCCGCGATTCCTCAGAACGTTGATCACCATGACGAGCAGCAGGAAGCCGCCCCAGATGAAATCGATGAGGTGGTTGGAGAAACGCATCATCTGGAAGCCGGAGGCGAGCAGCATCAGGGCGATGACGGCGATGGAAACGCCCAGCACCGTGCCCTTGCCGCCAGCCGGATTGGTGCCGCCCAGCACCGAGATGAGCACCGCCTGGAGAAGATAGGAGGTGCCGTAGTCGGACTTGGCGGCGTTGGTGCGGCCCGAGAGCACGATGCCGGCCAGAGCTGCCAGCGTGCCGCTCAGCATGTAGGAATAGAGCACCATGCGCTCCGTCCGGAGGCCGGCGAACACGGCGGCGCGCGGGTTGGTGCCGATCAGGAACAGATTGAGGCCGAAGGGCGTCTTGGTCAGCATGACGGCGATGGCCACGACCACCACCAGGAACAGGACCAGCGGCACGGCGATGCCGAGGATCTTGCCGTTGCCGATGAAGCCCCACCAGGCCGGGAAGCCCACGATGGCCGGACCGCCGGTCAGCACCATGCAGAGGCCGGTGAAGATCTGTCCGGTGCCGAGCGTGGCGAGAATGGGCGTGATCCTGACCTTGGCGATCAGCAAGCCGTTGAGGGTGCCGGCGAGCAACCCGACCCCGAGCGCCAGGACGACGCCTGCAGCGACGCGCATCAGCTCGGCCGCCGCGCCGGCCTCGGGGGCGGCCGGGTAGAGGCGGGTGAAGAACACGCCGGCCAGGATGCCGGCGAGGTTGGCGATGCCGATCACCGACAGGTCGATGCCGCCGGTCAGCATGGCCAGCATCATGGCGATGGCCACGATGCCCAACTCGGGGAAGATGAAGCTGATGGATTCGAAGTTGTAGTAGCGCAGGAACTTGTTCGGCTCCAACGCCGACATCAGCAGGAAGATCACCGCGGTGATGATCAGGAGCTGGACGATGTTGTTGTCGCGGTTGATGAAGCGACGAAGGTCGGTGAGCTTGTTCATGGATCCGGCTTTCACACGAGCGCCTTGCGGTCACGCCAGGCGGTGAGGGCCGTGGCGATGACGATGACGCAACCGACGACGACGCCTTGCCAGGTGTTGTCGATGCGCATGATGATCAGGCTGTTCTTGATGAGCGTCAGCATGAAGACGCCGAGGATGGTGCCGAACACCGAGCCGCGGCCACCGAAGATCGAAGCGCCGCCCAGCACCACGGCGGCGATGACGTCGAGCTCGTAGCCGACGAAATCGCGCGGGTTGGCGAGCCAGATCATCGAGGCGTGCAGGAGGCCGGCAAAACCTGCCAGAGCGCCGGCAAGGCCGTAGACCAGGTAGACCGTGCGGCGGGTGTTGAAGCCGACGCGCTTGGCGGACTCGGCATCGTCGCCATAGGCGAAAATGGCCCGGCCGGCCATGGTGCGCGTCAGGAACAGCCACATCAGCAGGGCGATGCCGAGGTAGATGAAGATCATCAAGGACAGCTTGCTGCCGCCGATCTCGACGGTGCTGCTGCCGAAGGCGATCAGAGAGGGCGGCATGCGGTCGATGTTGATGATCGACGTGCCGACAAGCCCGAGCAACAGGCCGCGCACGACCGAGGCGGAGCCGAGCGTGACGATCAGCGGGATCATCCGGAAGGTGTGGATGAAGAAGGCGTTGGCCAGGCCGCAGAGGAGTCCGATCACCGTCGCGCCGATGAACGGCAGCACCACGCCCTGATAGCCCATGGCGTTCATGGCGATCACCGTCAGGTACATGGCGGCGACGGCGAAGGCGGGGAAGGAGACGTCGATGCCGCCGGAAATCATGACGGTCAGCACGCTGAGCGCCATGATGCCGATGACGACATTCGCCCTCAGAAGATTGAACAGGTTGTCGGCCTGCCAGAAGGCGGGGTTGATCACGCCGATCACGATCATCACGACGATGAGGATGGCGAGCACCGCCGTTTCGGACCGGCGCAGAAGTTTGGAAACAGAGGTCATCAGCGCAGACCCTTCAGGCGGCCATGGATGTCGTCTTCTTCGACGCTTCGCGTGTCGAGCCGATCGACGATTTCGCCCCGGTGCATCAGCAGGATGCGATTGCAGTTCTGAATGAGCTCGGGCACGTCGTCGGAGATCATCAGCACGGCGAGACCGGTACTGGCGGCCAGTTCACGGATACGCCGGTGGATCTCGGCCTTGGAGCCGACATCGACGCCCACGGTGGGGCCGTTGAGAATCAGCACCTTGGGATGGGTCAGCAACCAGCGGCCGATAACGACGCGTTGTGGATTGCCGCCGGAAAGCTGGCCGGCGTGCTTTTCGATGTCCGGCGTGGCGATGCGCATGTCGGATACGGTCTGTTCGGCCAGGGCGTTGAGCCGTTCATGATCGAGGAACGGTCCGCGCGTCGCCCTGCCGATGGCGCTGGCAATGACGTTGCGAGCGATCGGCTGCCGCATGAACAGGCCTTCGGACAGGCGGTCTTCTGGCACGTAAGCGATGCCGGCGGCGACGGCGTCCTGCACGCTTTCCAGACTGAGAGGCGTACCGTCGAGGCGGATGTCGCCGCTGTGCGGCTCCATGCCGAACAGCGCCATGGCAAGCTCGGTCCGACCGGATCCGAGAAGCCCGCTGAGGCCGACAATCTCGCCTCGGTGAAGGTCGAGATCGACACCGCGCACGGTGTCGCCGACGGAGAGGCCCCGCACCGAAAGGCGGGGCTCCTCGCTGTCGTCACCGGTCCAGACGTGCCGCTCGTGGCCGATGTCGTGGCCGGTCATGGCACGAGTGATGCGCGCCTCGTTGAACTCGCCGGTCGGGCCTTCCTCGACCTTGCGGCCGTTGCGGAAGACCGTGATGCGTTCGGAAATTTCCAGCATCTCACGCATCTTGTGGCTGACGAACAGCACGGCGATGCCCTTGGCCTGGATCTCGCGAACGATGGAGAACAGGCGGTCGACCTCGCGGCCGGTGAGCGCCGTGGTCGGTTCGTCCATGATCAGGAGGCGCGTCTCGCTCATCAGGGCGCGAGCGATGGCGACGATCTGGCGGTCGGCGGTCGAGAGGGTGCCGACCGTGGCGTCGAGATCGATCGCCACGTCGAGCCGGGCCAGAGCCTCGGCGCCGAGCTGGCGGCGACGCTTGGGATCGACGAAAGTCTTGCCTTCGCTGAGCAGCCGGTTGAGGGCGAGGTTCTCGGCCACGGTCAGGCTGGGGAACAGCGAGAAGTCCTGGTAGATGACCTGAATGCCGGCGGCGATGGCGTCGCGCGGACCAAGATCGGCAACCGGTTTGCCGTCGATGAGGAGGTCTCCCTCGTCGAAGTCGTAGACGCCGGAGACGATCTTGATGAGGGTGGACTTGCCGGAGCCGTTCTCGCCGGCAAGGCAGACGATCTCGGCGGGGAAGATCTGGAAGTCGACGCCGTCGAGCGCCTTCATGCCAGGAAAGCGCTTTGTGACGGCGCGGAGTTCGATCAGGGGTTCGGCCATGGTGTGCGCTTCGATTTCCGAACGGGGACGACCTTTGGGATGAATGGCATGGCGAGCGGTCGCGACGGCCGGCCGGTCAGGCCGCCTCGTCGAACCGGAATCGTCACGCAAGGTATGGGGAACGGCGGGCTTGCCGCCGCTCCCCACATCGTCCGTCAGAAGTTGTAGTCGGCCATGTTGTCCTTGGTGACGCCGACCCAGCCCTGGCCATAGAGCAGGTTGGGGGCAGCGCCCTCGGGCGTCGTCAGGCTCTCGTAGCCCTTGAGGCCGAGGTTGAGACCAGCCTTGATCTCATCCTTCTTCTCGCTCAGCGCCAAGACGGCGAGTGTGTTCATGGCGTAGGCGGCAACGGCCGGATCCCAGAACTGGATGTACTGGATGTCGCCGTCCTCAAGGTATTTGCCCGCCACCGACGGAAGGCCGGTACCGGCGAAGAACACCTTGTCCTTGAGGCCGCGTTCGGCAATCAGACGACCGGCACCGGCCGAGGTCGGCATCGGGCCACCGACGATGCCGGTGACGTCCGGATAGGTCGTCAGGGCTTCGGACAGGCGATTGTAGTCGGTGTTGGCGTCGTCATAGGTCTCGAGACGCTCGGTGGCGAGCGCCATGTCGGGGAAGTGTTCCTTCTGGTAGGCGATGGCGCCGTCGATCCACTCGTTCTGCGACTGCGAGGTCAGGCTGCCGACGGTGGCGAGATACTTGCCCTTGCCGCCCATGGACTTGCCGAGGACTTCCATCAGCTTGGCGCCGTAGGCCTTGTTGTCGAAGGCTTCGAGCACGTAGTCGGCGTTCTTGAGATTGGACGCCTCGTGGGCGATCACCACGATGCCGCGATCGCGAGCCTTCTGGAGCACGGGCTCGACGGCTTCCACCGAGAAGGGAACGACGCAGATGGCGTCGACGCCCTGGGCGATCAGGTTCTCGATCAGCTGCACCTGAGCCGCCGCGTCGGCCTGGCTCGGGCCGACCTGCCAGACGTCGTGTCCGGTGTCGTCGCCGAACTGCTTGACGCCATCGCGCATGCGATCGAACCAGGCGATGCCGTCGACCTTGACCACCGGGGCGATCGAGAAGGTCTTGCCGACGGCATCGGCCGTGATGTCCTTGCGAGCCTGGCTTACGTCGACGACGCCGTCGGCGAAGGCCGGCAGGGCCAGCATGGAGAGGCCGGCGGCCAGCGAAATCAGTGTCTTCTTCATTATGTCGTCTCCTCCCAAGAGATCGATTGTCTAGGGCCCGTCAGTATCCGGCGGGACCTCCCTTACCGGCGCCGCCAACAATGGCGATACTGGCGCTGGCACCTATGCGCGTGGCCCCGGCTTCCACCATGGCCCACGCAGTCTCGGCGGTGCGAACACCACCGGAAGCCTTCACTCCCATCTCCGGACCGACCACCCGACGCATCAGCGCGATGTCCTCCACAGTCGCGCCACCCGTCGAGAAGCCGGTGGATGTTTTCACGAAGTCGGCCCCGAGTTCCTTGGAGATCCGGCAGGCGGTCTCCTTCTGGGCGTCGTTCAAGAGACAGGTTTCGATGATCACCTTCAGCACCTTGCCGGCCGTGGCCTGCCGGACGGCGGCGATGTCGGCGCGAAAACGATCGAGGTCGCCCTCGCGCAGGGCACCGATGTCGATCACCATGTCGATCTCGTCGGCACCGTCGGCGATGGCGCGGGAGGCTTCATCGGCCTTGGCGGCGGCCCCGGAGGCGCCGAGCGGGAACCCGACCACGACGCAAGTCTTCACCTTGCCGCCCTTCAGGCGATCGGCCACGAAGCGGGCGTGAACGGCATTGACGCAAACCGAAGCGAACCCGTGGGCGATTGCCTCCTCGCAAAGTCGCGACACCTCGGCTCTCGTCGCCTCCGGCTTCAGAATCGTGTGGTCGATCATGCCGGCCAGAGTCTGCGAATTTTCAACCGAATTGTGTTTTGATTCTTCCACTTTCAGGCCTCCATCCGGCCGATATGTTATGATTCTAACAAGATTTGTTTGGAAGGTTTCATAGTGGCCTTGACGAGTCAAGGGGAAAGGTGGATTGAAAGGCCTGCAAGCGGCGAGGACATCCAGTGAAGAAGGCCGAACGCCTAGAGCGCCTCGAGGACAGGTTGAAGGATGCTGGCGTGCTGCATCTCAGCGATGCGGCCAGCCATCTCGGCGTGTCGGAAATGACCGTGCGGCGCGACCTTGCATCGGCGCCGCATCTGTTCAGCTATCTCGGCGGCTACATCCTGCCGGCGGGCAGTGAGCGCTCCACCTATCGTCTTGATGCAGAAGCCGATACCCATTCCGAGGCGAAGGAGTTGGCGTGCCAGAAGGCGTCGCGGCTCGTGGAACCGGACGACACGATCTTCATCGATTGCGGAACCACGACGCCCCGGATGACCGAGTACCTGCCACTGTCCGGCAAGCTGACCGTCATCACCTACGCCATGAACGTCGCCGAGCGCGTCATGAAGCGGCCGAACACCAATCTCATTCTGCTGGGCGGGCTGTTCCACGCGTCGTCACAGACCTTCTCCGGCGACGAGGCGCTCCGGTCGGTCGAGCGGCTGGGAATCAGCAAGGCCTTCCTGTCGGCCGGTGGGCTGCACTCGCAGCATGGCGCCACCTGTTCGAACTTTCACGAAGTGCCGATCAAGCAGGCCGTACTCGCGCGCGCCGGCCTGAGCTATCTGGTGATCGATTCAAGCAAGCTCGAGAAGATCAAGCCGGCATTCTTCGCAACGACCGACCAGTTCGACGACGTCATCACCGAGTGAGGGTTGCTGTCGCGTTTCTCGCGTGCACCCACGCTGTCAGGCGAGGGCGGCGATGGCGGTCTTTGCCTGATCGAGTGCGGCGATCGCACGATCCTTGGCTTCTTCGTTCTTCGCTTCGGCGAGAACGGCTTCGGCTGCGGCCACTTCCGACGCGGCGACGGCCGGATCGAACTCGGCCTCCGGCACCGCCTTTTCGGCCAGAACGCTGAGGCCGGATGCGTTGACGTCGGCAAAGCCGCCGCGCACGTAGATGCGGCTGGAAACGCCGCCGGCCTTCACGGTGACGATGCCGGTCTTCAGCGTGGTCAGGAACGGCGCGTGACCGGCGAGCACGCCAAAATCGCCCTCGCTGCCGGGCAGGTCCACCTGATCGGCGTCGATCGACAGAATCAGGCGCTCAGGGCTGACGAGCTCGAACTTGAAGGTTGCCATCCGGCGCTCCCAACGGTGTTCTGGCAGTTCCAAGCCTCGGGAACCGCTCGGCGGCCATTTCGGCCGGTCAATGCATAGGTCCGGCGCGACGGCGCCGGAGAGGCGGGCGGCCATGGCCGCCCCACCCGATCACATCATCAGGCCGCCTGGGCGGCGAGACGCTGGGCCTTCTCGACGGCGTCGTCGATGGTGCCGACCATGTAGAAGGCCGCTTCCGGCAGGTGGTCGTAGAGGCCTTCGCAGAGCCCCTTGAAGCCCTTGATGGTGTCTTCGAGGGCGACGAGCTTGCCGGGCGAGCCGGTGAACACTTCGGCGACGTGGAACGGCTGGCTCAGGAAGCGCTCGATCTTGCGGGCGCGTGCCACCGTCAGCTTGTCCTCTTCGCTGAGTTCATCCATGCCGAGAATGGCGATGATGTCCTGCAGGCCCTTGTACTTCTGCAGGATCTGCTGCACCTGGCGGGCGACGGCATAATGCTCATCGCCAACGATCTGCGGGTCGAGCATGCGCGAGGTCGAGTCCAGCGGATCGACGGCCGGGTAGATGCCCTTCTCGGAGATGGCGCGGTTCAGCACGGTCGTGGCGTCCAGATGGGCGAACGAAGTGGCCGGCGCCGGGTCGGTCAGGTCGTCGGCCGGCACGTAGATGGCCTGCACCGAGGTGATCGAACCCTTGTTGGTGGTGGTGATGCGTTCCTGCATCGCGCCCATGTCGGTGGCGAGCGTCGGCTGGTAGCCCACCGCCGAAGGAATGCGGCCGAGCAGAGCCGACACTTCCGAACCGGCCTGGGTGAAGCGGAAGATGTTGTCCACGAAGAACAGCACGTCCTGGCCCTTGTCGCGGAAATGCTCGGCGACAGTGAGACCGGCCAGCGCGACGCGGGCGCGGGCACCCGGCGGCTCGTTCATCTGGCCATAAACGAGGGCGCACTTGGAGCCGTCGGTCGAACCGCCATGCTCGCGCGGATCCTTGTTGACGCCCGACTCGATCATCTCGTGATAGAGGTCGTTGCCCTCGCGGGTACGCTCGCCGACGCCGGCGAACACCGAGTAACCGCCGTGCGCCTTGGCGACGTTGTTGATCAGCTCCTGGATCAGCACGGTCTTGCCGACGCCGGCGCCGCCGAACAGGCCGATCTTGCCGCCACGGGCGTAGGGAGCGAGCAGGTCGACGACCTTGATGCCGGTCACCAGAATTTCGGCTTCCGTCGACTGGTCGGTGTAGTCGGGGGCTTCCTGGTGGATGGCGCGCTTGCTCTCGCCGACGATCGGGCCGACTTCGTCAACCGGCTCGCCGATGACGTTCATGATGCGGCCGAGGCAGGCGTCGCCCACCGGCACCGAGATCGGCGCGCCGGTGTCGATCACTTCCTGGCCGCGCACGAGACCCTCGGTGGTGTCCATGGCGATGGTGCGGACGGTGTTCTCGCCGAGGTGCTGGGCAACCTCGAGCACGAGGCGGTGCTCGCCGTTCTTCGTCTCGAGCGCGTTCAGGATCGCCGGCAGATGTTCGTCGAACTTGACGTCGACGACGGCGCCGATGACCTGGGTGATCCGTCCGATATGCGTTTCAGCCATCGATGTGGTCCTTGATCGAGTTACGGTCAGAGCACCTCGGCGCCCGAAATGATTTCAACGAGTTCGGTGGTGATCTTGGCCTGACGCGTGCGGTTGTAGGTGATCGACAGACGGTCGATCATCTCGCCGGCGTTGCGCGTCGCGTTGTCCATGGCGGTCATCTTGGCGCCCATCTCGCCGGCCGCGTTCTCCAGGAGGGCGGAGAACAGCGTGACGGAGACGTAGCGCGGCAGCATGGTCTCAAGGATCTCGGCCTCGTCCGGCTCGAACTCGTAGTCGGTTTCCGTGGCGGCGGCCGGGGCATCCACCTTGACCGGCAGCAACTGCTTGGCCGTGGGGATCTGCTGGATGACGGACTGGAACTCCGAGTAGAACAGCGTGCAGACGTCGAACTCGCCGGCTTCGTAGAGATCGACGATGCGCTTGCCGAGATCGACGGCGATGTCGAAGCCGACGGTCTTGACGCCGCGCAGTTCGATCCGGTCGATCATGCGGTTGCCATGCTCGCGCTTCAGCGCGTCGGCGCCCTTCTTGCCGACGGTCAGGATCTTCACCGTCTTGCCGGCGGCGAGCAAGCTGGCGATATGTTCGCGCGCCAGACGGACGATCGATGAGTTGAAGCCACCGCAGAGGCCGCGCTCGGCCGTGCAGACGACGAGAAGGTGCACGTCGTCGCGACCGGTGCCGGAGAGCAGCAGCGGCGCGTCATCGCGGCCCGCCATGGCGCCGGCGAGGTTGGCAACCACCGCATCGAGGCGGTGGGCGTAGGGACGGGCGGCGACCGCCGCCTCCTGCGCGCGACGCAGCTTCGCCGCGGCGACCATCTGCATCGCCTTGGTGATCTTCTGCGTCGCCTTCACCGAAGCGATGCGGGTCTTGAGTTCTTTCAAGCTGGCCATATCGGCTCCTGCCCGGGGGGCATCGGGGCGCGGGAGAGGAGGGCGGCCTTCGCCCCCCTCGGTTCATCCTGCGTTAGCGTCAGGCAAAGGTCCTGGCGAAGTTGGAGATCGCCTCGTGGAGCTTGCCGCGAAGCTCGTCGGAGAGCTGCTTCTCGGCCCAGATGCGGTCCAGGATGTCGGCGTGCTTCTCGCGGAGGTAGCGCAGCAGTCCCTCCTCGAACGGACGAACCTTGCTGAGCGGCAGCGGATCGAGGAAGCCGGATACGCCGGCGAAGATCACGGCCACTTCTTCCTGCGTCTTCAGCGGCGAGAACTGCGGCTGCTTCAGGAGTTCGGTGAGGCGGGCGCCGCGGTTGAGCAGGCGCTGCGTCGAGGCATCGAGGTCGGAGCCGAACTGCGCGAAGGCGGCCATCTCGCGATACTGTGCAAGCTCGCCCTTGATGGTGCCGGCCACCTGCTTCATCGCCTTGATCTGGGCCGACGAGCCGACGCGCGACACCGAGAGGCCGACGTTCACGGCGGGGCGGATGCCCTGGTAGAACAGCGAGGTCTCAAGGAAGATCTGGCCGTCGGTGATCGAGATGACGTTGGTCGGGATGTAGGCCGACACGTCGTTCGCCTGGGTCTCGATGACCGGAAGGGCGGTGAGCGAACCGGAGCCATTCTCGTCGTTGAGCTTGGCGGCGCGCTCGAGCAGGCGGGAGTGCAGATAGAACACGTCGCCGGGGAACGCTTCACGTCCCGGCGGACGGCGCAGCAGCAGCGACATCTGGCGGTAGGCGACGGCCTGCTTGGTCAGATCGTCGTAGGCGATCAGCGCGTGCATGCCGTTGTCGCGGAAATACTCGCCCATGGCGCAGCCGGCGAACGGGGCGATGTACTGCATCGGCGCCGGGTCGGAAGCGGTGGCGGCGACGACGATCGAGTACTTGAGCGCGCCGGCGTCTTCCAGCTTCTTGACGAACTGGGCGACGGTGGAGCGCTTCTGACCGATGGCGACGTAGACGCAGTAGAGCTTGTGCTTCTCGTCGTCTCCCTCGTGCAGGGACTTCTGGTTGAGGAAGGTGTCGAGGATGATGGCGGTCTTGCCGGTCTGGCGGTCGCCAATCACCAGCTCGCGCTGGCCGCGGCCGATCGGGATCATCGCGTCGATGGCCTTGAGGCCGGTCGACATCGGCTCGTGCACCGACTTGCGCGGGATGATGCCGGGCGCCTTGACGTCGACGCGGGCGCGCGTCTCGAACTCGATCGGGCCCTTGCCGTCGATCGGATTGCCGAGGGCGTCGACGACGCGTCCGAGCAGGCCGCGGCCGACCGGCACGTCGACGATGGCGCCGGTCCGCTTGACGGTGTCGCCTTCCTTGATGTCACGGTCGGAGCCGAAGATGACGACGCCGACGTTGTCGCTCTCGAGGTTCAGCGCCATGCCGCGAATGCCGCCGGGGAACTCGACCATCTCGCCCGCCTGGACGTTGTCGAGACCGTAGACGCGGGCGATGCCGTCACCCACGGAGAGAACCTGGCCGACCTCGGATACCTCGGCATTGCGGCCGAAGTTCTTGATCTGCTCCTTGAGGATTGCGGAAATTTCCGCGGCGCGGATATCCATCAGCCGACCTCTTTCAATGCAATCTTGAGTGCGTCGAGTTTCGTTTTGAGCGACGTGTCGATCATGCGCGAACCGAGCTTGACGACGAGACCGCCGATCAGCGACGGGTCGACTTCGAGTTCAACATGAACCGACTTGCCGGATATGTCGGCCAGCGCGCGCTTGATCTCGGCGAGCTGGCTGTCGGAAAGGGGGATCGCCGAGGCGATGCCGGCCGTCACTTCGCCGCGCCGGTCAGCGAGCAACTGACGGAAGCCACGGAACATGTCGGCCATCGCCGAAAGGCGGTTGTTGGAGGCGACGAGCTTGATGAAATTGCTCACGGTCTGGCCAAGGCCGGCGGCCTCGACCACGGCGCCAATGGCGCGGACCTGATCCTCGGTGCTGAAGACCAACGATTTCATCAGCCGACGAAGGTCGGCGCTTTCTCGGCGGAGGGTCTCGAAACGGGCAATGTCCGCCTCGACGATGTCGAGTTCGCTGGTCTCGCTCGCCAGTTCGAACAGGGCCGTCGCATAACGCTCGGCGACCCCGAAGACCATCGTTTCCGCTTCGCTCACGTAAGAACCCCTCATCGGTGCGAACCATCAAAGGTTCACCCGTTTGAACGCTTTGAAGAAATTCGCAGAATAGAATACGACGGCGGCACGGCGCACGGCCCCGCAGCGAACTTGGCTCCGTCTATCACAGGACTTTCCCTCACGCAACGCGTTCACTGGATTCAGGAATTCCGCGTTTTGCGCGGATATCCTTAGGTAATTGGCCGCTTGGGACATCCCCTTAAAAAAACCTCATCCTAAAGTCGAATAGTTTATCGTTTTAGGTGGGGTTGAGCGCCGTTTTACGGCGGTCAAAGGAAGTTCTGCGGGTCGACGTCGACATAAGCCTCGACGCCGCGCGTCGGCCGGTCGGCGGCGGCGATCCAGGCGCGCATGTAGGCGGAAAGGTCGGTGTCGCGGCCGGAGTGAGCAATGAGCCGGAAACGGTGGCGGCCGCGCACCACGGCGAGCGCCGCCTCGGCCGGGCCGAGCACCTCGACGGCTGGATCGTTGGGCGCCATGCGGGCGAGGTGGCGCGCATGGTCTTCGGCCAGTTCCCGACTTGGACCGGATACCAGGATCGCCGCGAGGCGGCCGAAAGGCGGCATGGCCGACCGCTCGCGCTCGGCAAGCTCGGTCCGGTAGAAGCGTTCGGCGTCACCCGATATGAGCGCTTCGATCACCGGGCTTTCCGGCGCGTAGGTCTGGAGCAGGCCGAGACCCTTGCCGATGACGCGACCGGCGCGGCCGGTGACCTGGGCGAGGAGCTGAAAGGTCCGCTCGGCAGCGCGCGGATCGCCCTGTGACAGGCCCAGATCGGCATCGACGACGCCGACCAGCGTCAGCTTGGGGAACGTGTGCCCCTTTGCGACCATCTGCGTGCCGACGACGATGTCGCACTCGCCCTTGGCCACCGCCTCGAACTCCGCCTTGAGGCGCTGGATGCCGCCGCCGATGTCCGACGACAGGACCACGGTGCGCTTGTCGGGGAGCAGGGTTTGCATCTCCTCGGCAATGCGCTCGACGCCGGGGCCGCAGGCGACGAGGCTGTCGAGCGTGCCGCAGGAGGGGCAGGCTTCGGGCCGGGGCACCGTGTGTCCGCAGTGATGGCAGACGAGCCGGCCGCGGAAGCGGTGCTCTACCAGCCACGCCGAGCACTGCGGGCACTGGAAGCGGTGGCCGCAGGACCGGCAGAGAGTGAGCGGCGCATAGCCGCGCCGATTGAGGAACAGCATGGCCTGTTCGCCCCGCTCGGTCACCTCGCGGATGGCGGCGACGAGGCCGGGCGCCAGGAAGCGGCCGCGTGGCGGACCGGCCTTCCGCATGTCGATGGCGTAGAGGCTGGGCAGTTCGCGCCCGGTGGCGCGGGCCGGCAGTATGATGTGCCGGTAGCGGCCGCGCTCGGCATTGACGCGGCTTTCGAGCGACGGCGTCGCCGAGGCGAGGATGACGGGGATCCTTTCCAGTCGACCGCGCACCACCGCCATGTCGCGGGCGTGGTAGCTCGCCCATTCCTCCTGTTTGTAGGCGCCGTCGTGTTCCTCGTCGACGACGATCAGACCAAGGTCGGAGAAGGGCAGGAACAGGGCCGAACGGGCGCCGACGACCACGCGCGCCTCGCCGAGCGCCACGGCGCGCCATGTCCGGGCGCGCATCTTCGGGCCGACGTCCGAGTGCCATTCGGCCGGCAGTGCGCCGAAGCGCTCGGAGAAGCGCTCCAGAAAGGCGCGGGTGAGCGCGATCTCGGGCACCAGGATCAGCGCTTGCCGTCCGGCCCTCAGCGCGTCGGCTACCGCTTCCAGGTAGACTTCGGTCTTGCCCGAACCGGTGACGCCGTCGATCAGCGTCACCCCATCGTCTCGCGCTTCGCGCAACCGGGCGACGGCGGCGGTCTGATCCGGCGTCAGGGCGATGGGGTTGAAGTCGGGATCGGGCGCGCGAAACGGCCGGCCAGGAGGCAGTTCCACTTCGGCCAGCGCGCCGGCGGTCACGAGTCCCTCGACCACCGAGGGGGAAACGCCGGCCGCTGCCGCGAGACCGGCGCGTGTCCAGGCCTGCCCTTCGTTGTCGGCGAGCAGCGCCCTCACGCGTCGGCGCGCGTCGGTGAGACGCTCGGGTGCGGCGTTCGTCGCCACGAGCCCGCGCAAGGGCGGTTCCGGCTCCAACGCATCCGGCGCCCGCAGGACCATGCGCATCACCATGCCGCGTGGCGTCAGCGTGTAGCGGGCGACCCAGTCGACGAAGGTGAGCATCTCGGGGGTCAGAGGAGGCGCGTCGAAAGCGATCTCGATGGGGCGCAGGCGGTTCGACGAGGCCTGTAGTTCGGCCGGCTCCGCCGTGACGACGCCGACCACCTTGCGCGGACCAAGCGGCACCTGAACGATCGAACCGGGCACGACCACCATTCCGTGCGGTACGCGGTAGGAATAGGACAGGTCAAGACCGACCGGCGTCAGCACTTGCACCACCTCTCCGCCTGCCGCCGGGCGAGGGGCGGCTTCTCCGAACAGGTCGTGGAGCGAGGAAGTGGGTTTTTCGGTCGGCATCGGCTGATTCGAGATGTACGGAGAACGATCATAGGCTAAACGGAGGACCGCCGCCTCGCCAAGCCGTGGCCCACATGGAATTGTCGCCGCCCATGAGTCGTCCCGCCGTCATCGTTCTTTCCTCCTTCGTTGCCCGCGGATCGGTGGGGGCTCGCGCCGCCTTCGCGCTGGAGCGGCTTGGTCACCGCGTCTGGACGTTGCCCACGGTCATCCTGCCCTGGCATCCCGGCCATGGTCGGGCCCATCGCATGGTCTTGCCGGAAGCCGATTTCGCCGCGCTCTGCGCCGATCTTGCCCGGGCGCCTTGGCTGTCCGAAGTCGGCGGCATCATCACCGGATATCTCGGTTCGGCCGGACAGGCAGACGCCGCCGCAGGGCTGGTCGCTGCCGTCAGGGCAGCCAATCCGAATGCCTTGCATCTCGCCGATCCCGTCATCGGCGACATGACGACCGGCGGCACGGGCGGTCTCTACGTGCCCGAACCCGTCGCCTTGGCTCAGCGCGACCGTCTGGTCGCCATCGCCGACATTGCGACGCCCAACCGTTTCGAAATCGGCTGGCTCACCGGTCGCCCGGTCGAGACGTTGACCGAGATCTCGGCGGCGGCGCGGGCACTCGGGCCGAAGCGGGTCGTCGTCACGTCGGCGCCTGCGCTGATGACCGGCAAGATCGCGGCCGCCCTCGTCACCACGGGCGAGACCATCGTCGCCGAGAACCAGATGGTCGAAGGCGCCCCCAACGGCACGGGCGATCTGTTCGCCGCGCTGTTCCTGTCGCGGCTGATCGGCGGTGCATCCGACGAGGCGGCGCTTGCCGCTGCATCGGCCTCCACCTTCGAGGTCATCGCCCGGTCGGTGAAGGCCGGTGGCCGCGAGCTGGACCTCGTGGACCAGCAGGACGCGCTGGTTCGCCCGATGGCCATGGTCGACATTCGCCGGCTGGCCACGCCGCGCCGCCCCGTCGCGCGTCCCACGGGAATCGAGACCTTGTGATGTTCGCGATGATTGACGCTTATAAGTAGACTTCCGTATAACGCGCCGGCGGACACCTCCGCCGCTCCGTCCCTCCAGCCGGATTTTCGCCGATGACCGAACCGAAAGCTCCTCTCCGCCCGAAGCTTCCCGCCTCCTTCCCGGGGCGTCTGACGACAGGCTACGAGGCTTTCCGGGAGGGGCGATACCCGAGCGAAAACGAGCGGTACAAGCGGCTCGCCGCCGAGGGCCAGAAGCCGCGGATCATGATCATCGGTTGCTCGGACAGCCGCGTGTCGCCGGAAGTGATCTTCGATGCCGGCCCCGGCGAAATCTTCGTCGTCCGCAACGTCGCCAACATCGTGCCGCCCTACACGCCGGACGGTGAGACGCACGGCACCTCGGCCGCGCTGGAGTTCGCGGTGATGGCGCTTGCCGTCCGTCATATCGTGGTGATGGGCCACGGCCGCTGCGGCGGTATCGCGGCGGCGCTCGACAGTCGCGATCCGCTTACGCCGACCGACTTCATCGGCAAGTGGGTTTCGGTGCTGGACGACACCGCCGAGCGGGTGCGCTGCGACCACGCGATCGCCCCGGGCTTGCGCTACACCGCGTTGGAGCATGAGGCGATCAAGTCGTCGCTCAAGAATCTTCTCGCCTATCCCTTCGTCAAGAACCGTGTCGATGCCGGCGAGCTGGCGCTGCACGGCGCCTGGTTCGACGTCTCGGAGGGCGAGCTTCACGTGCTCGACCACGAGAGCGGAGATTTCACCGTCCTCTCCGGTACGCTTGCCCCTTGAACCTTGACGGCAAGGCGATTACGGCTAACGGCCGAAGCCGGCCGGACGAGGCCGTGCGCCCTGCTTTCTGTTCTTGAGGATGCGACGATGGCAAAGAATTCGCTGTTCCTGCTGCCCGGCGACGGCATCGGCCCGGAAATCATGGCCGAGGTCGAGACGATCATCGCCTTCCTGAACCGCAAGGGCCTGACCGACTTCTCGCTCGATCGCGGTCTGGTCGGCGGTTCGGCCTATGACGCCCACGGCGCTGCCATCTCCGAGGCCGACATGGCCAAGGCGCTCGCCGCCGACGCCGTGCTGTTCGGCGCCGTCGGCGGTCCCAAGTGGGACAGCGTTCCCTATGACTGCCGCCCCGAAGCCGGTCTGCTGCGTCTTCGCAAGGACCTCGGCCTGTTCGCCAATCTCCGCCCGGCCATCTGCTACCCGGCGCTGGCCGACGCCTCGTCGCTGAAGCGCGAAGTGGTGGAAGGCCTCGATATCCTGATCGTCCGAGAGCTGACCGGCGGCGTCTACTTCGGCGAGCCGAAGGAGATCGTCACGCTGGAGAACGGTGAAAAGCGCGCCGTCGACACGCAGGTCTACACCACCCACGAGATCGAGCGCATCGCCCGCGTCGCCTTCGACCTCGCCAAGGCGCGCAATGGCCGCGTTTCCTCGGCCGAGAAGCGGAACGTCATGAAGTCGGGCGTGCTCTGGAACCAGGTGGTGACCAAGGTCGGCAAGGAAGAGTACGCCGACGTCAAGCTCGATCACATCCTGGCCGACAACTGCGCCATGCAGCTCGTCCGCTATCCCAAGCAGTTCGACGTGATCCTGACCGACAACCTGTTCGGCGACGTGCTCTCCGACATCGGCGCCATGCTGACGGGCTCGCTCGGCATGCTGCCGTCGGCTTCGCTTGGTGCCCCGGATGCCGCCACCGGCAAGCGCAAGGCGCTCTACGAGCCCGTCCATGGCTCGGCGCCCGATATCGCCGGCACGGGCGCGGCCAACCCGATCGCCATGATCGCCTCCTTCGGCATGGCGCTGCGCTATTCCTTCGGCATGATCGATCTCGCCGGCAAGCTGGACGAAGCGATTGCCCGGGTGCTCGGCAAGGGGCTCCGGACCAAGGATATCGCCCAGAAAGGTGAAGCCACCGTCGACACCCGCGCCATGGGCGCGGCCATCCTGGCCGAGTTCGAGGCCTTGGTCGGCTGACCATTCGACTTTAGGCTATTGGGGCGGCGGTCACGGGGTTGTTAACTCCGCCGCTCTTGTTTTCGTGGGGAGCCGCACCAAATCTTGGTCATGACGGCATCGCCCATCAGGCACTGCCCCCCGTCTCGCCAGCGGCGGTGACCGTCGCCGGGTTCCCCTCCCGGCCCGCGCTGATCCCTAGCGCCGCGCCCAGCCTTCCCCCGAGGCTGGGCGCTTCTCTTTTTGAGTTAGTCCTTGAGCTCCAAGCCTTCGTAAATGTCGGCAAGGGAAAGGCGCACGCCGATTTCGGGCAGATCGACGAGACCTTCGTGTCCCATTGCCTCGCCCTCGAGGATGAGTTCGCCTCCCGCCCGGCGCAGCACAGCTGCACGCATGACGTCCTGGTTCAAGATGACATAGGTGGAGATGGTCGGAATGGCGGCATAGTCGCGCGGCTTCTGAAGATAGTCGGTGGTGAGTGAAGACGGAGACGCTACTTCGATCACCACGGTCGGTCCGGTGGCGACATGGTCTGCCGGGGCGCTCGGGCCGCAGTCGACCATGACATCGGGATAGCGGACGTTTCCTCTGGGGGTGGCGACGGCCACTTCCACACGAGCCTTGCACGGTTTGCCGCGAAGAGATTCCCGAAGGGAAGAAAACACATTGCCGATAATATCGCCATGAGCAATGCTTCCGCCCGTCATCAGTCGTGGCCGGCCATCCACCAGCTCGTGGCGCTCCTCCTGCGTCTCCTGCCAGTGCAGGAACTGATCGACGCTCATGGGCGTCTCGGCCAGTTGGGTCATGCTTGCGGTCCTCTTGTCGCCGGCGATGCTAACACATCGGCGATTGTCGGCGCCCCGGTTTTTCAGTATAGAGCGGATCATGAACGCGAAGCCGCAGATCACGCGCCTGCCGACGTCGGCCGATTATTTCCCGGCCCACGATCACGCGCGTCTGCCGTGGCGGTTTCTGGCGCGGCAGACCGGCGACAGCCGACTCCGGCCCTGAGATGACGGCCGGCGCCGCCGGACCCTTCTACTGCTTTCCAGACAGATCAGGGGCGAGGTTCGCCCGCCCCACGGAATCGAAAGTCCGATCATCATGACCGCCAAGCCCCGTACCCTCTACGACAAGATCTTCGACGACCACGTGGTCGAGACGCAGGCCGACGGCACGTCGCTGCTCTACATCGATCGTCATCTCGTGCACGAGGTGACCAGCCCGCAGGCCTTCGAGGGCCTGAGGACGGCCGGCCGCAAGGTGCACCAGCCGGGCAAGACGCTCGCCGTCGTCGACCATAACGTGCCGACCACCGACCGTAGCAAGGGCATCGAAGATGTCGAGAGCCGCGAGCAGGTGGCCCAGCTCGCCATCAACGCCGCCGAGTTTGGCGTCGAGTATTACAACGAGCTCGACCGCCGGCAGGGCGTCGTCCATGTGGTCGGCCCCGAGCAGGGCTTCACGCTGCCCGGCATGACCATCGTCTGCGGTGACAGCCACACCTCGACGCATGGCGCCTTTGGCGCGCTCGCCCATGGCATCGGCACCTCCGAGGTCGAGCATGTGCTCGCCACGCAGACGCTGATCCAGAAAAAGGCGAAGAACATGCTGGTGCGCGTCGATGGCAAGGCGCCGGCTGGCGTCACCGCCAAGGACATCGTGCTGGCCATCATCGGCGAGATCGGCACGGCCGGCGGCACCGGCCACGTCATCGAGTATGCCGGCGAGGCGATCCGCGACCTTTCCATGGAAGGCCGGATGACCGTCTGCAACATGTCGATCGAGGGCGGCGCCCGCGCCGGCCTGATCGCGCCGGACGAGACCACCTATGCCTATATCGCCGGCCGGCCGAAGGCGCCGACGGGCGAGGCGCTGGAGCGCGCCATGGCCTACTGGAAGACGCTCTATACCGACGAGGGCGCTCATTTCGACAAGGTGGTGACGCTCGACGCCGCCAGCCTGCCGCCGATCGTCAGCTGGGGCACCAGCCCGGAGGACGTCGTGGCGATCACCGGTGTGGTGCCCAATCCGGACACCATCGCCGATGAGACGAAGCGCACCTCCAAGTGGCGCGCGCTCGACTACATGGGGCTCAAGCCCGGCCAGAAGATGACCGACATCGTCCTCGACAAGGTGTTTATCGGCTCCTGCACCAACGGTCGCATCGAGGATCTCAGGGCTGCCGCCGCCGTCGCCAAGGGGCGCAAGGTGGCCTCCTCGATCAAGCTGGCCATGATCGTGCCGGGGTCCGGCCTCGTCAAGGAACAAGCGGAAGCCGAGGGGCTCGACAAGGTCTTCATCGAGGCGGGTTTCGAGTGGCGCGAGCCGGGCTGCTCGATGTGCCTTGCCATGAACCCCGACAAGCTGGCGCCGGGCGAGCGCTGCGCCTCCACCTCGAACCGCAACTTCGAGGGCCGCCAAGGCTACATGGGCCGCACGCATCTGGTGTCGCCTGCCATGGCGGCGGCGGCGGCCATCGCCGGTCACTTCGTGGACATCCGCGACTTCAAGTGACGTATCGCCCCGGGCGGGAAGAATGATCAGGGCCGGAGCCGATCGCTCCGGCCTTTTTCATTGCTCGCCCAGCCAGCGCAGCCAGCGACCATGGAAGTCGCCACGCGCCAGGACGTGGTGCTCGCCCGAAGGGAAAAGCGTGACGAGGAGGCCGGCGCCGGGCGTCTGGCCGTCCGCCTCCAGTCGCAGCCAGGCGAGCGGCGCCGTTTCGGCGGCCCTCAGCATGGCTGTCTGGATGCCGAGGCGGGCAGGATCGGCGAGGTATTGCCAGAAGATCGAGTGGACGACGACACGCAGCGCTCCGTCTTCCGGCGGTTTGGCCAGTTCGCGGGCGAGAAATTCGGCGGCGTCGGCCGCCTCGACGCGCTCTCGCCGGGCGGCGGCGTGATCGAGGGCAGCATTGAGCCGCGCCTTGCGTTCCGTCTGGTCGGGCCAGACATAGGACAGAAGCCGCGTCCGGTGTTCCGCGTCGGCCGGATCGAGAGGGGAGAGGTCGCAGGCCCTGCGACGTACCACCTCGACTGTGGTATCGAGCGGTGGAGGGGCGTCGCAGTCGGGGGCGAGTTCGATGGGGGCTTTCTTCTTGCCCCAGTGGATGTCGCCGTAGCGATAGGCGTAGTCGTCCCAGTGGAGGTTGAGACCAGCGCTGGCGCCGATTTCAAGGATGTCGAGTTTCGGTCCGAAGCGACGGGCAAGCCAGAGGAAGCCGGGAAGAAGCATGGCCGACCGACCGACCTCGTTGGTCTGTGGAGGGCTCATCAGAATGTCGTGCAGGTCGTGATCGTGCCGGCCGATGGCGGCTCGGACGGCGGCGGCGAGCGTTTCGTCCGACACGTCGATCGGGGGGTAGACCGCGGCGAGGCCGGCGTCGCGCCGGGTCAGGACCAAGCGGTGCAGGCCGCCGAACAGGCGGAGCGGCACGGCGTCTTCGCCGGCGTGGCCGTTCCAGGCGAGGATGCGGCGGCCAGTCAGCGTCGTCTGGTCGAGAAAGCGCGGTGCGAGGTCGGCAAGCCGGGCTGTGAAGGGAGACCCCATGGCGCGGCAGGCCTCGGCCTGGCGATGGAAATGGTCGAAAATGTCGCTCATCGCGGCTTGCCTCCCAGCTCTCCCGAATTCGTCGCGACGATAACGGCGGGGAGCGGTAATGACCAGCCCGGAGGCCGTCACGCCGCCGTGAGCGGGCGATGCTCGCTTCCCCTACAAAAAACGCAACTCGCTTCGTCTCAGCCTTGCTCAAGCCGCCGGCATGGGGCAAGTAATGCTGGTGTCACGCGTAAGTGTCGCTTTTCCGGGGGACTTTTGACCATGTCGCTGACGATTGCCGCTGTCACCCAGGCGGATGCCCACAAGCTGGCGCCGATCATCGCCGCCTACGCCCAGGCAATGAAGCGCGGAGCGCCGCGCCGTCCGGACGAGTATTATGCCGAGCTTCTGGCCGTCGACCCGGCAACGGAAGTGCTGGGTGCCTTCGTCGACGAGGAACTGGTCGGCTTCGCCGTGTTCTTCGACCTGCCGGACACCATGTCGGGTCATCGGGTCGGCCATCTCGAGGATATCTACGTCCTGCCGGAGTTTCGCAACCGCGGCATCGGCCGCAAGTTCGTCGAGGTTCTGAAGGTCGAAGGGCAGAGCCGCGGCTGGGATCGCCTGCGCTGGGTCGTTCCGCCGCCCGTCGACGCCGCCGCCACCGGCCTGCCGACCGACAGTGCGCTCTACGAAGAGATCGCCACGCCGTCGGTTTCCAAGCTCTACGACATCGTCATCGACCCGCTGTCGCGCAAGTCCTGATGATTTGCCTATAAAGCAAGCAGGTACCGCCCACGCTCAGGGCTTTCCCGGATGGCTGTTTCGCCCTTAAATGCGGTCGCGCTCGATGCGACCGCAGGGAGAGATGATGGCCGTCCTGACCAAGCTGACGCACGTCACCCGCTATGTCTATGACAAGCCGGTCGTTCTCTCTCCGCAACTGGTGCGGCTGAGGCCTGCGCCGCACAGCCGCACGGCCGTGCCGGCCTATGCGCTGAAGGTCACGCCGGAGAACCACTTCGTCAACTGGCAGCAAGACCCGCATGGGAACTGGCTGGCTCGCTTCGTCTTTCCCGAGCCGACGTCCGAGTTTTCCGTCAGCGTCGACCTCCTGGCCGAGATGGCGGTCTACAACCCCTTCGATTTCTTCATCGAGGACTACGCCGAGCACTGGCCGTTCACCTACGCGCCGGAGCTCGCCAAGGATCTGGCGCCCTTCCTCGAATGCGAGGGGGATGGGGAGCTCTTCGAGGCCTATCTCGCGACGATCCCGCGCGATCGCAAGCAGACCACCGATTTCGTGGTGGATGTGAACCAGGCGCTGCACAGGCACATCGCCTACGAGATCCGCCTGGAGCCGGGTGTCCAGAGCCCGGAGGAGACGCTGTCGCGCCGGGCCGGCTCGTGCCGCGACAGCGGTTGGCTTCTGGTGCAGCTTCTGCGCCGGCTCGGCCTCGCCGCCCGCTTCGTCTCCGGCTACCTCATCCAGCTCAGGCCGGACGTCAAGGCGCTCGACGGCCCGTCGGGCACGGAGGCCGACTTCACCGATCTCCACGCCTGGGCGGAGGTCTACATTCCCGGTGCCGGCTGGATCGGCCTCGATCCGACCTCCGGCCTTCTGACCGGCGAGAGCCACATTCCGCTCGCCGCGACGCCGCATTACCGGTCGGCGGCGCCGATCGTCGGTTCCTACAGCGCGCCACCCGATACGAGGGCCGAGTTCTTCTTCGACATGAAGATCGCCCGCATCGACGAGCGGCCGCGCGTCACATGGCCGTTTTCCGACGAGGCCTGGGCGCGACTCGACCGACTGGGTGACGTTGTGGATGCCGATCTCCAGGAGGGCGACGTGCGCCTGACCATGGGCGGCGAGCCGACCTTCGTTTCCATTGACGACTATCAGTCGGACGAGTGGAACACCGCCGCCGTGGGGCCGACCAAACGGGGCCGGGCGGACGAACTGATCCGCCGCCTCGCCGGCCGTTTCGCTCCGGGCGGCTTTTTGCACTATGGACAAGGCAAGTGGTACCCGGGCGAGAGCCTGCCGCGCTGGACCTTCTCGCTCTACTGGCGCTAGGACGGCAAGCCGATCTGGCGCAACCTCGACCTCGTCGCCCCCGAACGCCTGCCGACGCCCGCCGACGCCGAGGCGGCCTGCGCGCTGGCGCGGGGCGTCGCCCGCCGGCTCGGTGTACCCGGTCGGTGTGCCGTGCCCGCCTACGAGGATCCGGCCCACTGGATCCTCAAGGAAGCCGACCTGCCGGACAATGTCACCGCCGAGGACAGCAAGCTCGACGATGCCGAGGCGCGCGCCCGCATCGCCCGGGTGTTCGAACGGGGGCTTGGGACGCCCAGCGCCTATGTGCTGCCGGTGCAGCGCTGGCAGGGCACCGCTGGCAGCAACTGGCTGTCGGAAGTGTGGAGCTTCCGGCGCGGCAAGCTCTACCTTCTTCCGGGCGACTCGCCGGCCGGTTTCCGTCTGCCGCTCGCCTCGCTTCCATGGGTACCGCCGGCCGCCTATCCCTTCCATGTCGACCGCGACCTGATGGGCGATCTGCCCGATCTGCCGGATCCGGATCAGCTCGCCACCGCCTACGAGCATTCGCGCGAACCGGCGGCTGACGATCCGCGCGTCGATCAATGGATGACCGATGGGGGCGGAGCGGTTCGCACGGCGATGAGCGTCGAACCTAGGAATGGCCGGCTCTGCGTGTTCATGCCGCCGGTGGCAGGCGCCGACGACTATCTTGAGCTTCTCGCCGCCGTGGAATCGACGGCTGAGGATCTCGGTCTGCCGGTTCATGTCGAAGGCTACCCGCCGCCGCACGATCCGCGTCTCACTGTCATTCGCGTGGCGCCCGATCCCGGCGTCATCGAGGTCAACGTCCATCCTGCCGCCAGTTGGAAGGATTGCGTCGCCATCACCTCGGCCGTCTACGAGGAGGCGCGGCTTTCCCGCCTCGGCACCGACAAGTTCATGATCGACGGTCGTCACACCGGCACTGGCGGTGGCAATCATGTGGTGGTCGGCGGTGAAACGCCGGCCGACAGTCCGTTCCTGCGTCGCCCCGATCTGCTCAAGAGCCTTGTGCTCTACTGGCAGCGACACCCGTCGCTGAGCTATCTGTTCTCGGGCCTGTTCATCGGGCCGACCAGCCCGGCGCCGCGCATCGACGAGGCGCGGCACGACAGCCTTTACGAACTTGAGATCGCCTTGGCCCAGGTGCCGGCACTGGGCGAGGGGTCGGCCCCGTTGCCCTGGCTGGTCGATCGCCTGTTCCGCAATCTTCTGACCGACGTTACCGGCAATACCCACCGCTCGGAAATCTGCATCGACAAGCTGTTTTCGCCGGACGGGCCGACCGGCCGGCTGGGTCTCGTCGAGTTCCGCTCCTTCGAGATGCCGCCGGACGCGCGCATGTCGCTCGCCCAGCAGCTTCTGCTCCGGGCGCTGATCGCCTGGTTCTGGAAGGAGCCGCAGCAAGGCGGCTTCACCCGTCACGGCACGGCGCTGTTCGACCGCTTCATGCTGGAGCATTTCGTCTGGAAGGACTTTCTCGAAGTGATCGCCGACCTCAACCGGGCCGGCTATCCCATGGAATCGGTCTGGTACGACGCCCAGCGCGAGTTCCGCTTTCCCTATTTCGGCACCGTCAGCCGGCAGGGCGTCTCGCTGGAGCTTCGCGGCGCGCTGGAGCCTTGGCACGTCACCGGCGAGCAAGGAGCGGTTGGCGGCACGGTGCGTTTCGTCGACAGCTCGGTGGAGCGGCTGCAGGCGCGCGTTTCCGGCTTCAATCCCGCCCGACACGTACTCGCCTGCAATGGGCGGCGCGTGCCGGTGACGGCGACCGGGCGCAACGGCGTCCATGTCGGCGGCGTTCGGTTCAAGGCGTGGCAGCCGGCCAGCGGCATCCACCCGGTGTTGCCGGTCAACGCGCCGCTCACTTTCGAGGTCATCGATCGCTGGTCGCGGCGCTCGCTCGGCGGCGCCACCTACTTCGTCGCCCATCCCGGTGGTCGCAACTACGAGACCTTCCCGGTCAATGCCTATGAGGCCGAGGCGCGGCGGCTTGCCCGCTTTCAGGACTTCGGCCATTCGCAAGGGGTGGTGAACCTGCCTGCCGAGGAAGCGTCGGACGAGTTCCCGACGACCCTCGACCTCCGGCGACCTGCCTTCATCTGAACCAGGACCGACGGGCGGCCATCTTGGCGATGTCGCGTCGGTCTGCTTAACTTGACAGCCCAACTGTCGTCCGCGCCGGAAACCCGATGAGCCAGCTTCAGCCCGATCCGCCCCCTGCCGGACAGAAAGCCGGGCCTGGTTTGTTGATGCGGGACTACAAGCCGCTTGCCGGTGCCTATGACGAGATGATGGCGCCCGATGGTGCGCTACGCGGCCCATGGCCTTCCTTTCTGCAGCGCCTCGCCGATCTTGGCGAGGATGGCGTTCGCGAGGCTTTTGCCGGCGCCGAACAGCAGCTCAAGAACTCCGGTGTGTTCTTCCGTGTCTATGACGATCCGGCCGGTGCCGAGAGGCCGTGGCCGCTGACGCCGTTGCCGCTTCTTCTTTCCCAGTCGGAGTGGGCGGCGCTGTCGGCCGGCGCCGTCCAGCGTGCCCGGCTTGCGGAGGCGCTGCTCGCCGATGTCTATGGCCCGGGGCGGCTGGCGCGCGATGGCGTGTTGCCGGCTGCGGCCATTGCCGGCAGTCCCGATTTTCTGAGGCCGATGGTCGGCGTCGTGCCGAAAGGCGGCCGCTTCCTGCGCTTCTTCGCCGTCGATCTTGGTCGAGGCCCCGATGGCCGCTGGTGGGTGCTTTCCGATCGCGCGCAGGCGCCGTCCGGCGCCGGCTACGCGCTGGAGAACCGCCTGGCAGTGACGCGGGCGCTGCCGGAGGTGGCGCGCGGGCTCAACGTCGAGCGGCTCGCGCCGTTCTTCCAGGCCTTTCGCGACGATCTCGCCGCCCTCAACGCCAACGCCGAGGCGCGGGTCGGCCTGCTGACGCCGGGACGGCTCAACGAGACCTATTTCGAGCATGCCTATCTCGCTCGCTACCTCGGCTTCCTGCTGGTGGAAGGCGGCGATCTGACGGTTCGTGACGACGCGGTCTATGTGCGCACCGTCTCGGGGCTCAAGCGCATCGATGCGCTGTGGCGGCGGCTCGACGGCGATTTCGCCGATCCCCTGGAGCTTCGCACCGCCTCGGCGCTCGGCGTGCCGGGCCTCGTTCAGGCCGTCCGCTCGGCAAGCGTCGACGTCACCAATGCGCTCGGTTCCGGCGTCGCGGAATCGCGGGCCTTGATGGGCTTCATGCCGGCACTCTGCCGGCATCTGCTTGGTGAGGACCTGACGCTGCCGAACCTTGCCACCTGGTGGTGCGGGCAGGAAGCCGAGCGGCAGGCGGTGCTTGCCGGTTTCGACCGGATGGCCATCGCCTCGGCCTTTTCCGGACCGCTGCCGGGGCTGCCCTTCTGGAGCAAGCTCGGCGCGGCCATGAGCAAGGCCGAGCGGCAGGTGGCGCGGAACCTGATCGAAACGCGTGGCCTCGACGTGGTTGGCCAGGAGAACGTCGGGCTCTCGACCATGCCCGTCTGGGATGGCAGTCGTCTCGTGCCCAAGCCTTTCGTTTTGCGCCTGTTCGTGGCCGCCGTCGGCGATCGGGACTGGGTGGTGATGCCCGGCGGTTTCTGCCGCATATCGGGGTCGAGCGACGCCCGCCTCGTGTCCATGCAGCAAGGGGCCGAGACAGCCGACGTCTGGGTTCTGTCCGATACGCCGGTCAGGGAGGTCTCGTTGCTGCCCCGGCCGGATCGAATATCCATTCGCCGATCCACCGGTACCTTGCCGTCGCGCTCGGCCGACAATCTCTACTGGTTGGCCCGGTATCTGGAGCGGTCGGAAGGCACCCTGCGTCTTCTGAGGGCTTTGATCAACCGACTGGTGGACGCGGGCGGCGAAGCCGACCAGCCGATCATCCAGGCACTGACCGACCATTTGCGGTTCATCGGCGCCATCGATCTCGAACGCAAGGGGACGCCCGTCCAACTTGTCGCCGCGGCGCTCGGCGACCCCGCGTCGCCCTCCGGTCTGCCGGCACTGACCGGAGCGGCGCGCGCCGCCGGCTCTGCCATCCGCGATCGCCTGGCGCCGGATGCCTTCCGGGCGGTGACGGAGATCGCCGTCCTGTTCGAGACCATAGGCCGCCGGCGTCTCGCGCCGGTCCAGATGCTCGATGAGGTCAATCATGGCCTGCGACGCATCGCCGCTTTCGCAGGCCTCGCCTCGGAGAACATGAACCGCGCCATGGGCTGGCGGTTCCTCGATCTCGGCCGACGAGTCGAACGGGCCCTCGCCACGGCGGCCATTGTTCGCCGATTCGCCCTCGATGCGCCGTCAACCGAGGCGCTGGACCTCGCTCTCGAGGCGGGCGACAGTCAGATCACCTATCGCTGGCGCTACGTGATGCGGCCGGCTCCTCTGCCGGTGATCGACCTTCTGATGCTGGACGACGCCAATCCGCGTTCCGTTGCCTTTCAAACGGCGCGCATCGTCGAACACCTGGAGGCATTGCCGGCCACCCGCCTCGACGGGCGGCCGGTGGAGCTTCTGCGCCTTGCCCGCAAGCTCGATGCGCGGCTTGCCAACACGGCGGCCGAGAAGATGGAGGCACGCGACATCGACAAGATCACCGGCCGGCTGTTGCGGCTGTCCGGCCTCGTGACCGATCGCTTCTTCACCCAACGCCCCAGCGAGGCGCGGCCGGAGGAGCTGGAATGATCTACGAGTTGCGCCAGCAAACACGCTATGCCTATGCGGCGGCAGTGCCCTATTCGAGCCACGTCGCCCGGCTGTTGCCGGTGGACCGCAAGGGGCAGACGGTACGCAAGGCGATGCTTTCCATCGCCCCGATGCCGTCGGAGCGGCGGGAGAGCCTTGATTTCTTCGGCAACCGCATCTGCCATTTCGCTCTCGACCGACCGCATGACGAGCTGGTCGTTCGCCTCGAAGCCGAGGTGGACGTGCGGCCTGCCGAACCCTATCTCCCCGCGCTGACGCCATCGGCAGACGAAGTTCGGGCGCTCGCTGTGGCGAGTCGCGACCTCGGCCCGGACTCGCCGGTGCATGGTCTGTTCGTCTCGCCTTCGGTGCCGCTGGACGCCGCCATCACCCGCTATGCCGCCCAGTCCTTCTCGGCTCGGCGGCCCGTGCTGGAGGGGGCGATCGAGCTCATGAAGCGCATCAAGGGCGACTTCGCCTATGTGCTCGGCGCCACCGATGCCGACACCAGCCCGTCGGACGCTTTCATCGCGAGAAAGGGAGTCTGCCAGGACTTCGCCCAGGTGATGATCGCCGGTCTCAGAGGTATCGCGCTGCCGGCGCGCTACGTTTCCGGCTATCTTCGCACCGAGCCGCCGCCCGGACGAGAGCGGCTCGAAGGGGCCGACGCTACCCATGCCTGGGTCGAGGTCTGGTGCGGCGGCGAGGCCGGCTGGGTGGGGCTCGACCCAACCAACGGCATCATGGCCGGCGAGGACCATCTCGTGCTCGCCATTGGCCGAGACTATTCCGACGTGTCGCCGCTCGATGGCGTGATCGTCGCCTCCGGCGCCCACAGTCTCACGGTGGCCGTCGACGTCATCCCCTTGACCGGGACGTCAGGAAAGCGGCCCCTTCGCGTGGTGGAGTGATTTCAGCCCGTGGCGAAAGCGAGACAGGCGGCGAGCACGGCTCGCAGCGTCAGCCGCGTCGGCCCTGCGAACACCGGGTCGAAAGCGATCGGCCAGTTCACCTCGCCGACCGGCCCCAGGCTCTCGCGGATGTACCCCCGGCAGGCGAGCTCCATCTGCAGCGCGTGGACGCCCTTCTCCGGCTGGCCGTAGTGACGGGTGATGTAGCCGCCCTTGAACCGTCCATCGACCACATGGCTGCGGCCGGAGCCAGCGATCACGGCGGAGACGCTCTCGATCAGTCTGGGGTCGGCCGCCGCGCCGCCGTTCGTACCCAGGTTGAAGACAGGAAGTTTGCCGGCAAACAAGCGAGGAATGGCCGAACGAATGGAGTGGCAATCGTAGACGATCACCCGATCGCATTCTTTATGTAGCCGGCTAATCTCTTCGTTCAGGGCCCGATGATAGGGCCGATAGTAGGCGTCGATGCGGGCATCGATTTCGCCGGCATCGGGTTCCTCGCCCGGGCGATAGAGCGGTTCCCCATCGAAGGTCTCGACCGGACAGAGCCCTGTGGTGGCCTGCCCCGGATAGAGGGAAGCCCCCGAGGGGTCGCGATTGAGGTCGATCACCGTCCGCGACCAGTGGGCACGGACGATGGTCGCATCCATCTCGCCTGCGAACTCGTAGAGCTGGTCGATCCACCAGTCGGCGTCTTTCCTCGCCAGCCAGGGCGAAACGAGGCGCGCCTCGATGTCCTCGGGAATGGCCGTGCCGACGTGCGGCAAGGACAGAACGAGCGGCGCCTGACCGCGCCGGATGACCGGGTCTTTCGTCGCGTCGCTCATTCTTGCACCAGTGCCGGCAGGAGGTCGTGGTCGAGGGCGGCGGTGAGCCGACCGGAGGTGACGAGGCGCGTGGCCGCTTCCATGTCCGGCGCAAAATGCCGGTCGTCGGAAAGTGGCGGCACGTCGGCGCGCAGCAGGTCGATCGCCGTAGAGAGAGACTCGGACGTGCCGAGCGGCGCGTGGAACCCGATGCCCTGCGCGGCGGCAAGATATTCGATGCCGATGACGTTGGCGGCGTTCCTCGCCATGGCGAGGAGGCGGCGGGCACCGTGGGCGGCCATGGAAACGTGGTCTTCCTGGTTGGCCGACGTCGGAATGGAGTCGACGGAGGCCGGATGGGCCATCTGCTTGTTCTCGGAGACAAGCGCCGCCGCCGTCACCTGCGGGATCATGAAGCCGGAGTTGAGACCCGGCTTGGGCGTCAGGAAGGCCGGCAGACCGGAGAGGGCCGGGTCGACCAGCATGGCGATGCGGCGCTCGGCGATCGAGCCGATTTCGCAAAGGGCGAGGGCGATGATGTCGGCGGCAAAGGCGACAGGCTCGGCGTGGAAGTTGCCGCCCGAGATCACCTCGCCGGTGTCGGTGAACACCAGCGGGTTGTCGGAGACGCCGTTGGCTTCGTCGCTCAGCGTCACGGCGGCCTGGCGCAGCAGGTCGAGGCTGGCGCCCATCACCTGCGGCTGGCAGCGCAGGCAGTAGGGATCCTGGACGCGGCCGTGATCGTCGAGGTGCGAGGCGCGAATGGCCGAGCCCGACAGCAGGGTGCGCAGGCTGGCGGCGACGTCGATCTGACCCTTGTGGCGGCGCAACAGATGAATGCGCGGATCGAAGGGGCCGTCCGAGCCCTTGGCGGCGTCGACCGACAGGGCTCCCGTCACGAGAGCCGCCTGGAAGACGCGCTCGGTCTCGAACAGGCCGGCCAGTGCCAGGGCCGTCGACACCTGCGTGCCGTTGAGGAGCGCCAGTCCTTCCTTGGGGCCGAGCACGAGCGGCTTGAGACCGTTCGCTTCCAGCGCGGCGGCGGCGTCGACGGGGCGCCCTTCGACGAACACCTGGCCGACACCCATCAGTGCCGCCGTCATGTGGGCGAGCGGGGCGAGATCGCCGGAGGCGCCGACCGATCCCTGTCCGGGGATGACCGGGATCAGGCCGCGTTCGAGGCAGGCGGCGAGCTGCTCCAGCGTTTCCCAGCGCACGCCGGAGGCGCCCTGGGCAAGGCTTGCCAGCTTCAGCGCCATGATGAGACGGACGACCGGCACCGGCAGCGGCTCACCGACGCCGGCGGCGTGGGAGAGCACGATGTTGCGCTGGAGCGTCTCGAGATCGGCGGCGTCGATGCGAACCGAGGCGAGCTTGCCGAAGCCGGTGTTGACCCCATAGACCGGGTCGCCCTTGCCAATGATCGCCTCGATGGTGGCGGCGGCCTTGTCGACCGGGTCGCGAAGGGTGATGTCGATGGTGGCGCTGTCGCCGAAGTAGATGGCGCGCCAGACCGACAGCGGCACCGCGCCGGGGTCGAGACGGTGGAGGATCGGAGTATCTTTCATTCACCTCTCCAGTAGCGGGCGGCGAGCGGGTTGAAGCCTATGCGGTAGACGAGTTCGGCCGGCCGTTCGACGTCCCAGACGGCAAGGTCGCACCATTTGCCAGCCTCGATCGATCCGGTGTCCTTGGCAAGGCCAAGGGCGGCGGCGGCGTGGATGGTCATCCCGGCGAGGCATTCGGCCACCGTCAGGCGGAACAGCGTCGCCGCCATGTTCATGACGAGCAGCGGCGAGGTCAGCGGTGACGTGCCGGGGTTGCAGTCGGTGGCGATGGCGATCTTCGTGCCATGCTTGCGGAAATGGTCGACCGGCGGCAGCTTGGTCTCGCGAATGAAGTAGAACGCGCCGGGCAAAAGAACGGCTACGGTGCCGGCGGCGGCCATGGCGGCGGCGCCGGCCTCATCGGTGTGTTCGAGGTGATCTGCCGACAGTGCGCCATGGTGGGCGGCGAGCGCCGCGCCGCCGAGATTGGACAACTGGTCGGCGTGAAGCCTGACCTTGAGGCCCAGGCGCTGGGCGGCGGTGAACAGGTCGTCCACTTCCTCGGGCGAGAAGGCAATGCTCTCGCAGAAGGCATCGACGCAGTCGGCCAATCCTTCTGACGCCATGGCCGGCAGCATCTTGTCACGGACCAGCGCCAGATAGCCGGCGCGATCGCCCTTGAACTCGGTCGGTAATGCATGAGCGCCGAGAAAGCTGGTGCTGACCGTCACCTTGCGCTCGTTGGCGAGGCGGCGGGCGGCTCGGAGTTGGGCTCGTTCGCTCTCAAGCGTGAGGCCATAGCCCGATTTCACTTCGACCGTGGTGACGCCTTCGGCGATCAGGTGGTCGAGCCGAGGTAGTGCGGTTTCCACCAGCCCGTCTTCACCGGCGGATCGGGTGGCGGTGACGGTCGAGACGATGCCGCCGCCGGCTCTGGCGATCTCTTCATAGCTGGCGCCGGCGAGACGCAGCTCGAACTCGTGGGCGCGGTTGCCGCCGTGGACGAGATGGGTGTGACAGTCGATGAGACCGGGCGTGACCAGTCGCCCGCCGAGATCGATGGTCTCAGCCTCGGACGGGATAGCCGGCGCGTCGGATTCGGGGCCGGCGTAGGCGATGCGGCCGTCGATGGACAGGATCGCCGCCTGCTCGATCGGGCTTATGTCGAGGGGGGCGGCCATCGTGACGAGGCGGGCGTTGCGGAACAGGCGAGTGGCCATCGCGGTACCTGACGTGATTGTTGGGCTCATATGTATAGACAACCTGGGACTCGATGCAAGTTGTTCGCAGGCCGGTTGCCTTTGCGGTGCTGATCAGCTTGCGCAAGACAGCTGCGCGAAATCCGAATATGCCATCGAAATTCGGCATTACGTCTATGGACATCATAGCTTGGAAATGGTGCATTGCCGGCCGCTGGCCGTTCGGGGGAGGGCCGGCGCGTTCTTATCTGCCGGAGTTTTCCCATGTCGCCGCTCGCTCTCTTCAATCTCGAAGGTCGCAAGGCGTTGGTGACCGGCGCGAGTCGCGGCATTGGCCAGGCTCTTGCCGTCGCGCTGGCCGGGGCCGGTGCCGACGTTGCCATTACCGCCCGCAATGCCAGTTCGCTCGGCGAGACTGGCGCTGCCATCGAGGCGCTCGGGCGACGGGTCGTCTCGCTTGCCCATGACGTTCGCGACGTGGCCGGCAGCCGGACTGTCGTGGAACGGGTCGCCGAGGAGCTCGGTGGCCTCGACATTCTCGTCAACAATGCCGGCTATGAGGAAGTGACGCCGTCGCTGGATATCGAAGAGGACGTCTGGGACCGGGTGGTCGACACCAATCTCAAGGGCGCTTTCTTCGTGGCCCAGGCGGCGGCACGGCGGATGCAAGCCGGAGGGCGGGGAGGCGCGATCATCAATCTTGCCTCTCTCACCAGCTACGTCGGCGTGCCGACCGCCGTGCCCTATGGCTCGTCGAAGGCCGGCATTCTCGGCATGACGCAAGCGCTCGCTACCGAGTGGGCCGGCCTTGGGATCCGCGTCAATGCCGTGGCGCCCGGCTACTTCCGGACGGCGATGACCGACGTCTTCTACCGCAATGATGCCTGGCAGACGTCGATGCTGGCCAAGATTCCGCTCGGCCGCTTCGGAGCGTTGGACGATCTCGCTGGTGCGGTCATTTTCTTGGTATCCGATGCATCTGCCTACGTGACAGGCCAATGCATTCCAGTGGATGGCGGCTATCTTGCCTCAATTTGAGGCGTGCATAAAAATGACACCATAGACGAGTGACGGCCTGTCTAGAGATGTATATGGTACTGCGGCATTCCCTGTGGGGACGGGGTGCCGAAATGTAAGGGCAGAGAGTACGGGGATGACGCACATAGCGGCGACAGCAGTCGAAGCACCATTTGCGGTGTCGGTTCGAGACGTCAACATGGTGTTCGACGGCGTTCATGCGGTGCGCGACGCGACGTTCGATCTGGAAAGGGGGCGTTTCCTCACCATTCTCGGCCCGTCGGGCTCGGGCAAGACGACTCTGCTCCGGATGATCGCCGGTTTCGGCCGGCCGACCTCGGGCGAGGTGTTCATCAACGGTCTCGCCGTCGGCAGCGTGCCGCCGCATAGGCGGTCGATCGGCATGGTGTTCCAGAAGCTCGCCCTGTTTCCGCACATGACGGCGGCCGAGAATGTCGCCTTTCCGCTTCGGATGCGTCGCTTCGACGCGCGCACCATTCCCGACCGCGTTCATCGCTATCTCGATCTCGTCAAGCTGGGGAAGCTGGGCGACCGCCGCATCCACGAGCTCTCCGGCGGCCAGCAGCAGCGCGTCGCCATCGCCCGCGCCCTTGTCTTCGAGCCGGACCTGTTGCTGCTCGACGAACCGCTCGCCGCGCTCGACCGCAAGCTTCGCGAGGAGATGCAGCTGGAGTTCCGTCGCATCCAGCGCGAGCTCGACGTCACCACCATCAACGTGACGCACGACCAGCGCGAGGCCCTGGTGGTTTCCGACGAGATCATCGTCATGGACCACGGCCGCATCCAGCAGAAGGCTCGGCCGGAGGCCACCTACCGTCAGCCGAAGAATGCCTTCGTCGCCAACTTCATCGGCGTCACCAACTTCATCGACGGGGTGGTGGCGAGCGTCGACGGCGACCTGATCGCTTTCGAACGGTCCGGTCTGGCCGGTCGGCCCGGCAATGGTTTTCGGCCCGCGGCCGGCGTTTCGGCGCGGGGCGCCCTCAGGGCCGAGCAGATCCGGATCGGCGGTGGACGTGAGACGCTGGGCGATGTCGACACGGTGTTCGGCGGAACCGTCACCGATGCGATTTTCGAGGGCGAGCGGGTCGTCTACGAGGTGGCAGTGCCCGACCTCGGGGGGACGACGCTGCGCGTCTTCGATCATGACCCCGTGGCCCATAACCAGCACGACGTGGGTTCGACCGTCGCGCTGGGATGGAACGTGAAGGATGTGCTGGTCTTCGGGGATTGAGCAGATCAGCACCAAAAAGCAAAGCCAGAGGAGAACGACAATGACTGGACCGTCCAAGCCCTTCCTCAATCTCGGCCGTCGCCGTTTCCTGCAAGGCGTCGGCCTTGCCGGTGCCGCCGGCCTCGTCGGCATGCCGTTTGGCCGCGCCTTCGCCGCCGAACCGGAAAAGCCCAAGGAGATCATCGTTCGCGCCTGGGGCGGCTCCTGGGTCGACAGCCTCAAGAAGGGCGTTTCCGATCCCTTCACCGAGGCGACCGGCATCGCCGTTCGTCACGATCTCACCGAGGACAACGAGATCCAGCCCAAGGTGTGGGCCGCCGTGGCGCAGAAGCGCGTGCCGCCGATCCACATCAACTGGGACACGACGACCAACGCCACCAAATCGGCTCTGCGTGGCGTGACGGAAGATCTCTCCGATCTGTCCAACCTTGCCAACGTGACCGAGCTTGCCAAGCCGGTTGGCCTTGACGGCTATCCCATCGTCAACACCTACGGTTACGTCTACGTGCTGGCCTACCGTCCGAGCGCCTTCCCCGATGGCGCGCCGAAGTCCTGGAAGGACCTGCTCGATCCGAAGCTGAAGGGGCGCATCGCGCTCTACAACGACGGCATCGGCTTCCACTTCCCGGCCCAGGTGGCCGGCGGCGGCAAGCTTGAGGACATCCCGGACAACATGCAGGCGGCCTGGGACTTCATCGCCAAGATCAAGGAGCAGGAGCCGCTGCTCGGCGAGGATCCGGACTTCACCGCCTGGTTCCAGAAGGGCGAGATCGACGCGGCCTGCACCATCTCGACCAACGCCCGCGAAGCCAAGGCGAACGGCGTCGACATCGCCTGGACCGTTCCCGAAGAGGGCGCCAAGTACGACACCGATGGCCTGTGGATCCCGAAGGGGCTGCCCGAGAACGAGCTCTACTGGGCCAAGCAATACATCAACTTCGCCATCACCAAGGATGCGCAGCAGGTCTGGCTCGACGGCCTTGGCCTGCCGGGCGTGGTGCCGGGCGTCAATCCTCCGGCCGATCTGGTGGGCGATCCGTCCTATCCGACCACCGAAGCCGATTTCAAGAAGCTGATCCGCATCTCCTCCAAGGTGCAGGTCGAGCACGAGAGCGAGTGGTTCGGCAAGTTCAAGGAAATCATGCAGGGCTGATCAAGGCTCCGTTTCCGCAAGGTCCGTCGCTTTCGGAGCGGCGGACCGCCTTTCAGGAAGACCAGACCGAACGATGCGTCCGAGCCGTACCTCCTATCCCCTGTCCTGGCGCCTGATGGATGCCGTTGAGGCGATTGCCGCTTCTGTCTGGCCGCGCAGTTTCTCGGCTGCCGTGCCCTGGCTGATGCTGATGCCGGCCGCCGTATTGGTGGGGCTTCTGGTGCTCGGCCTCTGGGACATGGCCGACGGTTCGTTCCGGACGCTGGACACCGCGACCTTCCTTCCGTCCGACGATTACTCGCTGGCGAACTACGACCGCGCCTTTACCGAGAAGCTGTTCTTCACGGTGGCGAGCCGCAGCCTGATCGGCTCGCTGATCGTCACGGCGATCACGCTCGTCTTCGCCTTTCCCTATTCCTACGTCATGGTGCGGACGCGCTCGGCGGCCCTGCGCAAGTTCCTGCTGATCGCCCTGTTCCTGCCCTTCTTCATCGGACAGGTGGTGCGCGCCTATGGCTGGCTGATCATCCTGGGCTCGCAGGGCATGGTCAACGAGGCGCTCGGCCTTGTCGGCGTGGCGCCGATCCGCCTTCTTTACAACTATCCGGCCGTGCTGTTCGGTCTTGTGCAGTACATGCTGCCGTTTGCCGTGCTGATGCTGGCGCCGGCGCTCACCGCCATCCCCGAGGAGATGGAGTCGGCTGCCGGTTCGCTCGGCGCCAACTGGGTGAGGACCTTCATCCACGTCGTGCTGCCGCTCGCCAAACCCGGCTTCATCGGCGCCGGGCTGGTGGTCATGACGCTGTCGCTCACCGATTTCGCCATTCCCGCCATTCTCGGCGGCGGTTCGCAGGACTTCATCGCCAACGCCATCTACGACCAGTTCTTCCGGACCTCGGATCAGGGCATGGGGGCGACTCTGGCGCTGCTCCTGGTCGCCGTGGGGTCGATCATGGTCGGCGTGGTGTTCGCGCTGTTCGGAGCCGGCACGCTGGCCATGGGGAGGTCGAAATGAAGGGCGACCGTTCCAAGGCCGTGACCCTCTGGGCCTTCGTCATTATCGCGCTGGTCATGCTGTCGGCACCGACGCTGGTCGTTCTCGGCGCGTCCTTCACCGCCGGCAACATGATCACCTTTCCACCCGAGGGGTTGTCGCTCAAGTGGTATGCGGCGATTGCCGGCGCTACCGATTTGCGCGACGCCTTTTTCCGTTCGGTGATCGTCGCCACCATCTGCACGGCGATCTCCATCCCCACGGGAACGCTGGCCGGCATTGCCTTGGCGAAATATCGCGTGCGGTTCGCCTGGGGCGTTCAGATCTACCTGCTGTTGCCGTTCACGGTGCCGCTGATCGGTTCGGGCATCGGCCTGATGCTGATCTTCGGCAAGTGGGGGCTGCTCGGCCAGCTCTGGCCGGTGGGGATCGCCTGCGCGGTGATCAACCTGCCCTTCATGATCTGGGCCGTGACGGCCAGCGCTGCCAGCCTCGACCCCGACCTCGAACTGGCGGCGGCCAACTGCGGCGCCCCGCCGCTTTCGACTTTCCTCGCCGTGACGGTGCCGGCGGTGACGCCCGGTATCATTACCGGCGCGCTCCTGATGTTCATCCTGGCGCTCAACGAGTTCCTGGTGTCGCTGCTGCTCGTCGACGCGCGCATCGTCACGTTGCCGGTTCAGATCTACAACTCCATCCGCTCGATCATCACGCCCGATCTCGCCGCCATATCCGTGGTGTTCATCGCCGTCGCCGCCATCGCCATCGCGCTGCTCGACTGGCTGGTCGGGCTGGACATTTTCCTGAAATCCAAATGAAGGCGCGAGA
>JAUVXG010000269.1 GCA_030603685.1 Pleomorphomonas sp.
AGCCGCGCCTTCGCCTTGCCGCCATCCTGCGCCGCTCCGGCCCCGACGGCAGCGAGCCCGAGGGCGCCCGCTGCGTGCCCGACTTTCAGGCCATTCTCGACGATCCCGCCATCGACCTCGTGGTCGTCAACACGCCCAACGCGCTGCACGCCCCCATGGCCAGCGCAGCGCTCACCGCCGGCAAGCATGTGGTGCTCGAAAAGCCCATCACCGTGACGGTGGGCGACGCCCGCGCCCTCGCCGCGCAAGCCCGCGCCGCCGGCCGCATCCTTGCCGTCTTCCACAACCGCCGGCTCGACGGCGACTTCCTGACGCTGAAGCGCCACCTCGACGCCGGCGATCTCGGCGACCTCGTCGAGCTGGAATGGCACTACGACCGCTACCGCGCCCACGTCACCCACAAGCAGTGGAAGGAGGACGACCTGCCCGGCGCCGGCACCTGGTTCGACCTCGGCATCCACCTCGTCGAGGGCATGCTCACCCTGTTCGGCCAACCCGAAACGGTGGCCGCCGACATGGACTCGCTGCGCCGGCCCAATGCGGCCACCGATTTCTTCGACGTGCGCTTCCGCTACCCCGGCCACCGCGTGCTGCTGCGCGGCAGCACCTTCGTGCGCGAGGAGGGCCCGGTGATCGTCGCCCACGGCAAGAAGGGCTCGCTGGTCATCCCGCACGAAAACGCCTACCTCGAAGGCGAAGCGCCGACGGCCCTTCTCCACACCGACCGCGACGGCAAGACCATCCGCGAGCGCGTGCCGCTCGAACCCGCCCGCCAGCACGATTTCTACGCCAACGTCGTCGATGCCATAGCCGGCAAGGCCGCTCTCGCCTTCGGCCCCGAACCGGCCATCGCCGCGCTGACCCTCGTCCACAAGGCCATCGAGGCAGCGGGCAAGCCGGCGACGAAGTGCTGAACGGAGCCCGATATCGACGCCGCGTCCCCTCCTGCCCGAGGGTCTGCGCCCTCGCGCAGGACTTCGGGGCGAGCCACCCCAGGCGCCGGCATCGGGCTTCCTTCGCTCAGTCCTGTACCGTCGGCCGGATGACGATGCTGCCGATCTCCACCTCCGGCGGCTGATCGATCGCATAGGCGATCGCCTTGGCCACCGCCTCCGCCGGCAGCGCGATCTCCTGCATCCGTGCGGCCATCGCCTCCTTGATCGGTCCTTCCGGCATGGAATCGCCGAGGTTGGTGGAAACGAAGCCGGGGGAAATCTCCGTCACGCGGAGGCCGTTCGTCGATTCCTGCCGCAGCGCCTCGGTCAGCGTCCTGACGGCATTCTTGGTGGCGGCGTAGAGGCCCATGGCCGGCCCGATCTTGAGCCCGGCCGTCGATACCACGTTGACGATGTGGCCGCCGCCCGGCTCAAACGCCGGCAAGGCGGCCGCGATGCCGTTGAGCACGCCGCGCAAGTTGACATCGATCATCGCCTCCCACTCGGCCAGCTTCCGCTCGTCGAGGCGCGACAGCGGCGCGATGCCGGCGTTGTTGACCATCACGTCGAGCCGCCCGAACCGCTCGACGGCGTGTTCCACCAGCGCCTTCACCGCCTCACCCTGGGTCACGTCGGTGACCCGATGGTCCGCCGCGCCGCCCTCGGCCCGGATGCGCTCCGCCACCCCGGCGATCTCCGCCTCCCGCCGCGCGCCCAGCACCACCTTGGCGCCCAATGATCCGAGATGCAGCGCCGTGGCGCGGCCGATGCCGCTGCCGGCGCCGGTGATGACGACGACCTTGTTCGCGATGGTCATGGCTTCACTCCGTATCGCTGATAACCTAATTCTGATATCAGTGATAACATGAAGCCGCTATCAACGCTACCCGTCGCCCGCTGCCAGTGATATTCTCGGGGCCATGGAGAGTGAATCCGACGATACATCCACCCGCGCCCGCATCCTCGAAGCGGCCGAGGCGCTTCTCCGCTCCGGCGGACCGGCGGCGCTAACCCCGCGCGCCGTGGCGGCGGCGGCCGGCGTGCAGGCGCCGACGCTTTACCGCCTGTTCCAAGACAAGCAGGGCCTCCTCGACGCCACCGCCGAACACGGCCTGTGGAGATACGTGGCGGCCAATTCGACGCGCCAGCAGTCCACCGATCCGCTGGAAAACCTCCGCCGCGCCTTCGACCTTCACGTCGCCTTCGGCGTCGACAACCCGGCCCTCCACGCCATCCTCACCGCCCCGCGCATGCCGCCCGCCTCCGCAAGCGGCACGAGCCTCGGCGTGCTCCGCCACTTCGTGCGGGCGCTGGCCGCCGCCGGCCGTCTCAGGATGGAGGAAGCCCGCGCGACAGCGCTCATCCAGGCCGTCGCCACCGGCACCGTCACGACGCTCAACGCCATGCCGCCCGAAGCGCGCGACATGGGCCTTGCCGCCACCGCCCGCGAGGCCGTGATCGCCGCCATCACCGCCGCAAGCCCGGCACCGGCCGACGGCCCCGAAGTCGCCGCCATCACGCTCCGCGCCAACCTCGACACCCTCGCCGCCCTCAGCCCCGGCGAGCGCCAGCTGATGGCCGAATGGCTCGACCGCATCGCCGTCACCGACAAGCTTCGGTCGCCGCGATCGCCCGATATCGGCCCCTCGCTCCGTCCTGCCTGAGGTCCTGGCCTTCGCCAGGATGACAGCCTTATATATTTGTTTTCATTCATATAGTTTGTCATCCTGCGCGAAGGCGCAGGACCTCGGGACGAGAAATCTCAAGGCCGCTATCGGGCTCCCCCGTCATCCCCAACCTCAAAGCCGTCCGCCGGTTTCCCCACGGGCAGCCGCGATCTTGGCGCGATGTTGTCACCGCTTGTTCTCGACACCGGCAGGCCGATCAGGATGACGCCGACCACGAGAGCCGCAGCGTTTCCTCGGAAAACTGCTGGCAGCTCCAGGCCTGATAGCCCACCTCGTTCCTTCGGCCTCCAATCAACCTTCGATGGAACATCCGCGCCGGGTCGGCCGTTCTTCAAGATCAACCGACCGTCGCCACCCGGTCGCCGCTTGAAAAGCCGCGAATCGTAACTTACAAAGTTACATGAAATCCGCCGCCAACCCCGCAAGTCCCACCACAAAGCCCGACCCAGGAGCCCCCCATGCAGCATGATGTCGTCATCGTCGGCGGCGCCTTCGCCGGCCTCGCCGCCGCCACCTATCTCGGCCGCGCCCGCCGCGACGTGGTGGTGATCGACGCCGGCCAGCCGCGCAACCGCTTCGCCAGCGCCGCGCATGGCTTCCTCGGCTTCGACGGCAGCGACCCGCGCGACATTCTCGCCCGGGCTCGCCGGCAACTCGCCACCTATCCCACCGTGCGCGTCATCGACGGCGAGGCGGTGGCGGCCGAGGCGACGGGCGACGGCTTTGCCTTCACCCTCGCCACCGGCGAGACCCTCTCCGCCCGCCTCGCCATCCTCGCCTTCGGCCTGCGCGACCGGCTCGACCCCATCCCCGGCCTCTGGGAGCGCTGGGGCAAGACGGTGCTGCACTGCCCCTATTGCCACGGCTTCGAGTTCTCGGACCGCACGCTCGGCGTGCTCTGGCGGACGCCGACGTCCGCCCATCAGGCGCTCCTGATCGCCGAATGGGGGCCGACCACGCTGTTCCTCAACGGCGCCGACCTCGACGCCGACGCGGCGGCGATGCTGGAGGCGCGCGGCGTCGCGGTGGAGCCGGCGCGGCTGGCCGAGTTCGTCGGCGACGGCCCGCAGATGACGGCCGCCATCCTGGAAGACGGCCGCGACGTGCCGGTGGACGCGCTCTACGTGTCGCCCTATTCCTCGCTGGCCAGCCCCATCGCCGCCGAGCTGGGCGCCACCGTCGAGGACGGCCCACTCGGCGAGATCGTCAGGACCGACGCCGAGCGCAAGACCACCGTCCCCGGCCTCTACGCC
>JAUVXG010000018.1 GCA_030603685.1 Pleomorphomonas sp.
CGAAGGTATGAGCGGGACCATCGGCATCTATGGCGCCGGCGCCTGGGGCTCGGCGTTGGCCTTGACGGCGGCGCGGGCAGGGGCGGAGGTGATCCTCTGCGGCCGGGACGCCGAAGAGGCCGGGAGACTGAACGCGACGCGGCGCAGTTCGCATCTTCAGGAAGCCGTGTTTCCGCCAACGGTGACGGCGCACGCCGATCCGGCCTCTTTGGCAGACATTGATCTACTGCTCCTTGCCGTACCCGCTCAATCCTGCCGACGTGCGGCGACGACGCTTGCCAACGTCGTCGGATTGAAAACGACGGTGGTGTCCTGTGCCAAGGGCATCGAACAGGCGACCGGTGCGCGGCCGTCAGCCGCGATCGCGGCGGCACTTCCCGGCCGACCGGTCGCCGTGTTGTCGGGGCCTGGGTTTGCCGATGACGTGGCGCGGGGGCTGCCGACGGCGGTGACCATCGCCGCCGAGGATGCGGCACTCGCCGACGCCATTTCCCGGCGGCTCGCCGGTCCCACGTTTCGCCCCTATGCCGCAACCGACGTCGCCGGAGTCGAGCTGGGCGGTGCGTTGAAGAACGTGTTGGCGATCGCCGCCGGCATCGTCGCCGGCCGCGCGCTCGGCGCCTCGGCGCAGGCGGCCGTCATCACGCGCGGCTTCGTCGAAATGCGTCGGCTCGCGGCCGCCTTCGGTGCCGAGGCCGAAACGCTGATGGGCCTCTCTGGCTTCGGCGATCTGGTGCTGACCTGCTCGTCCACCCAGTCGCGAAACTATTCTTTCGGGCTTGGCATCGGCCGGGGAGAGTCGCCGGCAAGCTTCGGCAAGCTGGCCGAAGGCGCTGCTACCGTCGGGATCGCCGTTCAAAAGGCGACCGACTTTTCGGTCGAGGTGCCGATCATGGAAGCGGTCGCCGAGGTGCTCGCCGGCCACCTCTCGGTCGAGGATGCGGTCGATCAGCTGATGGCGCGCCCGCTCAAGCGGGAAAATATCATCTGAAATCGTTCAGCCGTTGCATTTTGCAACGCAAGGGGAGCCACGCTGCCGGGATATTCAACATATAGGCGCTGATGACCCGCCAAGGCGCTGTATGTTGACGTCGACGAAATCGCGTCCGGAAACCGAATCGCAACCATGATCGACGAAACTCCTCTGCGTCGGCATCAGGTCGCGCGTAGCCGGCCGGTCCGAATGGACACCGGGTCCGCCCTCGTAATGTTCTTGCGTCGAGGGCGGCCCGAGCCCCATCCCCTGATCATCCCAGGAGCTCCTTGAGCGGCTTCGTCTCGATGTCGAGACGGGAGATGCGCTTGCCCGCTTCCAGAAGCTTTTTCGCCGTCACGAAAGCGGCGGGGAAGTTGAGGGCGTCGACGGCGATCATCGCTCCTTCCGCGAAATACCAGACGGCATGGCTGCCGGGGCGCGGGCCATCGGTCATCAGCGTATCGTCGTAGCCATGGTGGAGGCCGGCGATCTGCAGCTTGGCGTCGTACTGGTCGGACCAGAACCATGGCTGCGGCGCATAGGCGCCGCCCGTGCCGACAAGGGCTGCGGCGGCAGCCTCTCCCTGATCGAAGGCGTTCTGCACCGACTCGAGACGAATCGGGCGGCCGTCATAGGGAAAGCGAGCACAGTCGCCGATGGCGAGAATATCCGAGTCGGACGTGCGTGCGAACTCGTCGACGAAAATGCCGTCATCGACGGCAAGGCCCGAAGCTTCCGCTAGACCAGTGTTGGGTGCGACACCGATGCCCACAACGGCAAGATCGGCGGCAATCGTCCTGCTGTCCGCGAGCTCGGCGCCGACAAGGCGACCTTCGGTGCCGACGAGGCGAACGATGGCGGTGTTCTCGAGGATGTCGACGTCATGACTTCGGTGGAGGTCACGAACCAGATCCGCCGTCCCGGCTGCGGCGACGCGCTTCAGGATGCGGTCGGCGAGCTCGATGACCGTGACGTCGAGCCCGCGCGTTCTGGCCACCGCCGCCGTCTCGAGACCGACGTAGCCGCCGCCGATCACCAGCAGGCGACGTCCGGGCTGGAAATCCGCCATCAGCGCATCGGCGTCGGCCTTGTCCCGCAGGGTGTAAACGCCTTGCAGGTCGCCGCCGATCACGGCCGGCAAGCGGCGTGGCGTGGCACCGGTCGCCAGAACCAGGGTGGCGTAGGAAATCTCCTCACCGCCGTCGAGCGTAACGATCCGCCGCGTCCTGTCGATCGCTGTGGCCTGGCGACCGGTCAGCACCGTCACGGCGTTGGTCTCGTACCAGGCCGGTGGCTTCAGGAGCAAACGGTCGAAGGTCGCTTCGCCGACGAGGTATTTCTTGGACAGCGGCGGCCGCTGGTAGGGCAGCACCGGCTCCTCGCCGACGATCGTCACGGGGCGGTCCGATCCAAGCGCGCGGAGCTTGCCTGCGAAGGCCGCGGCCGCCTGGCCGGCGCCAATGATGACTATGGGATCGCTCATTGTTTTCTCCCGCTTCGACCGAGCCTGCTTCGGGGCTGTGGGGCAAGCTATATCGGGATCGCGCCCTATGCGGAAGCGGAGGCGGTTGGGCACCGGGGGAGCGTCTTCCGTCTTTGGTCGCATCGGCCGCAAAGCTCCACTCGAAAGCCGCTTTGCGGCCGCGACGGGGCTTGTCACCCGCATTGAACCGTCACAACATGCGCGATGGGTATGCGGCGGTCTTCGGACCTAAGCGTGGCCCGAACGCAAGAAAACGAGCCGTCTCCCAGCCGTTGGGTGGGATGGCGGGAGGAAACGTGGAGCCGCGCGGCCGGGGAGGGCCTGGCACCGGCGGATTGGAGTGATCGATGTTCCGTCTTGACGAAAAGCTTGCCCGCATTCGGGCGGGCGCTTACACGCGCGCCGATTTCATCATCGCCGATGCCAAGGACCCTGACATGGGGCCGTCGATCCCCGGCGCCGGTCCTCTCAGAGCCAAGGACGGAACGCTCGGCCGCTTCCAGACGCGTCCTGAGTTTCTCGACAACGTCCGCGCCATCGTCGAACAGGACATCGTCGACATCATGCTGACGTCGGCTTCGAGCCTGGAGTTGCTCAACGAGAAGGGCGTCTACAAGACCTCCAAGGTAAAGCCGGCCATCCGCGCCAACGACACCACCGACATCTGGTTCGTGCGTGGCGGCGTCTATCCCAAGAAGCCGTCGCGGCCGTTCCGTACGGCGTCGTTGTCGCGCGTGACGACCGGCACTGTCGATCCGGCGCCTGGCGCGCCGCTTGTCGGCACCGATCTTGGCCTCTATTCGATCACCTTCAACAACGACCTCGATCACGACTACGCCTCGCTCGAGGCGTTCAACGATTTCCGCTACGAGGCGTCACTGAACGGTTTCAAGTACTTCCTTGAGGTGTTCAATCCCAATGTCGACACCGGCATCGACGCCGATCTCGTGCCGCACTTCATCAACGACTGCATCGCCCGTTGTCTTGCCGGCGTGACGAAGGCCGACCGGCCGGAGTTCCTGAAGATCGCCTACAACGGTCCGAAGGCGATGGAGGAACTGGCCTCCTACGATCCGACGATCATCGTCGGCGTGCTCGGCGGCGGCGCCGGTACGACGCGCGACTGCTACGAACTGATCTTCCAGTCCGAGAAGTATGGTGCCCGCGTCGCCCTGTTCGGCCGCAAGATCAATCTCGCGGAAGATCCGCTCAGCATGGTCAAGCACATGCGTGCGGTGGCAAGCGGCGATCTTTCCCCGTCCGAGGCGGTGAAGTCCTATCACGGCGATCTCGCCAAGGCCGGCATCAAGCCGACCCGCGAGCTTGCCGCCGACCTTGAAGTGACCGAGAAGCCGCTCAAGGCCGGGCTTGCCTGATCATGGCAGCGGCAAGACGCGGCATCGTCACCGGAGGGACCTGGTGCGTCGATAACAACCGCCTTGTCAGCTTCTGGCCTGAGGAAGACGGAATTGTCGAAATCCTCTCCCAGGAACTGGCCGGCGGCGGTTCCGGCTGCAACCTTGCGGTCGATATCCGCCATCTCGATCCGAACATGCCTGTCGAGACCATCGCCATCGTCGGTGACGACGAGGGCGGGCGGTTTCTGCGCGGCATCGCCGAGGAAGCTGGCATCGACCACCGACAAATGCACGTCGACGGTTCGCTGCCGACGCAGTTCACCGACGCCTATGCCTCGGCGCTGACGCATCGCCGTACGCATCTGTTCGCCAAGGCGGTTGCGGCGGCGCTCACGCCCGATCATTTCGATCTGGCGGCGACGACCGGGCGCATCCTGCACCTGGGGCTGCCGGGCTTTCACAAGCAGCTCGACGGCGTCTGGGCGGATGGCGAAAATGGCTGGGTAACGATCCTCAAGAAGGCGCATGCGGCTGGCCTCAAGACCAACATCGAGCTGGCCAGCCTCGAACCGCGCATCCTCGCCGACACGGTCATGCCCTGCCTCGGCCATCTCGACTACGTCGTGGTCAACGACGCGGAGATCGGCGCACTGGCCGGGCTTCCCACCGTCAGCCATGGCATGACCGACGCCGATCTCTGTGAGGCGGCGGCGCGGAAGGTGCTCGATGGCGGCGCCATGGAACTGGTGGTGGTTCACTGGCCGAAGCTGGCCATCGCAGTCGCGCGCGACGGTACGGTTGCCCGGAAGGCGTCGGTCTCCATTCCGGCCGAGCTGGTCGTCGGCGCCAACGGGGCCGGCGACGCCTTTGCCGCCGGCATGATCTATGGCGTTCATGAGGACTGGTCGCTCGAAAAGTCGCTGGCGCTGGCGCATGCCACGGCGGCCTGTTCCTTGCGGTCGGTCACCACCTCCGGTTCGGTGGTTGGCTGGCAGGAAACGCTGCGGCTGGCCGATAGCTGGGGCTGGCGCACCTGACGATACTCCCCGGCGGGGCATTGACCTGCCGGGGGGATTTCCGCTGCCGCTACCAGGCGGTGAAGGCGGCGCGCGCAGCGTTGAACGGCTTCAGCGCCGAATAGAGTGCACGGTACTCGTCGTAGAGAAAGTCCATCCGCTCGCGCCGCGACGGGTTGGGCTCGAACATGCGGTCGGTCACCACCAGCCGATCCGCCGCTTCGCCGATGGACGAGAAGCGACTGGCGCCGACGCCGGCCAGAATGGCGGCTCCCAGCACGCCGGCATCGAGCGTCTTGAGCCGGCGGATCGGTCGGCCCAGCATGTCGGCGCGGATCTGACACCATGGGTCGGAGGCCGCGCCGCCACCGGCCATGGAGAAGCTCGTTGCGGATCGCCCCGCCGAGGCCTCCAGTGCTTCCAGGAGCCAGCGCACCGACGACGCCACGCCCTCGAAGACGGCGCGCGTCAGGTCGGCCGCCCCCATCGAGCCGTCAAGACCGATGAAGGCGCCGCGCGCGCCGATGTCCCAGATCGGCGCGCGTTCGCCCTGAAGGTGGGGCAGGAACAGTGGCGTTGGACGATGGGGATCGCTGCCGGCGACGAGGGCCGACAGCTCCGACGGTGCGCGTCCCGTGAGGTTCGACAGCCAGGCGAGCGAAGCGCCGCCGGCCTGTGTCGGACCGGCATGCATGGTGATGCCCTCGCAGGTCGGGAAAGCGATGACGCCGGCGGCCGGATGGCGCAGGCTCGATACCAGGCCAACGATCTCCGACGTACCCGAGAGATACATGCATTCGCCGTCGCGCAGGACGCCGGTACCGATGAGTCCGGCCCAGGCATCCATGGCGCCGGTGACCATCGGGGCGCCGGCAAGCGGCAAACCCGGCCGGATGCAGCCAGCCGCCTCTGTGAAGCCCCGAAGCGGCGGCAGGCGGTCGGCAACGCCCGGAACGAGGTCGAGGAGGCGCGGCACGTAGGTCAGCGACTGGTCGATGACGCCGAAAGCGGCCATCGGGTCGGCGGTGGCCTCTCCGGTGAGCTGAAGGATGCAATAGTCCTTGGGGGCCATCAGCCAACGCGTCTGCGCCCAGATGTCGGGGTGGTGCCGCTTCAGCCAGAGCGCGCGGGCCAGTGGATGGCTGGCGTCGATCGGCAGCGGGGCGCCCCACCAGCCGATGCGCTCCTCGGTGGAAATCTGTGCATCGATTTCGGCCGCTTCGGCGCCGGCGCGACCGTCCTGCCATGTGATGGCGGGCATCAATGGCGCGCCGTCCATGCCGACAAAAACGTGGGTGTTGACCTGGCTGGTCAACCCGACGGCTGCGACGGTACCGTCCGGCAGATCGCCGGACACATGAAACAAGGCCGCCAAAACGCGCTTCGTCCAGTCGGCGGGGTCCTGTTCGGCGAAGCCCGGCGCCGGTCGTCTCATGGGATAGGGATCGGCGAAGGTCCGGATCGCCGTGCCGCTGTCATCGAACAGCGTGGCCTTGACGGAAGTGGTGCCGACGTCGATGCCGACGAGAAGGGGCGTCATCATGGAAGAGGTCCGGGAGGCAGATCGTTCGCCGCCGAGATCACCACGCCGGCTGCGGCCTGTCCATCGCGCTCTGTCATTTCTTGTCCGAAAAGGCTCGTCTGGCGAGTGGCTTGGCCTTGTCCTCGCTTCATGAATCGAGGGTGATCGGCAGGCTTCGAGTTGAATGGCTCCCATCCGGCTGATAACTGTTTTGAGGCCGGCGGGGAGAAGGGGGACGCGTGCCTCCGACGACCGGCCTCAGAGAAAAATGGGGAACGCACACATGACTGCTACGCTCCGCATGCGGCTTCCGGCCGCCGCGTTGTTTCTTTCCGCCGTGTTCGCGACCGGGGCCGCCATGGCGGCCGGCAAGATCGCGGTGATCACACCCTATCTCGCCCAGCCGGGCACCCAATTCTACGTCGAAGCCTTCCAGGCGGCCGCCAAGGACAAGGCCTGGGATGTCAACGTCATCGACACCAAGGGCGATGTCGCCGCCGTCATCTCCCGCCTTGAAGACGCGGCGACGCAGAAGGTCGACGCGGTGGTGATCAACGTCGATCCGGCGCAGGTCGAGGCCGGCCTTGCCGCCGTCAAGGACGCCGGCATTCCGGTGGTCGGTATGGATGCGGGCGCCAGTCCCTACCTCGTCACCAACGTGACCTCCAACGGCTATGCCATGGCCGCCGACACCGCCGCTTACGTGGCCAATCGGATCGAGGGCAAGGGCAACGTCGTCATGTTCGTGTTCGACGCCTTCCCGCCGGTGCAGGTGCGCGGCGTGATCGCCGACGCCGTCTTCGGCAACAATCCCGACATCAAGGTGCTGGACCGCGTGACGCCCGACGTGTCCGACGGTGGCATCGCCGACAGCCGCGCCAAGATGGAGGCGATCCTCGCCGCCAATCCGGACAAGGGCTCAATCTCGGCGGTATGGGCTGCCTGGGACCAGCCGGCGCTCGGTGCGCTGCAGGCGATCGAGGCGGCAGGACGTCAGGACGAGGGTATCGTCATCACCGGCATCGACGCCAACCCGCAGGCGCGCGAGGCGATCGCCGCCGGCGGCAACTTCGAGGCGTCGATGGCGCAGGACTTCCATGGCATCGGCGCGGCCGCGGCCGAAGCCGTTGCCCAGACGCTCTCCGGCAAGCCGCCGAAGTCGTCGGTCACCTACGTGCCGACCAAGCTGATCACCATCGACAACGTCAAGGAGTGACGGCGTTTCGCAATGGAGGGGCGGCGCTGCCGCCCGCCGAACTGGGTTCTCACCATGTCGTTGCTGTCCATCCAGGATCTTGAAAAGAGCTTTGCCGGCGCCCGGGCGCTCGGTGGCGCTTCGCTGGAGGTTCGTGCCGGCGAGGTGCATGCCCTGATGGGCGAGAACGGCGCCGGCAAGTCGACGCTGATCAAGGTGCTGGCCGGTGTGGTGAAACCCGACGCCGGGTCGATCGCCATTGACGGCGCGTCGGTCACCATCGGTTCGCCGGCCGATTCGCTTCGCCTCGGCCTGCGGTTCATTCACCAGGAACTCTCGGTGGTGCCGCACCTTTCGGTGGCCGAGAACATCTTCCTCGGCCGCGACTATCCCCGTCGTTGGGGCGTCATGATCGACTGGGACGGTCTCAACCGCCGCGCTGCTGCGGTGCTCGCCGGCCTCGGCGTCAACCATATTCCGCCCGGACGCAAGATGGCTCGCCTCTCGGTGGGCGACCAGATGCTGGTAAAGATTGCCAGCGCCTTCCAGGATGCCAGCATCGACGGGGGCGCGCCGGCCCGTCTCTACGTGATGGACGAGCCGACGGCGGCGCTGTCGGCCGAGGAATCGCAACGCCTGTTCGCGGTGATCCGTCGCCTGCGCGCGGCGGGAGCCGGCATCATCTACGTGTCGCACCGGCTCGACGAGGTGATGGAGCTTGCCGATCGCCTCACCGTGTTGCGCGATGGCGCCACGGTGGCGACGCGCGACATTGCCGGACTTCAGAAGCTCGAAGTGATCGAGCTGATGATCGGGCGCCGGTTTGCCGAAGGATATCCGCCACGCCTCGCGCCGGTTTCGAGCGACGTCGCCCTCAGCGTCGAGGGGTTGTCCACAGCTTATCTACAGGATGTGACGTTCGAGGTTCGCAAGGGCGAGATCCTTGGTCTCGCCGGGCTTGAGGGCGCCGGCCAGAGCGAGGTCATCCGGGCGATCGTCGGTGCCGATGGTGGTCACGACGGCGCGGTCAGCCTTGCCGGTCGGCCGGTGAAGATCGAAGAACCCGTTTCCGCCTGGGCGAAGGGGCTGGCGTTCCTGCCGCGCGAGCGGCGTCAGGAGGGGCTGGTTTCCTCCGCGTCCATCGCCGGTAACGTGTCGCTGCCGCATCTCGACGATCTCGTCCGCTTCGGGCTGGTCCTCGACCGGGCTGCAGAGGCCGAACAGGCGGTTGATCTCGGCCGGAAGGTGAAGCTGAAGTCAAAGGGGCCGAGGCAGAAGGTTCGCGAGCTTTCCGGCGGCAATCAGCAGAAGGTGGTGTTCGCCCGGGCGATCGCCGGCTCTCCGGACGTGCTGCTGCTTGACGAGCCGACACGTGGCGTCGATGTCGGCGCCCGCTACGACATCCACGCTCTGCTTCGCGAGCTGACGGCCGAGGGAAAGGCGGTGGTGCTCGCCTCCTCCGACTTGCCCGAACTCGTCTATATGGCCGACCGCATCATCGTCTTCCGGGACGGCAAGGTGGCGACCACCGTTTCCACCGAGGGCCTCGACCAAGCCGGTCTTGCCGCCCTTTGCTTCGGGACGCCGACCGCGCCCTCCGCCTGAAGGAAATACTCGTGGCTTCCGCGCTCAAGACTTACGGCACGCTGATCGGCTTCGTCCTTGTCGTCCTCTTCTTCTGGATCGAGATTCCCGACACGTTCATGACGGCGAAGAACTGGCTGAACATCAGTCAGCAGGTGTCGATGCTGGCGGTGGTCGCCTTCACGATGACCATCGTCATGGTCATGGGCGACTTCGATCTTTCCGTCGGTTCGATGGCGTCTCTGGCCGGCATTGTGGCGGCGCTGGCCTTTCGCGACGGGCACGGGGTGTGGGTCGGTGTCGCACTGGCGCTCGCCGTCGGATTGGTTGGTGGCCTTCTCAACGGCGCGCTCGTGGCCTATGTCGGCATTCTGCCCTTCGTCGCGACGCTCGGCACGCTGACCGTCTACAGCGGCCTTGCTTTCCTGGTGTCGGGCGGCAAGACCATCTTCGGCCGCGACATTCCCACGGCCTTCTCCGGCTTTGCCCGCTCGGGCATCTCGCTAACGGATACGGTGAGTCTGCCGAGCCTGACAATCGTCGCGGCGCTGGTGCTGCTGGTCGTCTGGTTCACGCTGGAGCAGACGACCTTTGGCCGCCGGCTTTATGCGATCGGTGGCAACAAGGAGGCGGCGCGTCTTGCCGGCATCCGTGTCAGGCGGTTGCGCTTCCTCGCCTTCGGGCTCAGCGGTCTCGGCGCGGCGACCGCCGGTCTGATGTATGCGAGCCGAGTGGCCTCGGCCAACCCGACGCAAGGCTCCGGCCTGATGCTCGACGCGATCGCCGCCGTCTTCCTGGGCATGACCATGAGCGAAGAGGGCGAGCCGCACGTGCTGGCGACGCTTGTCGGCGTGCTGATCCTCGGCGTGCTCGGCAATGGCCTCACCCAGATGAGCATCGACAGCTACGTGCGCGAGGTGCTGATCGGCTCGATCATCGTGCTCGCGGTCGCCTCGTCATCGCTGGGCAAGACCAAGGGCTGAACAGGAAAACGCCGCCAGCACGGCCGGCGGCGTTCGCAGTTACCTTGAAATCGTCAGATCCGGATGCCCTCGTTCATCAGGCCGTTCACGAGGCTGCCGGAAGTCGGCAGCAACGGGATGAGGCAAGCCTGTACCGAATGGTAGATGTCGGGCCGACCGTAGAAGGGATTGGTGGCGGACCTGTTCTCGGCATCAAGCTGCGGAATGAAGGCGCCGGTCGTCCGGTCGATCAGGTGATCTGTCGTGAAGTCCCAGATGCGGCGATACCAGTTCTCATAGAATGGATCGCCGGTAATCGATGCGAGGAAGTGGGCGGCGCCGATGCCTTCGCAGCACGGCCACCAGAAACGGTCGGGTATCGATGGTTTGCCGTCCCAACCGACGGTATAGTAGAAGCCGCCGCGTTCGCCGTCCCAGCCTTCGGTGACGGCGAGGCGGAAGAGGCTCTGCGCGGCTTCCGGCAGCCAGAGCAGCTTGCGGCCGCCGAGCTCCCAAAGCTGAAGCAGCAGGCGCGCCCATTCCAGCCAATGACCGGGCGTCGAGCCATATGGCTTGAACATCGGGTTGCCGACATAGTCGAGCGTGACGTTCCATTGGGCGTCGAAATGCTCGGGCAGGCGCCAGCCGTTGCGCGAGGCGAAGCGATCGATGATCAGCTCGGCGATGCTTTCGGCCCTGCGGAGATACTCCGAGTCGTCGGTCACCTCGAAGGCCGCCATCAGCGCTTCGGTAAGGTGCATGTTGGAGTTCTGGCCGCGATAATCCCCGATCGGCTGCCAGTCGGCGGTGAACTCCTCGGCGACGGCGCCTGGCTCCGCTTCCCAGAACCGTGACACCAGGATGTCGGTCACATCGGCGATCAGCCTGTCGGCGTTGGGATGGCCGGCCGCCTTGGCGGTGGCACCGGCCAGAAGGACATGGGCATGGCCGTAGGCCTGCTTGGTCGGGTCGCTCAGGGTTCCATAACCGACGCCCCAGTGATAGCCGCCATTCGATGCGTCCCTGTGGCCGCTCCAGAGAAAGCTCATGCCCTGGTCGACGATGTTGGCGGCGCCCGGCCGTCCCATCAGAGATGCGATGCCGAAGGCATGCACGAGGCGCGTCGTGATGTGAAGGTTGCGCGATGGCGGCAGACCACCGTCGGCACCCGGCGCCATCGGCCGCCCGGCTTCGTCCAGCTCGAAATAGCCGCCGAGCGGGTTGCGGCAACCCGCCTCGAAGAAGGAAAACAGCGCGTCGGCGCGTCCGAGCAGCCAAAGGCGATGAGGCGCGCGCTCCACCCAGCGGCTGCGCGCGGCGGATTTCAGGTGCCTGAGCATTCTTGTTTCCTCCCTGGGTGGCGGTGCGTCGGCCCTCCAACCTCCCTTTCTTTTTTAGCACTGCCGGGCGCGGGGACAATCTCAGGAGATCACCGAAGTAGGCCTTTCGACTGAAATGGTTGATTACCCCACCGGTGTCAGCTCGAGAAGAAAGGCGGTTTCCGGCCTCTGCATGGGCAATGGCAAACCGGCGCTTGCCAGCGCCGCCGCGCTGAACGTCATTTCGCCGGCCAGCAACTTCGTCTGTCCATCGCTCATCCGAATGAATCCGGAGGGGCAGTCGCCATGGGCAGCGGCGATCCGCCACATCCGCTCGGGTGAGCCCGGCAGGCGGAGGACGAGCGGCTCCGGTTGCTCGGAGACCATGGTCGGCCCTTGCGCCACGAAGACGGCGGCTTGCTCGGACGTCATGGCGCCCCAGACGTAACGACCGTCGCGCGGGTCGAGATTGAAGTTGGCGCCCGGCGCGTGGAGCAGTGGCCTGAGGCGCTTGTGAAGGGCAATGAAGCCGGCCAACTCGGTTCGTTCGACCGGACCCATGTCGAGCGGGTTCAGCTCGACGCCGAGGTGATAGGCCAGCGCCACCATGGCACGGAACGTCAGTGACAACGTCCGCCCGGATTGGTGGCTGGGATTGGCCGAGACGTGGGCGCCCATGATCTCCGGCGGCAGGAACAGGCTGGCGCCGCGCTGGATTTCAAGACGGTCGAGGGCGTCGGTGCAGTCCGACGTCCAGACGCGCTGGGTATTGGCGAGCGCGCCATAGTCGGTGCGACCGCCGCCCGAGGCGCAGCTTTCGATCTCGACATGGGGGAAGGCGCTGCGAACGCGAGCCATCAGGGCATAGACGGCGCGGGTCTGGCGGGTGGTCACGGCCCGGCCGTCGACGCCGCCAACGTGCGTGAGGTCGCGGTTCATGTCCCACTTGATGTAGGAAATGGCATGCGAGGACAGCACGGCCGACAGCTTCTCGAACAGGTAGTCTGACACCTCGGGGCGCGTGAGGTCGAGAACCTGCTGGTTGCGCGAGCGCAGCAGGGGACGCCCATCCACCTTGAGCGCCCAGTCGGGATGGGCGCGATAGAGGTCGGACTCCTCGTTGACCATTTCCGGCTCGAACCAGATGCCGAACTGCATGCCGAGCGAGGTGACGTGGTCGACGAGCGGCTTCAGCCCGTCGGGGTACTTGCGGCGATCGACGATCCAGTCGCCGAGCGAGGTCGTGTCGTCGTCGCGGCGGCCGAACCAGCCGTCATCGAGAACGAAACGCTCGATGCCCAGGGCGGCGGCGGCGTCGGCCTGGGCCTTCAGGGAATCGAGGCGGTGGTCGAAATAGTTGCCTTCCCAGGTGTTCAGCGTCACCGGACGCGGGCTCATCGCGCCGCCCGGCCAGGTCAGGACTTCCGATCGCACGAAGGCCTGCAGCGCCGCTGCGTCCTCGGCGGCATAGACGACCGGGCTCTGGTAACTGTCTCCCCGCGAAAGGCGGATCTCGCCCGGTTCGAACAATGCGCCGAGATGAACGAGACGGCGGCCATCATCGAGCGTGTCGACGGCAACGATGTGATTGCCGCTCCAGCCGAGATGGAAGGCGAAACGGGCATCGCCAATGGTAACGCCGAGGTAGGGCTGCCGGTCGTGGCTGGTACGGCCGCGGCGGTTCTCCTGCAGCGTGATGCCGGGTGCGAGGTGATGGCGGCGGACCTGGAACTCGCGCCCCCACATGCCCGTGAAGCGGGTCGCAATCGCATCGCCCGCCGGCAGAAGGAAGCTGCCGGCCATGCAGCGATCGAGCGTGTAGACGCCGTCCTTGACCGAGGTCAGGCGCGTTGACAGGCCGAACACGCCCGTCTTGCTGGCCAGGATGGAGATTTCGATGTCGATACCGGCGATGTCATCACTCGCCGTGAGCACCGTGGTCGCGCCGTCACGACGCGCGGACCAGCGGGAGAAATCGAGGAGAAAGTCGCGGCCATCGCGATGGCCGACGATGGCCGGCCATCCAAAGGCGCCAAGACCGGCGACCGGCAGCAGCGCAGCCGAGGCGACGTCGGCGTCCATGCCGTTGATGCGGCTGGACCGCGGTACCTCCGGCCAGAAATCGGGCGCCGCCGCGTCGCGTCCGAAGGCAAGGATCTCCGGCATGCCGCGGTCGGGAAGGCCGATCGAGAAAGAAAGCGGGCCGGCGGAGAGGGTGACGGTGGACGGCATGGACGACCTCGGCTCATGGAATTAGAAGAGCCGATGGGGTGGCATAGGATTCCCCGCTCCATTCCCATCGTGCTCAGCTTGCCGGTATAAATCGTCCTCAGGCCGCCATTCCAGCGGCATTTCCGGGAAACTGACCTTTTGAGCCGAGATTCCCTGTCGTTAGCACAAATTTCCTATCTGTGTCGCAATCCGCACCGATTGCGATTAGCGCTTGGACGTCAGGGCCTCGGTGAGCGTGCCGATGTTGTGCCTGATCATGTCGACGTAAGTCGGCGCGGGGCCGTCCTTGGCCGACAGCGCGTCGGTATAGAGCTCGCCGCCGACCACGGCATGGGTCTCGGCGGCGATCTGGTCGATCAGCCGGCGATCCTTGATGTTCTCGACGAAGATGGCGGGAACGGCATCCTCGCGGATCTGGCGAATGATGTCCGCGACGTCGGCGGCTGTGGCTTCGGACTCGGTACTGACGCCCTCGGGGGCCAGGAGCTCGAGCCCATAGGCGGCGCCGAAGTAGCCAAAAGCATCGTGACTGGTGATGATCTTGCGCCGATCGGCCGGCAGGGCTGCCATGGCCGTACGGACCTCCGCGTCAAGCGCTTCTAGTTCGGCGACATAGGCGGCAGCATTGGCGTCGTAGGTTGCCTTGCCCTCGGGATCGGCGGCGTCGAGGCCGGCGGCGATGTTCTTGACATAGATGACGGCGTTGGCGACGTCTTGCCAGGCATGCGGGTCGACGCCGTGGTGATCATGCTCGGCGTGGTCTGCCTCGGCGTGATCGTGGTGATCCTCTTCCTCGGCCATTTCATGGGGCGCGACGCCCTGTGACGCTACGGTTACCGGCCCGGCATAGCCGGACGCTTCGGCAAGACGGTCCATCCATCCCTCGAAGCCGAGACCGTTGACCACGAGGAGTTTGGCTCCGGCGACGGCTTTGACGTCGTCCGGCGTCGGTTCGTAGACGTGGGCATCGCCATCGGGGCCGACGAGCGTCGTGACCGCGACGCGATCGCCGCCGACACGGCTCACCATGTCGCCAAGGATGGAGAAGGAGGCGACCACCGGCATGCGGTCGGCGGCGAAGGCGGAGCCAGCGGTCAGCATGGCGAGAACGGAGGCAAGCAGGAGGCGGTTCATGGAACTCTCTGTGTTATGTTATAACATAACTATGGTTGAACCGAACGAAGTATGCTGTCAAGGGCGAAAGCGCGACAATCCGATCGGCCGGGCGCATCGCCTGAACAGGAGGTCAGGATCGCCAGCCCCAAAACGGGCAGTATCAACGCTCCCGGGCGATCACGAAGCGCAGGACGGAACCGTCCTTTTCCTCGGTCACCAGCCTGTGTCCCTGTTCACGGCAGAAGTGAGGAATGTCGATCGCCGCCATGGGATCGGTCGCCTCGACGATCAGAAGATCGCCTGGCGCCATTCCGCGCAACGCCTTGCCCGCCTTAAGCACGGGCAGTGGGCAGTTGAGCCCTCTGAGGTCAAGACGCAGCGGTTCGGCCATGATCAAGGCAGGGCGGTGCGACAAAGATCGACAAAGGCTTGGACGCCGTCCGACCCGGCCGACAGCGCAACCCCCAAGGCTATGACCGCCAAAGGCAAGGCGAGCGAGGCCAGATGGTCGGACAGTCGGGCGCGCTTGGTGGTGTTCTTCTCGCTGTCGGGTTGGCTGGACATCAGCTTAGCTCCCGGAAATCAGGGTCTTCAGCTTCTTGAGGGCGGCGTCCTGTTCTTCCATGTAGGCGATGGTGCCGCGGAAGCGGCCATCGGCATCGAACATGAAGCTCGAAGCCGTGTGATCCATGCCATAGTCGCCGTCGGTGCCGGGTACCTTGCGTGCATAAACGCGAAAAGTCTTGATGGCTGCGTCGACCTGTTCGCGGCTGCCGGACAGGCCAAGCACGATATCGCCGAAGGACGACAGGTAGTCCTTCAGCACATCCGGCGTGTCGCGCTCCGGGTCGACGGTGACGAACAACAGATCGACCTTGCCGGCGTCCGGTCCGAGCTGTTCCTTCAGTGCCGCATACTCACCGAGCGTGGTGGGGCAGACGTCAGGACAGTGCGTGTAGCCGAAGAAGATGACGTGCGGCCGGCCGGCAAAGGTCTGGTCGGTGACGGGGCGCCCGTTCATGTCGACAAGGCTGAAGGGGCCGCCGATGTCGCTTGCCGCGACGCTGGCGTTCTCCATGAAGGGAAGTCGGCCCCCGAAAACCAGCCATCCGGTGGCGCCGAACAGCACCGCGACGAGCAGCCAGACGATGATGCGCAGAGCTTTCACTTCTTCCCCCAACGTCGGATGGTGATCGGATCGCGTCGAGCCTAGCGAAGAACGCCCTTACGCGAAACGACCAATTTCAGGCGTGGGCGAGTGTCAGATCAACGCGTCGCGCCGGGCGAAGATGCCGCGCCAGCTCATGATGCCGACGAACAGCGTGGACAGCACGTCCCAGCCGGCGAACGACAGGCCGAACAGGCTGATCGGGGCTTCCGAGCAGGAAACCAGACGGGTGCCCTTCACCGCTGCCATCAGGTCGGTGGCGCTGGTGATCACCGTCGGTGCTCCGCCACAGTCGGACGGACCTTCCCACAGTTTCCATTCGGCGCCGACATGATAGCCGGCGAGCGCCGAGCCGACGAAGAAGATGGCGCCGCCGATGAAGTAGAGGAGCCGAGCAAGCCGCGGCATGCGGTGCGACAGCAACAGGCCGACCAGCAGGATCGGCAGGCCGACGTAATAGGGAATGCGCTCTTGCAGGCAGAGCTTGCAGGGCAGATAGCCGCCGATGATCTCGAAGCCCCAGGCGGCGATGATGGCGAAGAGGCCGGCCAGGAAGGCTAGACCGGGAGCACGAACGGCGGCGGGAGCGGACATGGAACACCTGAACGACGACTGAGGCGGTTCCGGCCTAACAGCTTGGAACGAGCCACGCAATCGACGATTGGGTTATTCGGGGGCAGTCGCCGGTCGAAAAGCGCCCCCGGCCGCGCCTCGTAAGGCGCAACGCAGGCAGAAACGAATTCCGGGGGGCTGGGGGGCTGGATTGAGCCGGAACCCGTCCGCAGCGTCATTGCCGGGGGACGAGTGCATCCTGCTTGCTTCCCTTGGCAGGGCCAAGGCGGGAATGGGGCCAAACTGTGAAACACGATCAGGGCTTCGTGATGGCGCTAGAAATCGGCCGCGATGCCCTTCACTTCCCAGTCGCCATAGCGGGCGGGTTCAAGGCCACCCCGGCCACCAATCTCCTTCGGCCGGTTCTCGCCGGCCACGCGGCGACGTTCCTCGGCTTCGGCCAGCGCGCGGCGGGCAGCCGGCGTCAGTTCTTTCTGGGGCGCCACGGCGGGCCGGTTCTGACTGTCGGTCATGAACACATCCTTGATGGTGCGTGGACGGCATACCATCTTGTTCTTCTGAAAATCCGGAGCAGCATATCAGCCGGAGACCGGAAGGACAGATGAATTTCTTCAAGACCTCCCTCCTCCTCGCCGCGATGACGGCGATCTTCATGGGCGTCGGCTACCTGATCGGCGGCCAGGGCGGCATGCTGATCGCGCTCGTGGTGGCCGCCGGCATGAACCTCATCTCCTACTGGAACGCCGACAAGATGGTGCTGGCGATGCACCGCGCCCGTCGTGTCGACCGGGCTACTGCGCCCGAGTACTATGGCATCGTCGAGCGCCTCGCCGCCAACGCCGGCCTGCCGATGCCTGCCGTCTATGTCATCGACAATCCGCAGCCCAACGCCTTCGCCACCGGCCGCGATCCCGAGCACGCCGCCGTCGCCGCCACAACCGGTCTTCTGCAGATGCTCGATCGCGAGGAGATCGCCGGCGTCATGGCGCACGAGCTCGCCCACGTGCAGAATCGCGATACACTGACCATGACGGTGACGGCGACGATTGCCGGCGCCATCTCGATGCTCGCCAACTTCGGCCTATTCTTCGGCTCGATGAGCCGCGACAGCGAGAACCGGAGCCCGCTCGGCGGCATCGGCATCCTCCTGGCGGCGATCGTGGCGCCGCTTGCCGCCATGCTGGTGCAGATGGCCATCTCGCGGACGCGCGAATACGCCGCCGACCGCCGCGGCGCCGAGATCTCCGGCAATCCGCTGGCGCTTGCCTCGGCCCTCGACAAGATCGCCGGCGCCGCGCATCGCGTGCCGAACATGACAGCGGAGCAAAATCCTGCTACGGCGCATCTGTTCATCATCAATCCGCTGTCCGGCGCCAGGATGGACAACCTGTTTTCGACCCACCCGGATACCGGCAACCGCATTCGCGCCCTGATGACGATGGCGGACGGCGGCGGCTTCGGGCGGCGCAGTTCCGAACCTGTGGCTGATGGTCCCTGGACCTCGCCGCGCGGCTCTCGGGGCGGGCCATGGGGTGGGGGCGGCTCTGCCGGACGGCCTTCGAACCGTGGACCGTGGGGATGACCGCAGACAACAATGGCCGCAAGGGCGGCGGGAAAGCCGGCAACGCATTCAGGCCGGCACGCCCTCATGACGGCCAGAAGGGTGCGGCGTTCAAGGGTGGGCGTCCGCCCCAGGGCGGCCGTCGGCCGCCACGGCCGCAGGGCATGGAGGCCCGCGCCGTCGCGGTCGGTCTTGTCGACGGGGTGCAGAAGGGCCGCCTTCTCGACGCGCTGCTCGACAAGGGGGCGACCGCCGAACGCTACCAGCGCCTCGACCCGCGTGATCGTGGCCTTGCCCGTGCCATCGTCGGCTATGCGCTGCGCCGCCACGGACAAATCGATGACGCGGTCGGGCGTTTTCTGACCAGACCGCTGCCGGACGACGCGGGTACGCTGAAAGCGGTGATTGCCGTTTCGGCGGCCCAGATCATGTTCATGGACGTCGCCGACCACGCCGCCGTGGCGCTCGGTGTCGAGCTGGCCGCTTCCGACAAGGCGGCCGTGCCCTTCAAGGGTGTCGTCAACGCCGTCCTGCGCCGCGTGTCCGAGAACAAGGCGGCGATTCTGGCCGAACAGGACGCCATCACCCTCAACACGCCGGCCTGGCTGATGGAGCGTTGGAGCGCCAATTATGGGGCCGATGTCGCTCGCGACATTGCGGCCATGAATGCCCTGGAACCGACGCTCGACCTCACCGTGAAGTCCGATCCGGAAGGGTGGGCCGCCCGGTTGGGCGGGGTCAAGCTTCCCAACGGATCGGTGCGGCTTCCTGTCACCGGCGCCGTCGAGAAGATCGACGGCTATGAGGAGGGCGGCTGGTGGGTACAGGATGCCGCCGCCACGCTGCCGGTCCAGCTTCTGGGTGACGTCAAGGGCAAGAAGGTGGTCGATCTCTGCGCGGCGCCCGGCGGCAAGACCGCCCAGCTGGCGGCGCTCGGTGCCGACGTGACTGCCATCGATGTGTCCTACCACCGTCTGCAGCGCCTAGAGCGCAACCTCTACCGGCTCGGTCTCAAGGCCAACCTCGTCAAGGCGGACGCCACCGAGTGGCTTGGCGGTACCTTCGACATGGTGTTGCTCGACGCGCCTTGCACGGCCACCGGCACCTTGCGCCGCCATCCCGACGGGGCAGTCGGCAAGAAGCCTGCCGACGTGCCGACGCTGGCCTCCGTCCAGCGCCGCCTGCTCGATCAGGCGATCCGCATGCTCAGGCCGGGCGGCCTCCTCGTCTATTCCACCTGCTCGCTGGAGCCGGAGGAGGGGCAGGACCAGATTCGCCGCCTCAGGCTGATCGAGGCGCCGCTCGATGTGGTTCCGGTGACGGCTGACGAGGTTTTCGGTCTGTCAGAGATCGTGACGCCTGAAGGCTTCATCCGAACCCTGCCGTCGCACCTCAAGCTGGACGATGCCCGGCTTTCCGGCCTCGACGGCTTCTTCGCCGCCCGCCTCCGCCGTCAGTGACGGCGGCCCGGCGGCCCGGCCATCGGAAAATTTGATCGGCTCTGCTCACCACTTGGTAACCAAGCTGGGCGTCTCATGCCGTGATGAGCGCCTCCGGTTTTCCGGAGGGCGAACGATTCTTGCTCCAGCACTGAAAGGGGGCCTGACGATGCGCGCACAAGTCGCCGGCACGGCCCGGCTGGTGCTGTTCGCCGGTGAACTGGCTCTCCGCCGCGCCGTGACGGCGCTTGAGCGCGGCCCCTTCTCGCGCTGGCGCTGGCCCGGCTCGACGCCGGAGCGGCTGGTCATCGCCCCACAGGACATTCGCACCACAGACCCGACGATCGCCGCCGATATCTATGCCGGTCTCTACGCGTTTGCCGGCAAGATGGTGGAGACGGGCGGCCGCTCGCCCTTCGACATGCCGTCGCCGTCGCAGGAATGGACGCGGGCGTTGCATGGCTTCTCCTGGCTGAGGCATCTCAGGGCCGCCGAAAATGCGCTGGCCCGCCAGAATGCCCGGGCACTCGTCGCCGACTGGATCGCCCAGGAAGCGCATGCGCCGCCGGAAGCCTACGAGACCGAGAACATGGCTCGGCGGGTCATCGCCTGGATCACCCAGTCGCCGCTGATCCTGAAAGATGCCGATCGCGCCTTCTACCGCCGTTTCCTCCGGTCGCTGGTGCGGCAGGTGCGCCGGCTGCGCGGCCGCCAGAGCGACGCGGTGGATGGGTATCCGCGCCTCCTCGCCGCCGTGGCCGTCGGCGTCTTCGCGCTGTCGGCCGACAATCAGGGGCGGCTCGCCCGCCAGGCCGGCCTGCGTCTGGAGCAGGAGCTCCGCCGGCAGATCCTGCCGGACGGCGGCCATATCAGCCGCGACCCGTCGGTGATCGCCGATCTCCTGACCGATCTCCTGCCGCTGCGGCAGGCCTATTCCAATCGTGGCGTCAACCCGCCGCAGGCGCTGATCGTCGCCATTGACCGCATGATGCCGATGCTGCGCTTCTTCCGTCATTCCGACGGCAGCCTGCCGCACTTCAACGGCATGAGCGCCAGTCATGCCGGCCAGCTCGCAACGCTCAACGCCTATGACGACACCCATGGCCGGCCGGTGGAGAACGCCAGCCATTCCGGCTATCAGCGGCTCGAAGCGGGCGGCACGGTGATCCTGATGGATGCCGGCCCCATTCCGCCGGTCGGCGTCAGCCAGAAGGCGCATGCCGGTTGTCTGTCCTTCGAGATGTCGAGCGGCCCCAACCGGTTCATCGTCAACTGCGGCGCTGCCGACGACCCGCGCTGGCATTCGGCCGCGCGGTCGACGCCCGCCCATTCGACGCTGTCGCTCGAAGACGTTTCCTCCGGCGCCTTCCTCGACACGCCCCGCCTCGTTCGCCGTCTCGGTCCGGTGATGATCGACGGTCCGCGCAACGTGCCGGTGGTTCGCGAGGACCGTGACGACGTCATCGCGCTGGTGGCGAGTCACGACGGCTATTCCGGCCGGTTCGGCGCCATTCACGAGCGACGCCTCGTCCTCCGCATCGATGGTGGCGAAATCGTCGGCTCGGACCGCTTGAGTTTCGGCGGCCGCAAGCCGCGCCAGGATCGCTTCGCCATCCGCTTCCACCTGCATCCGCTGATCCGGGCGAGCCGCACGGCCGGTGGCGACGTATTGCTCGTCGCTCCCGATGGCGAAGCCTGGACCTTTACCTGCGGTCTGATCGCGCCGGAGCTTGAGGACAGCGTGTTCCTGTCCGACACGCTCGGCCGTCGCAAGAGCCTGCAGATCGTGTTGCCGGGGCGGGCGCGGGTGACGCCGGAAGTGGCCTGGGCGATGACCCGTACCGCCGACGGACAACGCGGCCGTGCGCGCGGGCGCGACCCCAAGCTGGGCCCTGATCTGTTCGCCGGCGGCTGAGGGGCTGTTTTCGGCGGAGAAAGCGGCGATTGTCGACCCAAATCGATTGGGCGCGGGTTCCGCGCGGCGGTCTTTCGTGCTATCGCGCCGCCATCCCCACTTCCGGAGAAATCCCCATGGCTGGCCATCCCGATCGCGTCGCCCCCAAGCGCGCGCTGCTTTCCGTTTCCGACAAGACGGGCCTCATCGAGTTCGCTCGCGCCCTTGCGGACCGCGGCGTCGAGCTCCTGACCACCGGCGGCTCGAAGAAGCTCCTGAGCGAGGCCGGCATTCCGGTGACGGAAGTGGCCGATTTCACCGGTTTCCCGGAAATCATGGATGGCCGCGTCAAGACGCTGCATCCCAAGGTGCACGGCGGCCTTCTGGCCGTCCGCGACGACGCCGGCCACGCCAAGGCAATGGTCGATCACGGCATTCAGCCGATCGACATCCTCGTGGTCAACCTCTACCCCTTCGAGGAGACGGTCGCGCGCGGCGCCGACTATGAAGAGACCATCGAAAACATCGACATCGGCGGTCCCGCCATGATCCGCGCCGCGTCCAAGAACCACGCCTATGTGACGGTTCTGGTCGAGCCGGCCGATTATCAGTCGGTGATCGCCGAGATGGATCAGGGTGGCGTCACCTTCGAGACCCGCAAGCGCCTCGCCGCCAAGGCCTATGCGCGTACCGGCGCCTATGACGCGGCGATTTCCGGCTGGTTCGCCGGCGTGCTCGGCGGCAAGACCGGCGACTTCGTTGCCGTCGGCGGCAAGCTGGCCGAGGACATGCGCTACGGCGAGAACCCGCACCAGTGGGCGCGTTTCTATCGCTCGACCGAAATCCGGCCCGGCGTTTCCACGGCGACGCAGCTGCAGGGCAAGGTGCTCTCCTACAACAACATCAACGATACCGACGCCGCCTTCGAGCTGGTGGCCGAGTTCGACCGTGCGGTGCCGGCCGTCGCCATCATCAAGCACGCCAATCCCTGCGGCGTTGCCACCGGCGCGACGCTGCTCGAGGCCTATGTCAAGGCGCATCGCTGCGATCCGGTGTCGGCCTATGGCGGCATCGTGGCGCTGAACGGCACGCTCGACGCTGACACGGCGAAGAAGATCGTCGAGATCTTCACCGAGGTGATCATCGCCCCCTCGGCGACCGACGAAGCGATTGCCATCGTCGGCGCCAAGAAGAACCTGCGCCTCCTGGTCACCGGCGGCCTGCCCGACCCCAAGGCGCCCGGCATCACCGCCAAGACGGTAGCCGGCGGTCTGCTCGTCCAGTCGCGCGACAATGGCGTCGTCACCGCTGCCGATCTCAAGGTAGTGACCAAGCGGGCGCCGACCGATGCCGAGCTCGCCGACCTTCTGTTCGCCTTCAAGGTCTGCAAGCACGTCAAGTCCAACGCCATCGTCTATGTGAAGGACGGCGCCACTGCCGGCATCGGCGCGGGGCAGATGAACCGCGTCGACTCATCTCGCATCGCAGCCATTCGCGCCGCCGAGGCGGCCGAGACGGCCGGCTTCAAGGAGTCGCTCGCCAAGGGATCGGTGGTCGCCTCCGATGCCTTCTTCCCCTTTGCCGACGGTCTTGAGTCGGCGATCGCCGCCGGTGCCACCGCCGCCATCCAGCCGGGCGGCTCCATCCATGACGCCGAGGTGATCGCCGCCGCCGACAAGGCGGGCATCGCCATGGTGTTCACCGGCATGCGCCACTTCCGGCACTGAGGGTAATCCAGCCTCCCGACAGGTGCTCGACAGGTTCCACGAGCCAAAGTGAGCGGGCCGGCGCGATCGACGCGCCGGCCCGTTTTTCGAGGAACCCAGCATGAAGACCACCCTGATCGCCGCCGCCTTCGCTCTCGTTCTCACGCCGGTCGCCGCCTTGGCCGACGACGAGAATGCCAAGTGCACCGACGCCGCCAAGGATACCTGGCTCAGCATTGACGCCGTCAAGGCCAAGGCCGAGGCCGCCGGCTACAAGGATATCAAGAAGGTAAAGGTCGAAGGGACCTGCTACGAGGTCTACGCCTTCGACAAGGACGGCAACAAGGCCGAGGTGCTGTTCGATCCGTCGACCGGCGAGAAGTCCGGCGACGAAGCGGCTGAGTGATCCCATGTCCGAGACGTCCGCCGGCGGCAATCCGCCGCGGACGGTCCGGGTCTGGGATCCGGTCGTCCGCCTGTTTCACTGGACGGTGGTCATTGCCGTCGTTCTCAATCTCTTCGTCCTGAAACAGGGCCGCCTCTATCATCGCTATGCCGGCTACGTTGTGATCGGCGCCGTGCTGATCCGGCTCGTCTGGGGCTTCGTCGGCACCCGCCATGCCCGCTTTGCCGACTTCTTTCCGACGCCGCGCCGCCTCGCTTCCTATCTCAAGGCGCTGTTTCGCGGTCAGGAGCCGCGCTTCCTCGGGCATAATCCAGCGGCGGCGGTGATGATGCTGGCACTGATGGTTCTGCTGCTCGCCGTCGGAGCAACGGGCTGGATGATGACACTGGACGCCTTCTGGGGAGAAGAGTGGCTGGAGGAGTTGCATGAGGGCTTTGCCAACGCCATCATGGTGCTGGCGCTGGTCCATGCGGCCGCTGCCATCGTTGAAAGCCTGCGCCACCGCGAGAATCTGGTCTGGTCGATGGTTACGGGCAGAAAGCGCGCCTGATGCGTCTTCTTCTCGTCGAAGACAGTGCCCGCCTTGTCGCCTTGCTCGGGGAAGCCGTGCGAGAGGCGGGCTGGCGCCTTGATGCGGTCGGCTCGCTGGCCGAGGCGGAGGCCGCCATCGCCACCACAAGCTTCGACCTGATCCTTCTCGATCTCGGCCTGCCGGACGGTGATGGGCTCGACCTCCTGCGCGCCATCCGCCGGGCCGTCGATGCGACCCCCGTGCTGATCCTCACCGCGCGCGGCACGGTCGAGGAGCGCATCGCCGGACTCGACGCCGGCGCCGACGACTATCTGGTCAAACCGTTCCATCACCGCGAGTTCCTGGCGCGTTGCAGGGCCATGCTGCGGCGGTCGCCGACAGCGCTTCAGCCGGTCCTGGTTGCCGGCCGTCTCGCCTTTGATCCGGCCACGGCCGTTCTGACCGCGGGCGAGGAAACCGTTGCGCTGCCGCCGCGCGAGAGGGCGCTTTGCGAAGCGCTGATGCGCGATGTTGGCCGCGTGGTGCCGCGCCGCCGGTTGGAGACGACGCTGTCCGACTATGACAGCGAGCTTTCCGCCAACGCGCTCGATCTGGCGGTCTCCCGCCTGCGCAAGCGGCTCGACGGGATCGGCAGCGGCGTCGAGATCGCCACGGTGCGCGGTCTCGGCTACCTGATGCGGGAGTGCGTGTCGGAAAATGCCGCCGAGGGGCGGTCATGAGCGAACATCGCCGCCAGCGGCTGGCCGGGCTGGTTGCCAGACGCATCCTTACCTTCGCGCTGCTGGCCATGGTGTTGCAGATAGCCATGGTCTTTACCCGCTACTGGCTCGACGACGAGGAGCTCGGCCATATCCTCGTTGAACGCGAGACGGAGGCCATCGCGACTTCCGTCCATCGCGTGGCCGGTGTGTTGACGCTCGATCCCGGAGCGCCTGTGCTCAGCCGCTATGTGGGCGACATCGACGACTGGGACGACGCCGGCCATGGCGATGACGACGAAGCCGCCGTTGGCCATCTGCCGCCGGCCACCTTCGTTCGTATACGCGATGGCGACGGCCGCACCATCTACTCCAACTGCGGTGAAGAGTGCGAGGAGCACTTCCTGCCTCCGCCGGGTAATGCGCCCGATTTCTGGCAACGGGCGATCGAGCCCGGCAAACCGCTCAGCGTCGCCGGCGGCCGCGCCTTCGTCATCGAAGGCGAGCGGGTGCTCATTGACGTCGCGGTGCTGCATGACCCCGGCAACTTCCTCGGCTCCATTCTCTCCTACGAGATGATCGATCACATGCTGGTGCCGATGGGGCTGATGCTGGCGCTGACCATCGGCGCCAGCATCCTGTCGATCGGCGCGGCGCTCCGTCCCGTTTCCGCCGCCGCGCGGGCCGCCGACGCCCTGGATCCGAGATCCCCCAGGGCCTTGTCGATCGACGCCGCCATGCCCCAGGAAATCGCTGGCCTCGTCGAGGCGATCAACAGGCTGTTTGCCCGCATGGCGGAGATCATGTCGGCCCAGAAGGTGTTCTCGGCCGCCGTCGCCCATGAGATCCGGACCCCGCTGGCGGTCTTGCGCCTTGAACTCGACCGGATCGCCGACCCGCGTGCGCGCCAGGCCGAAGCCGACATCGAGCGCCTGTTGCACATCCTGGAACAGCTGACGGCGCTCGCCCGGCTCGACGTCGTCGACGAGGCCGCCTTCATCAGGACCGACCTCGCGGCCCTTGCTGCGGATGTGGTGGCCGACATGGCTCCTCTCGTGGTCGACAAGGGTGCCACCATCGCCTACGAGGGCGACGGTCCGGTGATGGTGAGATTGGTACCTTCGCTGATACAGAACATCGTGAGAAATCTGATAGAGAACAGCCTCAAGCATGCCGGTCGCGGCGTCGATGTCGTCGTGGCGGTCGGTGAGGATGGCAGTCTCGCTGTCTCCGACAACGGCTCGGGATTTGTCCCTGGCGAGGTGCGGGGAGAGTTCGGTCGTGTGAAGGCATCGGGCTCGCTCGGCCTCGGCCTGACCATCGTCGAGCGGATCGCCAAACTGCATGGCGCGACGCTGTCGATCCAGTCCGCACCGGGCGAGGGGACCTGCGCCCGCATCGTCTTCGTTCGTTCATGAGGAAATGATGTTCAACTCACTTGGCAATCGCCGCCGCTTTTCCGATCTCAGCGAGCAGGAGATTCTGGCGCTGGCCATCTCCAGCGAAGAAGACGACGCCCGCATCTACGCCAACTATGCCGAGAAGCTGCGCAAGGACTATCCGGCAACGGCAGCGATGTTCGACGAGATGGTCAAGGACGAAGACGGCCATCGCCGCTTCCTGATCGCCGAGCACGAGCGCCTTTTCGGGCCGGTGATCCCGCTGATCCGTCGCGAGCACGTGGCAGGATATTATGCGCGTCAGCCGGTGTGGCTCGTCGAGAATCTCGGCATCGAACGCATCCGCGAAGAGGCGGCGCGCATGGAGGCGCAGGCCTACGCTTTCTACACGGAAGCCGCCAAGCGGGTGTCGGATGCTGGCGCCCGCCGTCTGCTCGGCGATCTTGCCGAGCAGGAGCGCCACCACATGGAGGGCGCGGAGATAGCCCGCGAGGAGAATGTCGGGCCGTCGGACGAGCAAGAAGAGGCGATGGTCGCCCGTCGCCAGTTCATTCTCACTTATGTGCAGCCGGGTCTCGCCGGGCTGATGGACGGTTCGGTGTCGACGCTGGCACCCATCTTCGCCACCGCCTTCGCCACGCAGGATTCCTGGACTACCTTCCAGGTGGCGCTTGCCGCCTCAGTCGGCGCCGGTATCTCCATGGGCTTCACCGAAGCTGCGCATGACGATGGCGTCATCTCCGGCCGTGGCTCGCCGATCAAGCGCGGCCTTGCCTCCGGCATCATGACGGCGATCGGTGGTCTCGGCCACGCGTTGCCCTATCTGGTGCCGAATTTCCATCTCGCCACAGTAATCGCGCTGGTCATCGTCTTCATCGAACTGTGGGCCATCGCCGGCATTCAGAACCGCTATATGGAAACGCCCTTCTTCCGGGCGGTCATCCAGGTGGTCATCGGCGGCGCGCTGGTGCTTGCAGCCGGCATCCTGATCGGCGGCGGCTGACCTATTCGGCGAAACGGCTTTTCGAAGCGATCGGGGCGGCACAGGCCGCCCCTTTGTCTTGTCAGGCGTGGCGATTCTGACGATGGTCGATGAGGTCCGTTACAACGGACGGGTCGGCCAGCGTCGAGGTGTCGCCGAGCGAGCCGAAATCGTCCTCGGCGATCTTGCGCAGGATGCGACGCATGATCTTGCCCGAACGGGTCTTCGGCAGCCCCACGGCGAACTGGATCTTGTCGGGCGAGGCAATCGGGCCGATTTCCTTTCTCACCCATTGGGTCAGCTCGGAGGCAAGCGTGTCGGTCGGCGTTTCGCCTTCCATCAGCGTGACATAGGCGTAGATGCCCTGTCCCTTGATGTCATGCGGGTAACCGACGACGGCGGCCTCGGCCACCTTGGGGTGGGCGACCAGCGCGCTTTCCACTTCCGCCGTGCCCATGCGGTGGCCGGCGACGTTGATGACGTCGTCGACGCGGCCGGTGATCCAGTAGTAGCCATCCTCGTCGCGCCGGGCGCCATCGCCGGTGAAGTACATGCCCTTGTAGGCGGAGAAATAGGTCTGCACGAAGCGGTCGTGATCGCCGTAGACGGTGCGCATCTGCCCGGGCCAGCTGGTCAGGAGCACGAGGTTGCCCTCGGTGGGACCTTCCAGCACGTTGCCGAGCGCGTCGACGATGGCCGGCTCGACGCCGAAGAAGGGCCGCGTCGCCGATCCCGGCTTGAGGCGGGTGGCGCCGGGCAATGGCGTGATCAGGATGCCACCGGTTTCCGTCTGCCACCATGTGTCGACGATGGGGCAGCGACCGTCGCCGACCACACGATGGTACCAAAGCCAGGCTTCCGGGTTGATCGGCTCGCCGACCGTGCCGAGGATGCGTAGCGACGTCCGCGACGTGCTTTTCACTGCGTCCTCGCCATGGGCCATCAGCGAGCGGATGGCCGTCGGCGCCGTGTAGAAGATCGTCACCTTGTGGCGATCGATCACTTCCCAGAAGCGCGACGGGTTGGGGTAGCTTGGCACGCCCTCGAACATCAGCGTCGTGGCGCCGTTGGCCAGCGGACCGTAGATCACGTAGGAGTGGCCGGTAACCCAACCGACATCGGCGGTGCACCAGTAGATATCGTCTTCATGGCAGTCGAAGACCCACTGATGGGTAAGGGAGGCGTAGACGAGATAGCCGCCCGTCGTGTGCAGCACGCCCTTGGGGCTGCCGGTGGATCCTGATGTGTAGAGGATGAACAGCGGATCCTCGGCGCCCATCGGCGACACCGGACAATCGGTTGCGACGCCTTCCGCCGCGTCGTCGTAATAGACGTCGCGCCCATCCTGCATGTTGACCGGCTTGCCGGTGCGGCGCACCACCAGCACCTTGGATACGCCGGGGCATTTCTCGAGCGCGGCGTCGACGTTGGCCTTGAGCGGCACCCGACGGCCGCCGCGTATGCCCTCGTCGGCGGTGATGACCACCGAACTGCCGGCGTCGCGGATGCGGCCGGCAATGCTGTCCGGGGAGAAGCCCGCGAATACCGTCGAGTGAACCGCGCCGATGCGGACGACGGCCAGCATGGCGAAGGCAGCCTCGGGAATCATCGGCAGATAGATGGTGACGCGGTCGCCACGCCGAACGCCGGCTTCCTTCAGCACGTTGGCAAAGCGGCAAACCTCTTCCTGAAGCTCTCGATAGGTGATGGCGCGCTGTTCGTTAGGGTCGTCGCCTTCCCAGAGAATCGCCACCTTGTCCGGTCTGCGATCGGCGTGGCGATCGACACAGTTGTAGGCGGCATTGAGAATGCCGTCCTCGTACCAGCGGATCGATACATGGTGCGGATCGTAGGAGGTGTTCTTCACCCGCGTGAAGGGCTTGATCCAGTCGAGCCTGCCGGCCATGGTCGCCCAGAAGCCGTCGGGATCTTCGATGGAGCGCTTGTAGAGCTCCTGGTACTTGTCGTTGTCGATGAAGGCCGAAGCAGCAAGAGCCGCCGGCACCTCAAACACCTCACCGGTCATCTGAAATCCTCCTCGCGTCGGGCCCTCCTCGGCCACACGCCAATCGATTCCAGTATGGTCCGTCAAAACACGTAAATCCATTAGCCGCCCGGCTAATCGGCAACGACAAGTTGGTGGATCTTGGTCAGATAAAGCACCAGACGCGCGTGGTCCTGATATCGCGATCCTCGATGGCGCGCGAAACCGGCACGTCATAGGAGGCCAGGGGGGCGACGCCCGTCGTGGGCAGGTAGGCTCGCCCCGGATCGCCGAACAGAACCGTCCGGCCCGCCGTCTGCGCCGCACGCAGGAAGGGCTCGACGCGGGTAGCCATCGGTCGCTCATAGAAGACGTCCCCGGCCAGTACCACATCGAAGTCGCCGGCGCCCCGCTCGAGGTAGTCGATCTCGGACGCTTCCACCTCGACGCCGTTGTCGGCGGCGTTGATCAGGATGGCGGCGCGGGCATAGGGGTCGATGTCGGCGGCGACCACCTTGCGGGCGCCGGCAAGGCAGGCGGCGATGGCGACGATGCCGGAGCCGGAGGCGAAATCCAGCACGCGCCTGTCTTGCACGATCTCGCGATGATCGAGCAGGTGACGGGCCAGTGCCTGACCGCCGGCCCAGGCGAAGGCCCAGAAGGGCGGGGGCAACCCCATGCGACCGAGGTCCGCTTCGGTTGCCTGCCAGAGGTCCATCGCCTCATCGGCCAGCCGCAACCGCAGTTCCGGAACAAGCGGCGGCGCTTGAGGGCGGGTTTCTCGCAGGATGAAAGCGCGCTCGCGGGAAGGCTCGCTCACCTTTCGGCCATGGCGAGAACGGTCGCCCATTCCTCGTCCGTGACCGGCTGGACCGAAAGGCGCATCGACGTGACGAGGCTCATCTTGGAAAGCGACGGCTCCGCCTTGATTTCCGCGAGTGTGACGGGGCGCTTGAGATCGCGAACGGCCCGCACGTCGACGCAGTCCCAACGCGGATCATCGGTCGTGCTGTCGGGGTGGGATAGCGCGATCACCTCGCAGATGCCGACGACGGCGAGGCCTTCATTTGAGTGATAGAAGAAACCCTGGTCGCCCACCTGCATCGCCCGCATGTTGTTGCGGGCAAGGTAATTGCGAACGCCGTCCCATTCGGTACCGGCTGCGCCTCTCGCCTTGAGGTCGGTGAAGGAAAACTTGAAGGGTTCGGACTTGAACAGCCAGTGGGCCATGGGCGCTCTCCTGCACGGCGTCCCCAGGCGTCAGCCCGGCGCGCCGATCACCCATTTCCACGGCTTGATATCGACGCTCTCGAACAGCTCGGCGCGAGCATAGGGATCCTCGGCCAGCACCGTCTGCAGGGTCTTGAGATCGACGGCCTCGGTGATCAGAAGCGAGCCGATCATGTTGCCGGCGTCATCGAGATAGGGACCACCAACCAGGATCGTGTCGGCGTTGGCCTTGACATACTCGAGATGGGCGGCGCGGTTGGCCTGCCGGACGGGCAGGTGCCCGACCTTGTCGATGCAGCTGACGATGTAATGCATGGTTCGCCTCGAATGCGGACGATGGACTGAGGCGGACCCTAGAGCATTTCCCGGCCGGATGGAACCGTTCGATCGAAAGCCTCCACGCTGAAGCTTCCGTTTGTTGCGGGGCGTGTCGCATTCTCGGATTCTGGTGATAAAGCCTACGAAAATGGCCCCGACGGGGGCGCCGTCGAGGCCACTTTGCGACCGGAGCGTTCTGTGGGCATCGTGTCTGGTCGTCCGCGTTCCGACGGCCAGACCAGAGCCTCAGATGGCGACGAGGTCCGGCACGGCCGAGGTCGGAGCCGAGACGCCGAGTGCGCGGGAGTAGGCGGCGCCGATGCCGCTGATGATGCCGGGTGCGAAAACGTCGATCACTTCCGAGCGGACCCGGGCAGCGTAGTCGCCGGCGGCGGACAGGAAGGTGAGCGGCGGGAACACGAAGGTCCGTTCGGTCGAACTGACGGTCGGCGCCGACACGGCGGCCATGACGACCGACTTGGGAACGTTCATGCTGAAGGCGGAAGCGCCGGTGGAGGAGGCGGCCACGAGGAGGGAGGCGAAAGCCGCGGCGACGAGAAGGCGTTTCATATTGCAGGACTCCGGAACGCGATTGCCTGCTTTCTATCAGGGCCGATTGAAGGCCTCGTTCCGAGGTGAACGGCAATTTTTTCCTTTTCGGCAGGTTTTCGTTAACCCGCCTTGCGTCCTTATTTACGCTTTGTTCATCATGCATGAATCGAATTTACAGTAACTTGATGGAAATGGCGGGTCTCCGCGTTTTTCGCGGTGAATGGGCGTTAGGAATTCTGAATAATTCACTCGGATTAAATATTACTACGTATGAATTCTCCCTCGCCAGTGGTGGTAAGGCTTTGTTGACTCTCTCCGGAGATTTCCGGCCATGAAGCCGTCGACGCTTTTGACCTACCCCGATCCGCGGCTTCGATCGGTCGCCGATCCGGTGGCCGTCTTCGATGATGGGCTCGCCGCGCTTGCGGACGATCTCGTCGCCGCCGTCGTAAGCGCACCGGCCATTGGCCTTGCTGCGCCCCACCTCGGCGTTCTCCGGCGCCTGATCGCGGTGCGGCCGACAGGCGAGGCGGCAATCCGCGTCTATGTCAATCCTCTGGTCGAGTGGTCTTCGACCGAGACCATGGTCAACGAGGAAGGATCGGTTGCCATGCCCGGTGTCAGCGCCGAGGTCGAGCGACCGCGCGCGGTACGTGTCGTCTACTCCGATCTTGAGGGGTGCCGTTGCGTCGAGGAGGCGGAAGGTTTCCACGCCGCCGTGCTGCAACACGAGATCGAACAGCTCGACGGCATCTTCTGGATTGACCGGTTGTCGCGCCTTAAAAGGGAGAGGCTGCTCAAGCGTTATCAGAAGCTCGGCACCCGCTCCGCCATCATGTCGCCGTGAGATTTCCCCATTCGTCGCTAGACTGCGCCTGTGAAACGCCCGCCCTGAGAATGCCATGCTGATCGATCGCCAACATGCCATCCTTGATATCGCCCGCGAGGTCGGCCGCGTGCTGGTCGACGACCTCGCGGTGCGCTTCGAGGTGTCGCCGCAGACCATTCGCAAGGACCTCAACGAACTTTGCGACCGCCGCCTGCTGGCTCGCGTGCATGGCGGGGCCGTGCTGGCGTCGACGGTGAAGAACGTCGGTTACGAGGCACGCCGTCAGATCGCCGCCGCCGAAAAGCGGGCGATCGGAGAGGCGGCCGCCGCGCTCATCCCCAACGATGCGTCGCTGTTCATCAACATCGGCACCACCACAGAGGCGGTGGCACAGGCGCTCCTGCAGCATTCCGGGTTGATGGTGATCTCCAACAACATCAATGTCGCCAACCTGATGCGCGCCTACTCGGGCATCGAGGTGGTGATCGCCGGCGGTCAGGTGCGCCATTCCGACGGCGGCATCGTCGGCGAGGCAGCCGTGGATTTCATCCGCCAGTTCAAGGTGGATTTCGCCATCATCGGCACGTCGGCCATCGACGAGGATGGCGCTCTGTTCGATTACGACTTCCGCGAGGTGAAGGTGGCTCAGGCGATCATCGCCAATGCCCGCCGGGTGATCCTGGTGGCGGACGAGACGAAGTTCGAGCGCACGGCGCCGGTCAGGATCGGTTCGGTCGATCAGGTGGACGTGTTCGTGACCGATCGCTGTCCGCGCGAGGGCGTGCGGCGCCTCTGCGCGGAGGCGGAAGTGGAGTTGATCGAAACCGCGTCCCGTCATGGCGGGCATGCGGGCGAGGCTGTATAATTTCGATGGCCGGCAGCGTATGGTTCTATGCACCAACGTGCCGGTCTGGTATCCACATGACATGTTGGAAACCAACGGGTAAGAGGGCATTTTCGGGACATCGGACGAGTTGGCGCCGCACGTTTGGCGGCGTGACGGAACTATGTGTTTCGTCCCCTGTTCCCACGCCCATAGTGAATGACGAGTGGAGCCGCTGTGGACCTTTCTGACGGGAATCCCATGATTGATCGCCGTGATTTTCTTGCCCGGGCGCTGACGGCGGTGGGTGCCGTCGTGGTCGCGACCGGGGTTCCGGCTGCGGCGCGGGCGGCAACCCTGCAGCATCAGTTCGCCGTGACCGGACCGTTCACCCGATCGACCGTGGCCGAGATCGCCCGCGCGCTTTCCAAGAAGCCTTACGAAGCGCCCGATACCAGCCTGCCTCCAATCCTCGAGAACCTCACCTACGATCAGTATCGCGACATCCGCTTCCGTCCGGAAACGGCCATCTGGGCCGACAAGGGCCTGCCCTACCAGATGCAGCTGTTCCATCGCGGCTCCTACTTCAAGGAGCCGGTCGAGATAGCGCTCGTCGAGAACGGCCAGGCGACTCACGTTCCCTACGACCCGAACCTGTTCAACTACGGACCGTTGGTGCCCCAGCCGATTCCGGCCGAGGACATCGGTTTCTCGGGCTTCCGCCTGCACTCGCCGCTCAACAAGCCCGACGTGTTCGACGAGGTTCTGGTTTTCCAGGGCGCGAGCTATTTCCGGTCGCTGGGCAAGGACGAGGTCTACGGCCTGTCGGCGCGCGGCCTTGCCCTCAAGACAGCCGATCCCGAGGGGGAAGAGTTTCCCTTGTTCCGCGCCTTCTGGGTGGAAACGCCGACGGCTGGCTCGGATACCTGTGTCGTCAATGCATTGCTCGACAGTCCTTCGGTTTCGGGCGCCTACCGGTTCACCATCCGGCCCGGTCTGCCGACCACCATCGACGTCGAGGCACAGCTGTTTCCGCGCGCCGATCTCGACAAGGTCGGTCTGGCTCCGGGAACGTCGATGTTCTTCTTTTCGGCCAATGGCCGAACCGACATCGACGACTTCCGGCCGGAAGTGCACGATTCCGACGGGTTGCTGATGGTGACCGGCCGCGGCGACCGCTGGTGGCGTCCGCTCGCCAACCCGAAGGAGCTGCAGATTTCCGCCTTTCAGGATCGCAGCCCGCGCGGTTTCGGCCTCATTCAGCGCAATCGCAGCTTCGGATCCTATCAGGATCTCGAGGCCGCCTATCAGAAGCGGCCGTCGCTTTGGATCGAGCCGGTGGGTGACTGGGGCGCGGGCGCGGTGACACTTGTCGAGATCCCGACCAACTCGGAGATTCACGACAACATCGTCGCCTACTGGGCGCCGCAGGACAAAATCCCGGCCGGTACCGAGTTCTTCTTCGCCTATCGCCTGTTCTGGGGTGGCGACCCCGCGCTGGAAGCCGACGCGGCCTACGTCACCGCGACCCGGTCGGGCAGGGCGGGTATCGGCGGTCCGACGCCGGTCCGGCTGTTCGTCATCGACTACAGCTTCTTCGAAGGCGTCGATCCGACCAAGCTCGGCGTTGCCAAGGCATCGGTGCAGGCGTCCAAGGGAACGGTGAAGAACGTCGTCGTCGTCGCCAATCCCGAAACCGGGGGTATGCGGCTCAGCTTCGAGCTGGATCCGCAGAACGAGACGTTGATCGAGCTGACCGCGACGCTTGCCTTCGATGCCGGGCAGACGGCCGAAACCTGGGCGTTCCGATGGACAGCATAGTTCGCGATGTCGCCGTCAGCGGGCGATACGCATCGGGCATGCCGCCCGAACAGCCGGCGGACATGCCCGCTCAGGATCTTCGTCGCTTCAGCCGGAAAAACCGGCGCCGTCTTGTCAATCCGCAGAGCCGGTCGTCATTCCTGAAGCGCTTTGCGGTGATCGGCGGCACGGCGGCTTTGCTCGGCTATGCCTTCAACGAGATGTATGCGGTGCTTGCTCTCGGCGACCTCACGCCGATCGAGCGCGTCGTGCTGGTTCTCTTCACCGTGACCTTCGCCTGGATCGCCCTGTCGTCCGTGGCTGCGGTGTTCGGCTTCTTCAAGCTGGTCGGCCGGCGTTTTGCCCGGCCTGCGCCCTGGTCGGACGAGCCGTTGCGCAAGCGGACGGCGATGCTGATGCCGACCTACAACGAGGATCCCTCGCGCATCTTCGCAGCCATCGAGGCCATGGCCCGCGACGTCGAGGCGCTCGGTCAGAGCCACGCCTTCGACTGGTTCGTGCTGGCCGACACCACAGATCCCGAGGTGGTGCTGCAGGAAGAGGCGGCGCTCCTGGCCGCGCGCGATCGCATCGGCGGCTTTACCCGAGTCTACTACCGCCGCAGGCGCAACAACACCGCCAAGAAGGCCGGCAATGTTGCCGATTTTTGCAAGCGTTGGGCCAGTGCCTACGATCATCTGCTGGTGCTCGACGCCGACAGCCTGATGGAAGGGCGGACGATCATCGAGCTGGCGCGCCGGATGGAGGCCGACCCCGATGCCGGCCTCATCCAGACCATTCCGGCGCTGGTCAACGGCACGACGGTGATGGCCCGACTGCAGCAGTTCGCCGGTCGGGTTTACGGACCGGTGGTCGGCACCGGCCTTTCCTGGTGGGTGCAGAAGGAAGGCAACTTCTGGGGCCACAATGCGATCATCCGCACGGAGGCCTTCCTGACATCGGCCGGCCTGCCCGAGCTTTCCGGCAAGCCGCCGTTCGGTGGCCACATCATGAGCCACGATTTCGTCGAGGCGGCTCTGATCCGCCGCGCCGGCTGGAACGTCATCATTGCCGACGACCTTTCAGGCTCCTACGAGGAAAGCCCGCCGTCGCTGGTCGATCTCGCCATCCGCGATCGCCGTTGGTGCCAGGGCAACCTGCAGCACCTGAAGGTGATCGGAGGGCGCGGTCTGCACTGGGTGTCGCGCTCGCACATCCTTACCGGCATCATGAGCTACCTCGCCTCGCCGCTCTGGTTGCTCCTGATCCTGTCAGGTCTCGCCCTGACCTTGCAGGCCCACTACATTCGGCCTGAATATTTCAAGGACGAGTTCCAGCTGTTCCCGTCCTGGCCGCGCATCGACGCCGAACGAGCCCTTGCCTTGTTCACACTGACGATGGGCGTTCTGTTCCTGCCGAAAGTTCTCGGGCTTCTTGCCTTCTTCTTCAACTCCAGGGACCGCAAGGCCGCAGGCGGTTTTCTTGGTCTCACGCTGTCTTTCGTCTTCGAGGTGATCGTGTCGGCGCTGGTCGCCCCGATCATGATGCTGATCCAGACCGGGGCCGTCACCGAGATCGTGCTTCACCGCGACGCCGGCTGGAAACCGCAGCGACGCGACGATGGCGGTCTGCCCATCGGCGATCTGATCATCCGCCATCGTTGGCACGTGCTGGCCGGTCTCGCCTTGGCCTGGGCCGCCATTGCCGACAGCTGGGTGCTGTTCGCCTGGTTGTCGCCGGCCATTCTCGGCATGGTGTTCGCCGTGCCGATCTCCGGCCTTACCGGATCGACCGCCGTCGGTCGCTTCGTGAAGTGGTTGGGTCTGCTTCGGATCCCGGAAGAGCGTCTTCGCCCAGGCATTCAGGGGCGTATGGATGAGGCGCGCCCGGCCTACATCGAGGCGGTCGCCGCCACGCCAAGCCTCGTCGACATCATCGCCGATTCCGATCTTCTCATGCAGCATCTTGCGCTGATCGACCGCATGGCGCCACGCCCGCCTGGGCGGGTTGACCCGGTGTCGGCTCTGGCGCTGGCCAAGGTCGGCGAAGCCGAGACCATCGAGGAAGGCGTTTCCTTCCTCGATGCCAAGGAGCGGGCTACATTGATCGCCACACCCCGCATCCTCGAAGCGCTGGCGCAGAAGCCGATCAACCGTAACGCCTTGGCAACGCAAGCGGCGGCGCGTTCCGCCTGAGCGAGGCGATGACCGTCAGTCGCCATCGCCATGCATGCTGGATGAAGCCGGCATGCGCGTTCTGCATAGCCTATTCCTCTTTCGACTGGAGGATGCCGCGTCCATGTGCCGTAAGTAACGATGAAACCTTGCTAATCTAAATCGGTTTGATCATCGTTTTGCCGATCGGCGTTTTCTCCCTTCGCCCAAAGGACAAGACCAAAAAGCGTCGGCGGGATATGACATTAGCCGCCAAGCCTGCTAGGGAAACGACCAACGTAGTTTTCCTTATGGAGCTTGCCGTGCCAATCACCAAGGTGCTTGTCGCCAACCGATCCGAAATCGCCATCCGTGTTTTCCGCGCCGCCAATGAGCTCGGTCTGAAGACGGTTGCCGTCTTCGCCGAGGAGGACCGGCTGGCGCTTCACCGTTTCAAGGCCGATGAGGCCTACCAGATCGGCGCGGGGTTGGGGCCGATCGAGGCCTATCTCAGCATTCCCGAAATCCTCAGGGTCGCCAAGGAATCGAAGGCCGACGCCATTCACCCGGGCTATGGCCTCCTGTCGGAAAGCCCCGAGTTTGCCGAGGCCTGTCGCGACGCCGGCATCACCTTCATCGGGCCGTCGCCGGAGACCATGCGCCAGCTCGGCAACAAGGTGGCGGCACGCAACCTCGCCATCGAGGCAGGCGTGCCGGTGATGCCGGCCACCGACCCGCTGCCCGACGACATGGACATTGTGAAGGCCGAAGCCAAGCGCATCGGTTACCCGGTGATGCTGAAGGCGTCATGGGGTGGTGGCGGTCGTGGCATGCGCGTCATTCGCGACGAGGCGACGCTGCTGCGCGAGGTGGTGACCGCCAAGCGCGAGGCCAAGGCGGCCTTCGGAAAGGACGAGGTCTACCTCGAAAAGCTGGTGGAGCGGGCCCGTCACGTCGAAGTGCAGATCCTTGGCGACACCCATGGCAACATCGTCCACCTGTTCGAACGCGACTGTTCGGTGCAGCGGCGCCACCAGAAGGTGGTGGAGCGGGCCCCCGCCCCCTACCTGACCGACGCGCAACGCGAGGAAATCACCGGCTATGGCGTCACCATCGCCAAGGCAGCCGGCTACTATGGTGCCGGTACCGTCGAGTTCCTGATGGATGCCGACAGCGGCGCCTTCTACTTCATCGAGGTCAACCCGCGCATTCAGGTCGAGCACACCGTTACCGAAGAGGTGACCGGCATCGACGTGGTGCGGGCCCAGATCCGCATCCTCGAAGGCTTCAAGATCGGCACGCCTGAGTCCGGCGTGCCTCCTCAGGAAGAGATCCGCCTTAACGGCCACGCGCTGCAGTGCCGCGTCACCACCGAGGATCCGGAGCAGAACTTCATTCCCGACTACGGTCGCATCACCGCCTACCGTGGGGCCACCGGCTTCGGCATTCGTCTCGACGGCGGCACCGCCTACGCGGGCGCGGTGATCACCCGCTTCTACGATCCCCTGCTGGAAAAGGTGACCGCCTGGGCGCCGACCCCGATCGAGGCGATCAACCGCATGATGCGGGCGCTGCGCGAGTTCCGCATTCGCGGCGTCGCCACCAACCTGACCTTCCTCGAGAGCATCATCTCGCATCCGAAGTTCCAGCAGAACCGCTACACCACCCGGTTCATCGACGAGACGCCGGAACTGTTCCAGCTAGTGAAGCGCAAGGATCGGGCGACCAAGCTTCTGACCTACATTGCCGACGTCACGGTCAACGGCCATCCCGAGACCCGCAAGCGCCCAAAACCGGGCGAGGGGCCGAAGCCGGTTGTGCCGAACTTCTCCGGGGGAATCACCCCGGGCACCCGCGATCTTCTGGCTTCGCGAGGGCCCGAGGCGCTCGCCAAGTGGATCCGCGAGCAGAACAACGTGCTGGTCAGCGACACCACCATGCGCGACGGGCACCAGTCGCTGCTGGCGACGCGCATGCGCACCCACGACATGGCCAACATCGCCGAGGCCTATGCCCGTGGTCTGCCGGGCCTGTTCAGCCTGGAGTGCTGGGGTGGCGCCACCTTCGACGTCGCCATGCGCTTCCTGACCGAGGACCCGTGGGAACGTCTCGCCAAGATCCGCGACAAGGCGCCCAACATCCTGATGCAGATGCTGCTGCGCGGCTCGAACGGCGTCGGCTACAAGAACTACGCCGACAATGTCGTTCGCCATTTCGTGCAGCAGGCCGCCGCCGGTGGTGTCGACGTGTTCCGCGTGTTCGACTGCCTCAACTGGATCGACAACATGCGCGTCTCCATGGACGCCGTGCTCGACCAGGGCAAGGTGCTTGAGGCGGCCATCTGCTACACCGGCGACATCCTCGATCCGGACCGCGCCAAGTACGATCTCAAGTACTACGTCGGCATGACGCGCGAGCTTGAGCATGCCGGCGCCCACATCATCGCCATCAAGGACATGGCCGGTTTGCTGAAGCCGGCGGCGGCGCGCGTGCTGTTCCGGGCAATGCGTGAAGCCACCGATCTGCCCATCCACTTCCACACCCACGACACGTCCGGCATCGCCGCCGCGTCTGTCCTGGTGGCGGTGGAGGAGGGCGTCGACATCATCGACGCCGCCATGGACGCCTTCTCCGGCAACACGTCGCAGCCCTGCCTCGGTTCGATTGTCGCGGCGCTCGAAGGTGGCCCGCGGCCGACCGGTCTCGACCAGCAGGCCATCCGCCGCATCTCCTTCTACTGGGAAGCGGTGCGCCACAAGTACGCCGCCTTCGAGAACGACCTCAAGGGACCGGCGTCGGAAGTCTATCTTCACGAGATGCCCGGCGGCCAGTTCACCAACCTCAAGGAACAGGCCCGCGCGCTCGGTCTCGAAACGCGCTGGCACGAGGTCGCCAAGATGTATGCCGACGTCAACCGCATGTTCGGCGACATCGTCAAGGTGACGCCATCATCCAAGGTGGTGGGCGACATGGCGCTCCTGATGGTCTCCTCGGCGCTCACCCCGGCGGATGTGCTGGATCCGGAAAAGGACGTCGCCTTCCCCGATTCGGTCGTCGAGATGTTCCACGGCGATCTTGGACAGCCGCCCGGAGGCTGGCCCAAGGACCTTCAGGCCAAGATCCTGAAGGGCGCCGAGCCGATCACCGTGCCGCCCGGCTCGCTGATCCCGCCGGTCGATCTGGAAGCGACGCGCGCCGAGCTGGCCGAAAAGCTGTCCTGGGCGCCGACCGATCAGGATCTTGCCAGCTACCTCATGTACCCCAAGGTGTTCCTCGACTTTGCCAAGTCACAGGAAACCTACGGGCCGACCTCGGTACTGCCGACCCCGGTCTACTTCTATGGCATGCAGGCCGGTGACGAGCTCAACATCGAGCTCGAACGCGGCAAGTCGCTGGTGCTGATCTGCCAGGCGATCGGCGAGCCGGACAACGAGGGCATGGTCAGGGTGTTCTTCGAGCTCAACGGTCAGCCGCGCATGGTGCGGGTGCCCGATCGCTCAAGCGCCGCTTCGGTGCAGGCACAGCGCCGGAAGGCCGATGCCGGCGATCCCGGTCATGTGGCGGCGCCGATGCCGGGCGTCGTGTCGACGCTGGCTGTGAAGCCAGGCCAGGTCGTGAAGGCGGGCGACGTTCTGCTGTCGATCGAAGCGATGAAGATGGAGACGTCGATCCACGCCGAGCGCGACGGCACCGTCACCGAGGTTCTGGTCGCCGCCGGTGCCCAGATCGATGCCAAGGATCTGTTGGTCGTGCTCGGCGAGTAAGGGCGAGGCCTTTGCGTCAGAAACGAAATGGTCGGCGAAAGCCGGCCATTTCGCATTTCCGGCGAGCGGCGCCTAACCGCGAAGCGCGGTCGCAAGCTCGGTCCAGCTTGCCTTGTCGGGCGCCATCAGAAGCCCGCCGGCCCTGAGGTCGGGGCGGTAGGGAGAGCCGTCGAGCAACGCGGAGTATCCGCCCGCCTCCCGGTGGATCAGCCAGCCGGCGGCGTGATCCCATGGCGACAGCTTGTGGTAGTAGCAGAAATGAATGCGACCATCGACGAGCAGGCGCATCTCCTGGCCACCGCAGCGGTAGTTCATGATGCCCCAGGTGCGCCCGAAGCCGTCCAGCAGCCGCTCGCGCTCCTCGGGGGAGGCATAGTACCATCCGGCGCAGCCCTGCATCTCGGAGAGCGGCGCCGCCGGCGCCACATGGAGCGGCCGGTCAGGCCGGCCCTTGCCGGTCAGGAAAGCGCCGCCATCGGCGGTCGCGCAGGCCGCGTCGCCCCGCACCGGGTCGTAAATGATACCGCCCTTCACCTCTCCGTGCTCGATGATGGAGATGATTACCGCGAAGGCGGGAACACCGTTGGCGTAGTTGAAGGTTCCGTCGATGGGATCGACGACGACTGCGCGCGGTGCGTCCATCAGCCGGTCGATCAGCGTGGGCTCGCGTTCCATGACCTCTTCGCCGACGAACAGGAAATCACTGCCCCAGGCGGCGCGCACGCGCTTCTCGATCAACGCCTCGGAGGCGATGTCGGCGACGGTGACGAAATCGGAGGCATGGGCCTTGGTCTTGATGTCGGTGGCGGTAAGGTTGGCGAAATGCGGCATGATCTCGATCTCCGCCGCCGCCTGGGCGGTAGCGACGAGGAAATCGATGTCCTGACGGGTGACGGTCATTGCGAACTCCGGATTATGCGCAGCATGGAATGCACCCAAAGGACGACGGGAGCAAGACGGCAGGCGTCGGTCAACCCTTGCATTTCGCCTCGCTTAGCCCACCTTTTCCAAGGAATTAGGGAGAAACGCCGTGCGGGTTTTCGGACGCCTCATCGGCCCGTTCTGGCGGGCCGCCCTGACATTCAGCGCTGCTGATGGCTGGGCGATCGCCTCGCACGTGGCGCTGTCCTCGCTGATGGCTCTCTTTCCCTTCCTGATCTTTCTTACCGCCATCGCCGCCTTCTTCGACCTCAGCTCGCTCTCGGCAACGGTGGTGGCGCTGATCTTCGAGAGCGTGCCGGCCAGTATCGCCGCGCCGATCGCCGACGAGGTGAAGGACGTGCTGCTGGTGCCGCGTCGCGACGTGCTGACCATCGGCGTGGCGCTGGCGCTGTGGTTCGCTTCGTCCGGCGTCGAGGCGATGCGTGTCGGTCTCAACCGCGCCTACGGCACGGTTGAAAACCGCAACTTTCTGTGGCTACGGCTCGAGAGCATCGGCTTCGTGCTGCTGGGCACGCTCACCTTCCTGACCATCGCCTTCCTGGTGGTGTTGGCGCCGGTGGCCTGGACGGCGCTCGTCCATATTGTCCCGGCGATCGAGGACTTCGCCTGGCCCCTGACGTTCTTGCGTTTTGGCCTCACCCTGCTGATCGCGGGCAGTGGCCTCATTGCGTCGCATCTTTGGTTGCCGGCCGGTCGCCGAAGCGTCGCGGAGATCTTGCCCGGCGTTGGTCTGACGCTGGCGGCCTGGATTGCCGGTGCTTACGGCTTTTCGCTCTATCTGGCAGATTTCGCCAATTATGCCTCGACCTACGCGGGCCTCGCGGGGGTCATGACCGCCATCGTCTTTCTTTACCTCATGGCCCTGATCCTGCTCTACGGCGCGACGCTCAACGCGGCGATCGTCGAGCGGCGTCGGCGTGCCGCCGAGATCGGTTCGTCGGAGGAACCATTGACATCCCACGAGCCATGATGGAAGCCGTAGGCTGCGGTGATGCCGCCGAGCCGTCCCGGCCTGCGGCCACCGATGCCAATCCTCGACTTACCCGTCCGGTCGTCCCGTCCGGACAAAAGGGAGACAGCCATGTACACGCTCGAAATCGCCGGCATCGCGATCGCCACCACCGACGCCGACGAGGCGGAAGCGCGCGAGATCTTCGAAAGCGAGGATTTCCTCGACGACATTCGCGGCTTCACGAGCGCCGGCAGCCCGGTCTGGGACGGCGTTTCCGCCTTCGTCATCCGTCAGGCCACCGAAGATGAGGTCGAGGCCTTCAGCGAGATCGATGACATCGAAGATGAAATCGACGGCGAAGAGGGGGACGAGTTCGACGGGGAGGGCGCCAACATCATGTTCCTCGTCGATATCGATCAGTTCGACGACGAGGAGGAATGACGTCGGCTTCCGTGAAGGCGGTCGGTACCGAGTCCGCAACAGCGCGAATTGGATTCGTCGCGTGGACCGGGTTGACTGCAGACATTGATCATTCGGACGGCGGCTTGGCCGCCGTCTTTCCGGTTGCGTCTTCCCCCGATCGGCCGGAGCGGCGCGATAGCCGTCGCCAGCCCGTCAGGGGCGGCGGGAGTTGTCGATGAAGCGCGTGATGGAAGTGCTGAAGGAGGCGCGCCTCGATGAGGCCGCCGACCTGGCCGCCAGCGGCAGCAGGCCGGAAGTCGCCAGCCTTTTGAAGACCCTCTACGGCAAGGGCGCCGCCGAGGACGTCGTTGCCTATACGGCGAACGAGTTGGTCGCCTTCGCCGAGGGGGCCATGTCGAGCCTGTCGCTGAGGGTGCCGGGCATCCACTCGATCCGCATCTACAACCCCACATGGGATGAAGAAGCCAGCCACCGCAGGGAAGTGACGGTCGTCGACGTTCTCAACGACAACATGCCGTTTCTCGTCGACTCGGTCATGCAGGAACTGACCGACGCCGGCATCGAGGTGCGCCTTATGGTGCATCCGATTCTCTCCGTGGTGCGCGGCATGAGCGGCCGCCTCCTGTCGCTCGGCGACGATCCGGATGCGAGCCGCGAGAGCTTCATCCACATCCACATTGCCCGCCTGCCCGATGCCATCGCCGCCGCCCAGCTGGAAACGCGGCTCGACGGTCTGCTCACCGAGGTGCGCGCCGCCGTCGACGACTGGCCGCGCATGCAGGCGCTGGTCAAGTCGGTGATCAACGTCTACCGGCACACGCCACCGCCGTTGCCTCCGGAGGCGGTAGCCGAGGCGGTCGAGTTCCTGAACTGGCTCAACGCCGACAATTTCACCTTCCTTGGTCTCCGGGAATATGCGGTCGGCGTCGACGGAAGCGGTGACGAACTCACCTCGCTTATTCCGACGGGCGGTTACGGTCTTCTGCGCGATCCGGAGGTCCGGGTGCTGCGGCGCGGCCGCGAAATGGTGCAGGTGACGCCGGAGATCACCGAATTCCTCAGGCAGGCCGAGCCGCTGATCGTCGCCAAGGCCAACGTCAAGGCGCGCGTCCACCGCCACGCCTATCTCGACTACATCGGCATCAAGCGTTACGACGCTCACGGTCGCCTCGTCAGCGAGATCCGGCTGCTCGGCCTGTTCACCGCCTCGGCCTATACCCGTTCCACCCACTCCATTCCCTACCTTCGACGCAAGGTGGGGACGATCATGGCCCGTGCCGGGTTTGACCCGGAGAGCCATTCCGGACGGGCGCTTCGCAACATTCTGGAAAGCTATCCGCGTGACGAGCTGTTCCAGGTCGACCTCGATACGCTTCTCGATTTCTCGCTGGCCATCCTGGAGCTCGGCGAACGACCGCGCATCCGCGTTCTGGCCCGCCGGGACAAG
>JAUVXG010000032.1 GCA_030603685.1 Pleomorphomonas sp.
GATCGACCCGGGCACAAGGAAGTTGCGGCTCTTGAGTTCGGGATTGAACCAGAAGCGCTGTTCGACAGACAGCGGCATCGCCGTGAGCGCCCGCTCGGCCGCCCTTTGCGCCTCCCAGTTGGAGACGGTGCCGGCCGCGTAGTTCTGGACGAAGTTGGCCGTGTTGGGGTCGGCGCCATCCACGATCACCTGCACCGCAGGATGGCGAGCGGCCGTCAGATCGGCGGTGAAGCCGCTGGGAATGACCAGAATGCCACCGATGCGGCTCTGAACGAGATCCGAGGTGAACTCGCGCCGATCACGACCGACGGTCACGGCGAAATAGCGGGAGTTCTGGAAGCTCGCCGCCAGATCGAGAGTGACCGGCGTCGTTTCTTCAAGCACGAGTCCGACCTGGGTGCGGGTCGTGTCGAGCGATACCCCGTATCCGAACAGAAAGAGCAGGATGAGCGGCAACACGAGCGCAATCAGGATGCTGGACGGATCCCGAACGATCTGGAAACTTTCCTTGCGAACAAGCGCCAGAACACGGCGGGCTCGCCCTCGACGATGAGCGTTCATGCCGAGGCCTCCCCTTCGCTCTCTTCGATCAGGGCGATGAAGGCGTCCTCCATGGTCGGGTCGGGTCGGTCTGGCCGCGCCACCTTGAGTTTGAGCTCATCGGGCGAGCCAAGCGCGATCGACTTGCCCCGATAGATGAGCGAGATGCGGTCGCAGTACTCGGCCTCATCCATGAAATGGGTGGTCACGAGGACCGTCACGCCCTTTTCGACAAGCCCGTTGATGTGGGTCCAGAACTCGCGGCGGGTGATGGGATCGACGCCCGACGTCGGCTCGTCGAGGAACAGCGCTTCCGGTTCGTGCATGACCGCCGCGGCCAGCGCGAGACGCTGCTTGAGGCCGAGCGGCAGATCCCTGGCCGACATGGTCGCGTGCGGCCCCAGATCGAAGATGTCCAGCATCATGGCAATGCGCTCGCGCCGGCGTGCGCCCGAAAGGCCATAGACGCCGGCGAAGAAGTCCAGGTTTTGAGCGACCGAGAGATCGCCGTAGAGCGAGAACTTCTGCGCCATGTAGCCCAAGCGGTTGCGCGCCTCGGCCGCGTCCCTGCGAAGATCGAAGCCAGCAACCCTGCCCTCGCCCTCCGACGGCTTCAGAAGGCCGCACAGCATCTTGAAGGTGGTGGATTTGCCAGCGCCGTTGGGCCCGAGCAGGCCGAAGATCTGGCCGCGCGGGATATCGAAGGTGATGTGGTCGGCGGCGGTGAAATCGCCGAAGCGCTTCGTCAGCCCGTGGGCTTCGATCACAGGCCGACCGTCGCCGGCGGCGCGTGGTGTCTGCGCTTCAGCCAGCGCCGAGCGACCGCCAGGACCTCCGCCCAGCATGTCGACGAAAGCGTCCTCGAAGCGCGGCGCGGTAGAGCCGAGGCGAGCCGCACCGAGGCCAGAGATCCTCGCGATTCCGCCTGCGTCACCCTCGCTGGCCAGGACCAGCCGGATGGCCTCGCCCTGAATCACGCCATCGACCACATTGTCCTCGTCGAGCAGCCGAGCCAACAGCCGGCGACGACTTCCCTCGATGCCGGTCAGGCGCTGCACCCTACCCTCGACGCGATCCGTGAGGCCGGACGGCGTGCCGGCATAGAGCAGCTTGCCGGCGTTCATCAGCAGTACGCGATCACAAGCTTCAGCCTCGTCGAGGTAGGCGGTCGACCAGACGACGCCGATGCCCTCGGCAGTCAGGTTCTCGACCATCTTCCACAGTTCGCGCCGTGAGATCGGGTCGACGCCGACGCCCGGCTCGTCGAGCAGCAGGAGGCGCGGCTTGCGGATCAAGGCACAGGCGAGGCCGAGCTTCTGCTTCATGCCGCCGGAAAGTTTGCCGGCAAGGCGACCGGTAAAGCGCTTGAGATCCGTGAAGGTCAGCAACTCATCGAAGACACCGGGCCGCTCGCGGTGCGGCAGGCCGCGCATGTCGGCATAGAGGTCGAGATTCTCCTGAACAGACAGGTCTTCATAGAGACCGAAGCGTTGCGGCATGTAGCCGATCGCCGCCTGAATGGCTGGCGCCTCGGCGCGAGCGTCATGCCCAAGTACGGCGATACTGCCCGCTTCCGGTTGCATCAGGCCCGTCATCAGGCGGATGAGCGTCGTCTTGCCAGCCCCGTCAGGGCCTACGAGGCCGGTAATCTCGCCGCCATGAATATCGCCCGACACGTCATCGAGCGCCGGCGCGCCGGCGCCGAACCGTTTGACGACCCCTTCGAGACGAACAAGGACGGGCGTGCCTTCGGCGGCGGTGCTCATTTTGCCTCGCTCGGGGCGGGCGGCAGGTGAACGGTCACCGGCATGCCCTGCCGCAAATCCTTGCCCGGATGGTCGACGATGATGCGGAGCCGGTAGACGAGATCGGTGCGCAGATCCGGTGTCTCGACCGCCTTCGGCGTGAACTCCGCCACCGGCGAAATGAACCCGACTTGTCCTTCATAACCGGCGCCAGTCATGCTGTCGGAGGTGACCTTGACCTTCAGCCCGGGATGGACGCGGCCGAGATCCGGTTCTGAAACGTAGGCACGCACCCAGACCGGCTCGGTCAGCGCCAGAACCAGCACATTGGTCGAGGAGGCAACGATGGCGCCCGGCTCGCTGATACGCGAAAGGATCACGCCGTCGGCGGGTGCCTTCAGTTCGGTGTCGGCGAGCGACGTGCGGGCGGCGTCGCGCTGCGCCTCGGCGGCGCGAAGCTGAGCCTCGGCGGCCGCGATATCTTCCGTTCGGCTCCCCTCCTCGATGAGCGAAAGCGCCGCCTTGGCGCTGGCGACGCGGGCGCTGGCCATGTCCTTGGCGGCAGTCGCGGTATCAAGGCTGGCTTGGGCAACGGTGCCCTGGCTGCGCAGTTGGTCGGCGCGGGACAGAGCCAGCTCGGCGTTGGCGAGACTTGCGACCTGCTCCTCGTAGGCGGCCCGCGCCTTGGCAATTTCCGAGGGACGGGCGCCGGCCTCGAGCTTGTCGAGCGTCGCCTTGTGTGCCGCGACATTCTCCTCGGCGGCTCGGACGGAGATCTCGTAGGGGCTGGAATCCAGACGAGCCAGAACGTCGCCGGCCTTCACGGCGTCACCCTCCTCCCCCACCACGGCGGCCAGCCGGCCACCGACACGAAAGCCCAGCGACACCTGGCGGATGTCGACATTGCCATAGATCACTTGCGTCGGCGGCGCTGGTGCAAAATAGCCGTAGCGCTGCGGCACGCCGAGGTACCAGGCAGCGCCGGCGCCAGCGGCTGCGAGAAGCAGGACGACGGGGACGATCTTGTTCATGTTGCACTTTCCCCGATGGGATGGATGCTTGCGACGAGTTCGCCGGCGATACTGCGGATCGCCGCGGTTTCCTTCGAACCGACTGCCGACCATTCCATCTCGCGAAGGATGGTCGCTCGGCCGACGCGATAGACGATCAGCGAGCCGACCAGCGACAGCGTCCGCAATCGGACCCGTTCGGAGTTGGGGTCGGCTTCGAGAAGGATGCCGACGAGATGGCGCACGGCCGTCAGCATCGGCTGCATGAACCCGGTGTAGATTCGATCGTAGGCCTCGGTCGGTTCGGCCTGTTCGCGAACCATGTAGCGAACCCACACGGCCGACTCATCTTCGGCGAACAGCGTCAACATGGCTTCGCCGAGCGTAGTCAGAATGGCGCGCGCCTCCTCGGCATCGATCGGTCGCCCGCCGAACTGAGCTTCGGCGAAGCGGCCGAGCACCATCTTCCGACGTTCGCCGATGCGCACCTGCAACCGCTCGATCAGGTAGTCGGCAACGGCATTGTAGAGGCCACGCTTGTTGCCGAAATAGTAGTTGATCGCCTGAAGGTTGACGCCTGCCAGCTCGGCAAGCTTGCGGGTTGAAACGCCCTCGAAGCCGTACTGGCCGAACAGGTTGAGCGCGGCGAGAAGGAGCTTTTCTCGGGTTCCGTCGTTACGGGCGGCATCGGTTGATGGTGGCTTTGTCATGCCACCAATCTACACCCTGTGCCATTTCAGTCAATCGACTGATTTACTGATGGCAGGCAGAAATGCATGTCGGCCCGGCCGCTATGCGGCGGCGCCCAAAGGTCTTGTCGGGATCGTCAGTCGCGCGACAATGCGACGACCGGATCCAGCTGCGAAGCATTGCGGGCCGGCAGGAAGCCGAACACCACGCCGATCAGCGTGGAGCAGAGGCAGGCGGCCACAATCGACGTTGTCGAATAGATCAGCGCAAAGTCGCTGGAAATGAGCTTCACGAGCTGACCGATGCCGAAGGCGGCGCCGATGCCCAAGAGGCCACCGACAAGGCAAACCAGGACGGCCTCGATGAGGAACTGTTGGAGTATGTCACCCTGCCGGGCACCAACGGCCATGCGAACGCCGATCTCGCTCACCCGCTCCGATACCGAGACGAGCATAATGTTCATCACCCCGATACCGCCGACCACCAGCGAGATGACGGCAATGGCCGCGATCAGCAGCGTCAGCATCTGCGTCGTCGAGGTGATCGTCTGGCGGATGTCGTCGGTGTTGAGAATGAAGAAATCCTGGCTTCCATGGCGCTGCGTCAGAAAGCGCGTGACGTCCTGCTCGGCCAGGCTGGTATCGACGTCGTCGGCGACGCGGACGGTGATAGACCGCAGCGACATGTTGCCGAGAAAGCGTGTCTGCACCGTGGTGTAGGGTAGATAGACCGAGAGATTCTGGCTGGAGCCGAACCCACCCTGCTGCGGTTGGGTGACGCCGACGATGCGCGCGGGCACATTGCCGATCAGCAGCACCTGCCCCACTGGCGATGTCTGGCTGTCAGCGAACAGCGTCTTGAGGGTGTTCTCGTCGATGACGACGTCCACCGCCCGGTTGCGCACCGACCGGGCATCGAAGAAACTGCCCTCGGCCAGCTTGGTGCCGCGCGCGGCGAAATACTGCTCGCCGACGCCGTTGACGAGCGCATTGGCCTCTAGCGATCCGACGCGCAGTGTTTCGTTTGTGGAGACGGTCGGCGTTACGGCTGCCACATAGCTCTGCCGTGCCAACGCCTCTGCGTCGGAAACGACCAGCGTGGTGATCTTGCCGGAACGGGTGTCGCCGAAGTTGCGGCCGGCGAAAATCTCCAGCGTGTTGGTGCCCAGGCTGGAAATGTTCGCGAGCACCTGCTGTTGCGTGCCCTGCCCGATCGCCACGACGGACACCACCGACGCGATGCCGATGATGATGCCGAGCATGGTGAGAAAGGTCCTTAACCGATGAGCCGCCATGGCCAGCACGGCCATGCGCAACGCTTCCTTGAAGCGATCGACCATTGAGCGCAGGTAGCCGCCGCGTTTTGGCTGCCCTCCCTGCGGGGCGGGAGCAGCCGCTGGCACTCGCGCCTCCGTCGCGTCGCTCTTGCGGTCGCTGAGGATGACGCCGTCGGAAATCTCGATGATGCGGCGGGCGCGGCTTGCGACATTCATGTCATGGGTGACGATGATGATCGTCTTGCCCTCGGCGTTCAGCTCCTCGAGGATGCGCAGCACCTCTTCGCCGGAATGCTTGTCGAGGGCGCCGGTGGGCTCGTCGGCCAGGATGACGTTGGCGCCGTTCATCAGGGCACGGGCGATGGAGACGCGTTGCTGCTGTCCGCCGGAAAGCTGCCCCGGACGATGGTCCGTGCGGTCGCTCATGCCGAGCCGGTCGAGCAGTTGTTCCGCCCGCGCCCGTCGATCGCGCGGCGCCATGCCGGCGTAAATGGCCGGGATCTCCACGTTGGCGAGCGCATCGAGTTCGCCCAGCAGATGATAGCGCTGGAAAATGAAGCCGAAATGCTCACGCCGGAGAGCGGCGAGCTCATCCGGTTCCAGCAAGGCGGTTTCACGGCCCGAGATGCGATAGCTGCCGGCCGTCGCCCGGTCGAGGCAGCCAAGGATGTTCATCAGCGTCGACTTGCCGGAACCGGACGCGCCGACGATGGCCACCATCTCGCCCGCCTCGATCACGAGATCGAGGTCCTTCAGCACGGTAATCGTGCCGTCGCCCGAAGGAAAATCACGCCGAAGCTTTTCCAGCCGGATGAGTTCGGCCATGGCTCACATCCCCGGCGGCGGTCCACCGCCGCCGCGCCCGAGCCTCAGCGATGACGAGGCCGCTGCCCGTTGGGCGGCTGTCATTTCACCGGTCACCACCTTGTCGCCCTCGGCAAGTCCGGACTTCACCTCTGCCGTGACCTTGTCGTTGAGACCGACTTCCACCCGCCGCTCCGTCGTGCTGCCGTCGGCATTCAACACCCTGACCCGATAGCTTCCATCGGAACCGCGCGCGCCCAGCGCGGCGGCCGGTACGGTCAGCGCGTTCTCGGCACGTCCGAGCACGATGTTCACCTCGGCGGTCATGTAGGTCCGGAGACGTCCGTCGGGATTGGGAACGCTGAAGTTGCCGTAGTAGTAGATGGCGGAGGACGACGAACTCGATGACGACGAAGAACTCGACGACGTGATGTCCGCGTCGGTGCGGATCGACTCCGGGGCGGGGTCGATGCTTTCGAGCGTCGCATCATAACGACGTTCGGGGTCGCCGATGATGGTGAAATAGACTTTCTGGCCCGGCGCCACATGCACGACGTCAGCCTCCGATATCTCGGCCCGCACCGTCATGGTGTCGAGCTGCCCCAGCACGACGATGGTCGGAGCCGACTGGGCGGCATTGACGGTCTGGCCGGCCTGGCTGACCACGGCGAGAACCGTGCCGTCGATCGGCGCAGTGATGCGGGTATAGCCGAGGTTGGCCTCTGCCGTCTCCACCGCCACCTCCGAGGACTGGATTTCCGCATCGAGGGCGGCGATCTGGGCCTCCGTCGTCTTGACGGTCGCCTCCGCGCTCTCGAGGTCGGCCCGCGCGATGGCGTTCTGACTGGCCATGGTCTGCTGGCGCTCCAGAGTCTGCTGGGCCAGCAACAGCGACGCCTCCTTCTCGGATCGTTGGGCGCGAACGCTGGCAAGCGACGCCCGGGCCTTCCTGAGGTCGTTCTGCTGTGTCACCGAGTCGATCTCCGCGATGAGATCGCCGGCCTTCACCCGATCGCCGAGATCAACCTCGAGCGAGGTTATGCGGCCTGACACCTGCGCGCCGACCGCGACCAGCTTCACCGGTCGCACCTGGCCCGTCGCCAATACGGTCTCCTCGACGCTGCCCCGCGAAACGGTTGCGGTCATCATCGTGACAGCTGGAGCCGCGTAATAGGAGCTCCTGAGGACATACGCGCCGACCCCAAGGATGACGAGCGCCATCAACAGGATCAGGCCGCGACGGCTCTTGCGTTTGCGCGGTGCGGCAGTCATGCGTGGCGCCCCATGTAGTAGGCCAACGAGGCGAGCACCCCTCCGGCGAGGATGATACCCACCATCGGATAGACGGTTCCATTATGCAGCAGCCCGACGGCGGCGCTGGCAAGGCTGGCGACGGCAAACTGCATGACGCCGAGAACCGACGATGCCGTGCCGCGATGCGCGCCCACGTGACTCATGGCGATCGCCGTCGAGTTGGCGCCGATCAACGGCCCCGTCGACAGACAGAGCATCAGGAGGGCGACAAGCATCGGCAGCGGCACATCCGCAGCCAGGGCGACGAGAACGATGCCCATGGCGACGTTGAAGGCAAGTGCGCCGGCCATGACCCTCCGCGTCGAAAACCACCTCAGCAACAACCGATTGAGCTGAGAAGCGACAATCATGCCGAAAGCGTTGAGTCCGAACAACCAGCCATAGTGCTGCTGGTCGACGCCATGCAGATGCATGTAGACGAAAGGGGATCCGGTGATGAAGGCAAAGATGCAGGCAGCCGCGAAAGCACCGGACAGCGCCGGGGCCATGAAGGCACGGTTGGCAATGACTTCGCCAAAGGCGCGGCCAATCCCGGCGATGCCCACGGCATGTCGCCGGTCCGGCGGCAGCGTTTCCGGCAGCCCACGCAGCGTGGCCACGAGGCAACCGACGCCGAACAGCGTCAGGACGACGAAGATCGCCTCCCATGGCGCCACAGCCAGGATATATCCCCCGAGAAGCGGCGCGACGATCGGGGCAAGGCCTTGCACGAGCATCATCTGCGACAGAAAGCGGGCGCTGCCGTGCTCGTCGAACAGGTCCGCAACGATGGCGCGGCTCACCACCATGCCGGCGCAGCCGCCGAGTGCCTGACAGAGACGCAAGGCTATGAAGCTCTCGACGGTCGGCGCGACGACAATGGCGGCCGAGGCCAGGGTGAAGATCACGAGACCGGCGATCAGAGGCGGCTTGCGACCGAAGCGATCGACCAGGGGACCGTAGATGAGCTGACCAACCGACAGGCCGAAAAAGAACACGGACAGCGAAAGCTGCACCCTGCCTTCGTCTGTGCCGAAGGTCTCGGCGAGGCTGGAAAAGCTCGCGAGATACATGTCGGTCGAAAGCGGTGCGAAAGCCGTAAGGGCGGCAAGGATAAGGGTCAGGCTTAGGGTGTTGAGTTTGACGGACGCAAGAGAGGACATCGTTTCACGGGTCTACCGGGGAAGCGCCGGCTCGCGGCCCAAGGCCATTGGATCAGTTGGCGGCCACCCTGCGCAGACGCGGGCCGGTGTTGGTGTCCACCACTTCCGGCCTTGAAGCATCGACCGTTCCGTCCCAACCACCGCCAAGCGCCTTGTTGAGGGCGATGTAGTTATCGGCAATGGCAACCGTGCTGGTGAGCAAGGAGTCCTCCGCAGAGTAAAGCGACCGTTCGGCATCGAGCACATCGAGGAAGCTGGAAGAACCCGACTGATAGAGCGACTGCGCCAGCTCGGACGCCTTGCGATAGGCCTGAGTGGCGGCAGCCAGACGGCCATACTTGATGCGCTCCTGCCGGAAGGCGACGATGGCGTTCTCGACATCTTCCAGCGCCCCGAGCACGGCCGCCTTGTAGGCGACGAAATACTGGTCGCGGGTGGCCTCGGCCGCTTCCTGCGCCGCGGCAAGCTTGCCGGCATTGAAGATCGGCACCGACAGCGATGGCCCCAGGCTCCAGGAGATCGACGAAGACTTGCCGAGATCGCCGACGCTCGTCGCTGTGGTCGCGATGGCGCCTGAGAGGCTGATCGCTGGATAGCGCGCGGCTGCGGCGGCACCGATCTTGGCGGTCGCTTGCGCATACTCGCGCTCAGCCTTGCGGATGTCCGGCCGGTTGGTGAGAAGATCGGCAGGCAATCCGGTCGGCACGGGCTGGCGCGGCCTCGGGATGGCTCCGCCCCGCTTCATGCGGGCGTCGAGTTCCGACGGGGCGCGGCCGGTCAAAACCGCCAGGCGATGGACGGCTTCGGAATAGGCCGTCTGCAGGTCCGGTAGCTTGGCCTCCGTGCTCGCCGCCTGTCCCTCGGCGTTGGAAACGTCGACCGCCGAAGCCGAGCCCGCCTCGAACTTCTTCCGGGTGAGCCCGGCCGTTTCGCGTTGCGAGGCGGCAGTCTGTCTCGCCAGCGCCATGCGTGCCTGATAGCCGCGCGCCGCCACATAGTTGGAGGCGACGTCGCCGATCAAGGTCAGGAGAACCGAGTTGAGATCCTCGTCGGCCGCCTGACGCCCGTAGCTCGCGGCTTCCGACGATCGCGCGTTGGCGCCGAACAGATCGAGCTCCCACGACGCATCGAAGCCACCCTTGAACTGGTTGCCGACGTCGCCCTGCGATCTCTGCCGCGAGGCCGAGGAAGACGCATCGGCGGATGGTGCCAGTGCAGCATTCGTCTGTCGTTCCGTGGCACGTGCCGCGCGGATCCTGGCCTTGGCGGCGGCAACGTCAAGATTGCCTGCGACGGCCTCCTCGACCAGAGCGTTGAGCTCCTTGTCGCCGAGACGCTCCCACCAGCGCCCGAGTTCAACCGGCCTTGCCGGCGTCTCGGCAGCGGAAGAACTCCAGCTCGCCGGCAGTGTAAGCCGAGGCACCATGTAATCGGGGCCGACCGCACAGCCTGCCAGAAGCAGGCCGAGAAGCGGGACACTGATCCCCGCTGCGCGACGGAAGAAGGAAGAACCGCTAACCGTCGTATCCGCGCGCAAAATCATGGCTGCTCTGACTATCCCTATTTCGAACCGTTGCGATTTGGACTGCTTCCGCTCCGGCCCGCAAATCAAAAGAGGTTGAAAAGTGTAACCATTGCTGGCAACGCACCGATTTCTTCGAAAGCAGTGCCCCTAAACGCGCCATCCGTCCATGCGCGCAACCTGTCAGGAGAAACACGACAATTGACGACGTTGGAACAGAAGTCCAGTCCTGGGCGATAACGACCTTCAAGTGAGTTTTCTCCGATGCCCGCCCTCCCCGCCAGTCTTGACACCGAACGCCTGACCCTCCGTCGCTACACCACGGACGACGCCGGTTGGTACGCAGCCATGGCACAACGCAACCGCGAACACCTGTCACGCCACGAGCGAGACAACGCCGCGATGAAGATCGCAACGGAAGCCGACGCCGCGGCTGCCATTCGTGATTTCGACGATGAGGCAAAAGCGGGCCGGGCTGCCTTTCTTGGCGTCTTTCGGCGCCAGGATGGCGTTTTTGTCGGGCAGATCTATGTCGGGGTCAGCAATGCCGAACTGCCCGGCTACCTTGTCGGCTATTTCTGCGATCAAGCCCATGTCAGGCAGGGCTACATCCGTGAGGCCGCGACGGCCACGGTCGCCTCTCTCTTTGACGAATGCGGCGCCCAGCGCGTCGGGATCTGGTGCGACGACACCAACATTGCCAGCCGGCGCATCGCCGAAGGACTGGGCATGCGTCAGGAGGGACACGTGCGCGCCGACAAGCGTCATCCCGACGGCTCCGTCACCGGGTCGGTTTGCTACGGCCTCCTGCGCCAGGAGTTTCTAGCGCAGGAGGCATAGCAGCCGCTTACTCGGGCCGGCCGACCGCCGGCACGAAGTCGGAAAGGTCCTCGCGGTCGAAATAGACCGTGCGCCCTTCTTCGGCCGACTTGTAGAGCGCCATCAGCATCTCGATCACCGCCACGCCGTCGGCAAAGGTCTCGTCGGGCGCCTGCCCCTTGCGGAAGCGCTCGACCATGTGGCGGTTCTCGTCGGTGTAGCCATAAACGCCGGCCTCGTCCTCCAGCACCGGCATCAATCCCTGCTCGGCATTCTGTTTCTCGACGAGATCTTCGCCCTCGCTGCCGCTGATCCGACGCGACATGAACACCTTGAGGCCGGTATTGAGCGAGGAGAACTCGAGCGCATACTCCGGCCCCAGAAGCTCCAGCTGGATGCGCAAGCCGGCGCCGACATAGGCCCACGAGGTCGTCGCCTCGATGATGACCTCCTGGCCGAGATCGTCTTCCAGGGTGATCATGCCGCGCGCGAAGTCCTCGCTGGCTCGACGCGCATAGTCAACGGTCGCCCCCATGCGCTCCTTGAGCTCGGCCGCGTAGTTCGGCCGCGTCCATTTGAGAGAGGCAATCGCACCCGTCGCCGACTTCAGCTTCAGCGACGAGCGCGGCGCATCCGGCCGCGTCAGCAGAAAGCGCGCCACCTCGACCGAGTGGCACATCATGTCGAGCAGCACCCCGCCCCCTTGCTGATCGCCCTTCCAGAACCAGGGCTCGTGCGGGCCGGCATGCTCTTCCGCAGCGCGCGCCAGATAGGGACGGCCGGCGGATGGCACGGCGCGACGCCAGATGATGTCCTTGCCGCGCAGAACCGCCGTCGAGAACACCTGATTCTCAAGGTATCCGTGGATGAGCCTAGCGTCCTCGACGAGCCGCAGCATCTCGCGCGCCTCGCGCAGGGTACGGGCAAGCGGCTTCTCGCACGCGACGGCGTAGATGGTCGAGCGGCCGGCCACCTTGAGATCATGCAGGGCCCGCATCACGTCGAGGCGGGTGTAGTTCGGTGACAGCACCCAGATGGCATCGACGTCCGGCGCCGTCAGCAGCGCTTCCAGCGTCGGGTGCGCGGTACATGTGCCGAGATCGAGATCGCCCACCGCTTCGGCAAAGGCACGGCGCTTTCCCTCGGTCGGCGAGTAGACGCCGGTCACCTCGACGTTTCGGACGCCGACAAGCGATTTCAGATGGAAATGGGCGATGAAGCCACTACCCACGAAACCGATACGGAGGGTCTGGCGCGGGAAATCGGTCGTCATTTCTGGTCCTCCCAGTCGTTTATCATTGACCGGCGACCATTCGGCCGTCCGGCTTGGCGGGTGCGGTCGACGACCGAACGACGAGCTCGGTCGGCATGACCACCTGGGCGTCCGGTGCGAGGCGCCCCTCCAATCGCTCGATCATCAGCCGCATGACCTCGACGCCGATGTCGCGCTGCGGCTGCCGAACGGTGGTCAGAGGCGGGTTGCAGGCGACGGCAAAGATCGTGTCATCGAAACCGATCACCGAAACGCCGCCAGGCACGGAGACGCCTCGCTCCCTTAGCCGGTTGATGGCGCCGACGGCCATTTCGTCGTTGGAGGCAAAAATGGCCGAGAAGAAAACGCCCCGACCATAGAGTTCGTCGACCGCCGCCTCACCCGAGGCAAGACTGAAGTCGCCCCGAACGGCGAGCCGCTCGTCGGGCGGAACGCCGGCGTCGGTCAGCGTCTTGCGCCAACCGGCGACGCGGGCGACGCTCATCACCTCCGGCACCGGACCGCTGAGATGGGCGATCGCGGTGTGACCGAGATCGAGAAGATGCCGGGTCGCCATGGCAGCGGCGCCTTCGTTGTCGATCAGCACGGTCGGCAGTTTGCGGGTGGGCAGATACTCGAGCGCCACCACCATCGGTGGCAAACCGGCATCCTCGAGTTCCACAGGCATCGATCCGGTCATCAGGATGAGCCCGTCGGCGTGCCGTTCCCGCACCATCTCGATATAGTGGTGAACCCGGGCCGGATCCGAACGCGCGTCACCCATCAGCACCTTGTAGCCGGCCGAAGAGGCGACATCCTCCACCCCCTTGAAGACGTCGAGATAGAACGGGTTGGAGATGTCGCGCACCAGCAGGATCACCGTGTCGGTGGCCTGTCGCCGGAAATGGCGCGCCTGGGCGTTCGGCACGAAGCCGAGCGCGGCGACGCAGCGCAGCACGGTTTCGCGCGTTTCCGGCCGCACGAGATCCGGGTTCTTGAGGGTGCGCGACACGGTCGCCACCGAAACGCCGGCCATGGCCGCGACATCGCGAATATTGGCGGATCCCGACATGGCGATCAGACCCTCAGCCGCGCCTGCCGCCCGTAAAGCAGCATCAGCAGTAGCAGCGTTCCACCGAAGATCACCTGCCGTCCCCAGAACTCCAGATTGAGCGTGGTGAGCACGCTCTGCAGCAGGACGAGCGCGATGGCACCAAGCGCCGTCCCGGTATAGGAGCCGGCACCGCCAGCCAGGGACGTGCCGCCGATCACCACGGCGATCACCGACGGCAGCACGTACTGGTCACCGACGCTGATGAACGAGTTGCCGGTGTAGCCGATGACGCAGACACCGGTGAAGCCACCGAACAGACCGGCGAGACCGTAGAGGAGTACGCGAATGCGGCGAGCCGGCAGGCCGGTCAGGATGGCGGCGTTTTCGTTGGACCCGACGGCGTAGATTGACCAGCCGAAGCGCGTCCGCTTCAGCATGAGCGCCATCAGCACGATGATCGCCGCCCAGACGAACAGGATACCGGGGATGCCGAGAAAGGCCGAACGGTTGACGAAGGCCATCAAGGCCGGCGCCGCGTTGCCCGAGGGCACACCGCGCGACAACACGACGAGGCCGCCCTGGATGACGCCCATCATGCCCAGCGTCATGACTAACGGCGGAATGCGCAGATAGGTAACGCCGAGACCGTTGACGAGACCGATCAGAAACCCAGCGCAACAGGCGGCGGCGAAGGCCAGGGGTATGGCCGCGTCGGATCCACTCATCACGTTGCCGGCGATCACAGCGCCGAGCGAAATGACTGCGCCGATGGAAAGATCGATGCCCTCGCGCCCACCGAGGATGACGAGGTTCTGCCCGGCCGCGGCGATGCCGAGGATGGCGGAAACGGTGAGCAGGCGCACGATCTGGTCGCCGCGCGCAAAGCCGGGCGACACCAGCTCGCCGATGATCAGCAGGGCGAGGATGGCGACCGAGGAGATCAACAGCGGGTTTTTCGCGAGGTCGACGAAGCGGCTCATGGCTCTTCCTCCTCAGCGCCGGGTGACGAGGACGCCGCCGGCCAGAGCGGCGAGAATGATGAGACCCTGGACAAGGGTCTGGTATTCGAACGGCAGCCCGGCAAAGAAGATGACCGAACCGATCATGCCGATCACCCAGGCGCCGAGCACCGAGCCCAGCGTGCCGCCGACGCCGCCGGCAAGCGCCGTCCCTCCCAGCACCACGGCAGAAATCGCCGACATCGCCAGCGTCTGCCCCATGAGGGGATCGCCGCTCGCCGTTTCGCCGGTAAGGCAGAGGCTGGCGAAAGCGCCGAACAAGCCAGACAGCATGAAAGCCGAAACCCGTAGCCGTCCGAGGTCGAGGCCGGTCTGAAAGGCGGCGGTCCTGAGGCCACCAACCGCCTTGAGGCGGGTCGCGAACGGCCGCGCGGCCAGGAAGGCGGCGATCAGAAAGGCGACGATGTAAATGACGTACACGGTAGGAACGCCGAGGATCGAGCCTGCATAGGTGCGCCAGTAGGGCTCGGGCACCGGCATGCCCGCCTGCGGCAGGACCCAGAGCGCAAGACCCGAGAAGACGATCGACGTCGCAAACGTGGTCACGATCGGCTGGAAGCGCAGGCCGGCAATGATCAGGCCGTTGACGAGACCGCAGGCTGCACCGACGCCCATGCCGGCCACAAGGCCGATGACGACGGCTGTGCCATCGCCCCCGAGCCCGGCGATCACCGTGACAGTCACGACATTGACCAGCGCAACGATGGCGCCGACCGACAAGTCTATGTCGCCGCCCAGAATGACGTAGGTCTGGCCGATGGCCACCAGAACCAGCGGAAGGAAAGTGGTCAGGTTCGACTGGACGACCGAGGGTTCCAGGAAGTTGGGCTGGAGCACGGCGTTGATGACGAGGAGAATGATCAGCGCCGCCGCCGTCACGACCCAGGTGCGGCCGCCGAGTTTGTTGAGCCCGATCATGCCGCGTCTCCGTAGGAAGCGCGCGTCAGTTCGAAGGGCGTCAGTCGGTCGCCGACGAGATCGGCAGTGATGGCGCCACCGTTCAACACCAGCACCCGATCGCACAGGGAAAGCAGTTCGCTGTCTTCGGAGGAGTAGATGATCACGGTCGCTCCTTCGTCGGCCAGCTTGCGTGCGAGGAGATAGAAGTCGCCCTTGGCGCCAAGATCGATCCCCTTGGTCGGGTCGTCCAGCAACAGGAGGCCTGGAGCCGGCGACAGCCAGCGCGAGATGAACACCTTTTGCTGGTTGCCGCCGCTGAGCGAGCCGATCGGCGCGTCGAGACCGGCGTAGCGGGTGTTGAGCCCGGCCAACACCTCGGTGAAGCGCTCGCGGAAAACCGCCCCGGGCACGACATGCCGTCTCTCGCGCACCAGGCTTGCTATCGCGGTGTTCTCCAGGATCGAGCGGCCGGGCAACGCGCTGTCACGACCGCGATCACCCGAAACATAGGCGATGCGACGGGCCATCGCGTCGGCAGGCCGACGGGCCGTGACATCGACGCCATCAAGGCTCACAGAGCCGCCCTGAAACGGCTCGGCGCCGAAGAGGCCGGCGAGCAACGCTTTCTGCCCCTGCCCATGCAGTCCTCCAAGCCCGAGAATTTCCCCGCGCTGAGCCGTGAACGAGACCGGCCCCAGTCGGGCCGCCCGGGCGTCCTTCACCACGAGGCGAGTGTCGCCTTCCAGAGGTTTGTGATCCCGAACGGACGCAGCGATGGCGCCGGTCTCGCCGACCATGGCATAGACCACCGCATAGCGATCGGTTTCGGCGGCGGCGAACTCGGCCACGGTCGCGCCGTTGCGCATCACGGTGATGCGGTCGGCGATGGCGAAGACCTCGTCCATGCGGTGCGAGATGAAAATGGACGAGACACCCTCGGCCTTGAGCTCGCGCAGGATATCGAAGAACACCTCGACCTGCCGGCGATCGAGGGTTGCCGTCGCCTCATCGAAGATGATGATCTTCGGCTTGCGCGCCAGGACCTTGAGGATTTCGGCCAGTTGGCGTTGGTCCGGAGAGAGGTCGGAAACACGGGCGTCTGGCCTGAAACCCTTGCCGGCTACCGCTGCGACGCGGTCGATCAACGCCTCGGTTTGGCGCTGGATGGCGGCGCGGTCGGTGAAGCCAAGGCGATCGCGCGGTTCGCGGCCGAGGAAGATGTTCTCGCCCAGCGAAAGCTGCGGTACGAGCGAAAGCTCCTGGTAGAACAGCGCCACGCCTTGCTCTTCGGCGAGATTCGGTGAACCGAGCGCCGCCAACTGTCCATCGATCAGCACCTCGCCGGCATCGAGACCGACCGTGCCGGCGATGATCTTGCAGAGCGTCGACTTGCCGCAGCCATTGGCGCCGAGCAGCGCATGGATCTCACCGCGCTCCACGGTCAGGCGAGCCCTGTCGAGCGCGTGCACGGCGCCAAAGCTCTTGGATATGTCGCTGGCTCGAAGGGCAGGTTGCATCGGACGCATCCGGATCGGATCGGCAACAGACATCCGTCGCACGCAAGACCGCGCGCGCCGGACAAGGCGAAAAGGACGGGCCGGTCCGGGAGGAAGAAGGGCCGGCCCGCTCAGGAGTTTACTTGAAGAACTTGGCCGCGTCGTCGATCGACACGACGTCTGTCACCGACCAGTAGCCCGGCTTGCCTTCGGCTTCCTTCAGCTTCTCGGCGAGGTTGTCATTGGAGACGAACGGGATCGGGATGTAGATGGCGTTGCCATAGACACCACCGAAGATGTCGTCCTTGAACTCCTTGCCCTGCAGCTTGAGGACCGCGACGTTGAGCGCCGAGGCCATCACGCCCGGCGGGTTTACGGAAGCACCCGAAGTCAGGCCTTCCTTCGACCAGAGATCCATGAAGTCCTTGCGGATCTCGCCGGTGGCAACGATCGACTTCTGCTTGCCGGCGGCCATGATGGCGCGCCATGTGCCGGCCGCCATGCCGTCCTGCACCCAGATGCCGTTGATGTCGGGATAGGTGGCGAGCAGCGTCTGCGCCGTCTGCTGACCCTGCGCCTGGTCCCAGTTGGCGTTGGCCTCGTTGAGGATCTTGATGTCCGGGAATTTCTTGAAGACTTCCGTGTAGCCCTCGACGCGCATCTGGTTGGCCGGGTGGCCGGCAACGCCGTTGATGGTGACGACATTGCCCTTGCCGCCCAGCGTGTCGGCTAGCCACTCGGCCGACTTCATTGCCCAGCCCTTCTGGTCGATGCCGACGTAGATGGCATCCTTCGACGACACCTCGGCATCGGTCGCGACCACCAGAATGCCCTTCGCCTTGGCCTGGGCGAAGATCGGGTCGAACGCCGTCGGGCTGTTCGGGTTGATGATGATGGCATCGACGCCCTGGTTGATGAAGTTGCGGACGTTGCCGATCTGGCCCTGCACGTCGACGTTGGCCGACTGCACGACGACATTGACGGTGACGCCCTTGTCGGCCCACGCCTTGGCGGCGGCCTGCGCCTCCTCGATCATCTGCGTGCGCCACTCGCTGCCGACCCAGCCATTCGACAGGCCGATGGTGAAAGTCTCGGCCGCCGACGCTGCACTGACCGCGGCCACGGCGATGCCCGCCGCCAACAGAACTGATTTCATTGTCGCCTCCCTGACGCGCCGCGAACCGGTTCTCCGGCCCGCCGGCCCATGTCGTTGCTGTCGTTTCCTCCGGGATCGTCACCCAGGCACCGCCGAGGCGCGATACGATCCCATGGGCCCTCACTGCCCGAATGTCATGATGTAACCGGTTACATTGGTCGTCAATAAGTCCTTCCGCCTATACTCGCACCTGCCGACAACCTTGGGAGCCCCAACGTCGCCAGTGGAACCCACGCGTGCATGTTTCTTCTTCGAAGGTCGGCGTTCATGACGCGGAGGTCATGGCGCCGGACAGGTGTTCCGCCCTTCGCCCACTCCCTCACCGGTCGGTAACCAGGGCTTGCGGGAAAACAGATAGGGGTATATACCCGCTTCATGGACTCACCCTGCTACTGCGATCTCCTCAGAACCGCGGCGCGCAAGACGACCGCCATATACGACCGGCACCTCGCCGAGGTCGGGCTGACGCTTGCCCAGTACAAGCTCTTGAAGAAGATCGATCGTGCCGGGGAGCTTTCGATTTCCGAACTCGCGGCCGCCTGCGATCTCGACCGGTCCACCATCGGCCGCAACGCGCAGGTGCTGGAAAAGTATGACCTCGTCGAGGAAACCCGTTGTGGCGACGGCCGGCGCTGCATGTTGACGCTCACCGAAACGGGCCGTCTTCGTCTTGCCGCTGCCGCGCCGCTCTGGCAGACGGCGCAGGCCGAGATCGAGGCCATGCTCGGTCCCGACCAGATCAGGGCGATCACCGCCGTTTCCGGCGCTCTTTAAGGCCCGCCGCTCCCTTTCCACGAAAGCCTGCCGATGACGACGTTCGCCTCCCCGGCCTTCTTTGCCCGTCGCAACATCCACTATGGTTGGGTGGTCGCCGCCATCACCTTCGTCACCATGTTGGCAACGGCAGGCGCCCTTGGAGCGCCGGGCGTCATGCTGCGGCCGCTCGAAGCCGAGTTCGGCTAGAAGAACTCAGATATCTCGACCGCCTTCGCGGTCCGCCTGGTCCTGTTCGGCCTGATGGGTCCTTTCTCGGCAGCGCTGATGAACAGATTTGGCGTTCGCCGGGTCGTTGTCACGGCTCTTTTCCTGATTATCGCCGGCTTCGGATTCTCGGTCACCATGACCGAGCTCTGGCAGTTGATGCTGTTCTGGGGGCTCGTTATCGGCTTCGGCACCGGCATGACCGCGCAGGTGCTTGGCGCAACGGTGGCAACCCGCTGGTTCGTCAGCCGACGCGGCTTGGTCGTCGGCCTGCTCACCGCGTCCAATGCCACCGGGCAGCTCATCTTCCTGCCGGTGATCGCCGCGGCCACCGAGGCGTGGGGATGGCGGGTCGCCCTGGGCCTTGTCGTCGCCCTCCTCTCCGTCGCGCTGATCGGCGTGCTGGTCTTGATGCGCGACCGGCCGGCCGATGTCGGTCTCGCTCCGCTGGGTGGTACCTACCAAGCCGCCCCACCTCGCACGGCTGGCCTGCTGACACTCGTGTCAGCGCCGCTACTTGGCTTGCGCGACGCCGCCCGCTCCTATGTCTTCTGGGTGCTGTTCGTGACCTTCTTTGTCTGCGGCTTGTCGACCAACGGCCTGATCCAGACGCACTGGGTATCGATCTGCGGCGACTACGGCATCCGCCCGGTCAGTGCGGCGGGGTTCCTGGCCTTCGTCGGCCTGTTCGATTTCGCCGGCACGCTGCTGTCCGGCTGGCTGTCCGACCGTTACGACAATCGCTGGCTTCTGTTCTGGTATTACGGACTGCGCGGGCTGTCGCTGCTCTATTTGCCGCTGACCGGCTTCGATCCGCTCCTGCTCGCCGGCTTCGCCGTGTTCTACGGCCTCGACTGGGTGGCGACGGTGCCGCCGACCGTGAAGATCTCGGCCGAACGTTTCGGTGCCGAGAAGGCGGGGCTCGTCTTCGGTTGGGTGTTTGCCGGACACCAGCTCGGCGCGGCCACCGCCGCCTATGGCGCGGGCTGGAGCCGTACCGACCTTGAAAGCTATGTGCCGGCTCTCGTGGTGGCCGGCGGCTTCTGCCTCGTGGCGGCGGCTCTCTGCCTCACCATCGATCGCAAGCGCGAACCGGCGGAGCCGCTGCCGCAGGCGGCCTGATCTCGACTACAGGAAGAAGGTTACGACGATCATCAGGGCAAGGATCGCGCCACCGGCGATGGCAGCGATCGGCCGTCCTCCGCGCGATGACCGGGTGCCGGATGCGCCATCGCCCGCCGCGCGGGCGGCCTCGGCCTTCTTGCGCGCTTCGCGCGCCTTCTTGTCGAGCTTGACGACCTCACCCATGCTGTCCTCCGTTTGCCTTGATGCCGCCTCTCAGCCGATAACGCCGTCAAGCGCCGCGGTGACGCGGATTTCGCCAACCGTATCGCCCGCCCAGGTCTTGACCGGGGGGCTGACGAGAGCCTTCATCTCGGCATAACCCCGATCATCGGGGGTGAGTTTCAATAGATCCATCAGAATTCGGGCCATCACCGCCTCGGACGCCCTTGTGGCACCGTCATCGATCTTGAGCGCGATGCCGAGTCCGAGTTCCTTGATCGCGCCGATGAACACACCCTCGGCGCCTGTCTTCACCAACACGCGGTCGCTAAGGGCCGTCATCGCCCGGGTGCAGAAGCGCCCGGTGCCGGCGATCATGAACGGTTCGGCGGCGGCGGCGAGCCTCAACCTCTCGGCGGCGCGGGCTCGCGTCGCCGTCAGCCCAACACCCGTCACGAAACGGGCGAATCCGTGGGCGAGTGCTCGCGGCGCAACCGCAAAAGTGGGGATCGAGCAACCGTCAATGCCGCAGATGTCGGTGGCATGCGGCGTTCCGGTCATCGAGGCACCAGCTGCGATCACTTCGCGCATCACCGGATGCTCGGCCTTCTCGTAACCACGCGGATCGGCACCGGTGACGACGCAGGTGCACAGGAAGCCCGTATGCTTGCCCGAACAGTTGTTGTGGATGCGACCCGGCTTCTCGCCGCGCCGATACAGCTCGCCCTGGTCGTCATGCCGTCCCGGCCAGTGCGGACCACAGGCCAGACAGGTCTCGTCAAGACCGGCGGCGGCGAGCATCGCCCGGGCGGTTTCCACGTGCCGTGCCTCGGCATTGTGCGAGGCCATGGAAAGCGCCAGCTCTGCGTCGCCAAAGCCGAAGCGGTCGGCAGCCCCGCTCTCGACAAAAGGCAGTGCCTGGAACGGCTTCACTGCCGAGCGCGGGAAGCTGGGCCGCTCGATGTCGCCGACACCGAAGACTAGGCGGCCGTCGCCGTCGACGATCGCCACCGAACCCCTGTGAAAGCTCTCGACGATGGAGCCTCGCGTGACCTCCACCAGAACCGGATTTTCCATCGGCATCATCGTCCTTGTTTGTCGATCCAGGCGGCGAGACGGGCAACCGCCTCGTCCAGAACCTCGTCACGCTTGGAAAAGCAGAATCGGATATACCGCTTTGGCGGTTCCGAAGCATAGAAGACGGAGACTGGCACCGCGGCAACCCCGGCCTCGCGCGTCATCCTGAGGCAGGCCTCGGCATCATCGTCAATGCCGAGCGGTCCGGTATCGGTCACGACGAAATACGTGCCGGCCGACGGCAGCACGGAAAATCCGAGCGTCGAAAGCCCCTTCGAGAGGCGGTCGCGCTTGGCTTGCAGGCCGGCGACGAAGCTGTCGAAATACTCGTCTCCAAACGACAGCCCGTGCGCCACGGCCGTTTGGAGCGCCGGCGGCGTCGTGAAGGTGATGAACTGGTGCGCCTTGGCGATCGGCTCCATCAACGCTGGGGCGGCGGTGACATAGCCCACCTTCCAGCCGGTCAGTGAGAAGGTCTTGCCGGCCGAACCGATGCGGACGACGCGATCGCGCATGCCGGGAAGCTGCATCGGCGAGACGTGTCGCTTGCCGTCGAACACCAGGTGTTCGTAGACCTCGTCGGAAATCACCAACGCGTCATGCTTGAGGCAGAGACCGGCGATCAGCTCAAGCTCTTCCCGCGTGAACACCTTGCCGGCCGGGTTCATCGGCGTGTTGATCAGGATTGCCTTGGTGCGGTCCGAAAAGGCGGCGGCCAATGCTTTCGGATCGATCTCCCAGCTGGGCGGTGCGATGCGTACCGGCTTGGGAATGCCGCCAGCCTGCCGGACGATGGGCAGATAGCTGTCGTAGAGCGGCTCGATCAGCACCACCTCGTCGCCGGGACGAACGAGGCCGAGGATGGCATCGGCAAGCGCCTCGGTGGCGCCGGACGTCACCATGATCTCAGTCTGCCAATCGACCGCGAGCCCATGGAAGCGCTCGTTGATTGTCGCGACGGCTTGCCGCAACGCCGGCAAACCCATCATCGGCGGGTATTGGTTGGGACCGGCAAGAAAAGCTTCGGCGGCGACGCGGCGCACCTCTTCCGGGCCATCGACGTCGGGAAAACCCTGACCAAGATTAATGGCGCCGGTCTCGCGAGCGAGACCCGACATCACCTCGAAGATGGTGGTTGGAAGGCCGGTAAAGATGGGATTGGTCGGTTTCATCGTCAGATCGGCGCCGTAAACTCGGCGCGACCCTAGTGGACCGCCACGTCCCCCACAAGCGGTTTGCCATCGCCACCTGTTCGCCCCGCGCATGGCTCGTTCTCACGGGGCGGGTTGTTTGCCTATGGCGCCTTTGAGCGCATCCGGCTAAGCTCGTCACATCTCACGGGGTGCCCCATCCGGGGCTGAGAGGAGTTTCTCCAACCCGACGAACCTGATCCGGGTCATGCCGGCGGAGGGATAGAGCCATGCAGACAATCGCCTGACGCGTTCCGCCGCCCCAACTGCAACGACGGCCGAACGACCATGATTCTCGACGAACGCACCTACACCATAGAGCCGGCGCATGTCGGCACCTACCTCGATCTCTATGTCCGCGAGGGAATGGCGATCCAGACCGGCCACCTCGGCACTCTGATCGGCTGGTTTACGCAGGACATCGGCACGGTCAACGACGTCGTTCACATCTGGCAGTACGACGATCTCGCCGACCGCGAGCGCCGCCGCGCGGCCATGGAGGCCGACCCTGCCTGGCAGACCTTCCGCGCCAAGGCCGCACCCTACGTCCAGACGATGAAAAGCCGGATCCTGAAACCTGCCTGGTTCTCTCCGCTCGGCGGTGTGGAGTCGAGGCGATGACGAGCATCGCGACGCGGCTGTCCGAGAGCCTCGACCGGACGCTTGCCGGCTTGCTGGCGTCCTTGCTCGCGGCGCTGCTCGTTCTGGTCTTCGGCGCCACGTTTTTGCGCTACGTCTTCGCGACCAGCTTCGTCGCCACCGAAGACCTTGGCATCCTCCTGCATACCGCATTGGTGTTCCTCGGCCTGCCGCTCTGCGCCAATGGACCGCTTGCCATGCGCATCGACGTGTTGACCCGGCGCCTGGGGCCGCGCGGGCGAACAATGGCGGAGGCCATCTCCGACGCCGTCACCCTCGCCGGCGCATTGGTCTTGATGCTCGGCGCCGGCAAGGTGGCTACACTGATCGGCGGCACCTCCCCGACGCTCGGCATTTCCGAGAGCTGGCGATTCTGGCCGGTGGCGATCGGCGGAGCTCTGGCGACGGGGCACCTGATCCTCGGCTCCCTGTCCCTGGGACGGACATGGCTGTGCGTCCTTGCCATTATCGCCGGTGGGACGAGCCTCGCAGCCCTGCCGCACCTGCCTCCGTTTACGTCGGTCGATTTGCCCAGCCTGATCGCCTGCGCCGTCGTCTGTGTCGCCCTCCTCGCCGGAGCACCCTTCGTGCACTCGCTGATCGTCGGGTTGGCCTTTGCGGTTCCCTTCGGCGCCCGCCTGCCCGAGGCGGCCATCGTGCAACAGACTGTGTCGGGGATGGGCAAGTTCCTGCTGCTCGCCATCCCTTTCTTCCTTCTGGCCGGAATGCTGATGAATGTCGGAGGCTTGGCTCACCGCCTCGTGCGGTTCGCCTCGACGCTGGTCGGACATCGGCGCGGCGGCATGGCCCAGGCGACGCTGGTCACCAACCTCGTCTTTTCCGGCGTCTCCGGTTCGTCGATCGCCGACGCGGCTTTTGGCAGCAAGGTGCTGACCCCGGCTCTGGTGGCCGATGGCGTCAGGCCCGAAAAGGCAGCGGCGATCGTTGCCGCGACAGCCGTATTGCCGAACATCGTCCCGCCCTCGATCGCCTTTCTGCTGCTGGCGTCGGTCACCAACCTGTCGGTCGGCGCCCTGTTCGAGGGAGGACTTGTTGCCGGGCTCATCCTCGCGGCGGCCATGGCGGCGATGCTGCACATTTCGGCGGACACACCAGCCCGGCCTCCCGCCCGCTGGCGTGAACGTCTGACGGCGCTCGGCGCGGCAGCGCCCGTGTTCGGTCTGGCGCTGGTTGTCTTCTTTGGTATCCGCCTCGGTCTCGCCACCCCCACCGAAGCAGCCGCCATTGCATCGGTCTACGCTCTCGTGGCCGCACTGACAGGACCGGCTGGCCGTGGCGCCGCTCTCGCGGCCTTCTTGCAGGCCGGACGCGAAACCGCAGCCATCGGCCTTCTGGTCGCCTCGTCGGCGCCGCTGGTCTTCCTCCGGGCCAGTGATGACATACCGCAAGCGCTGGCCGGCTGGGTGACCAGCTTCGGCGGCAATCCGCTCGCGGTCATGCTCGTCGCCAACCTGATCCTGCTCGCCGTTGGCGGTCCGCTCGATGTCGGTCCCGGCATCCTTCTGTTTGCGCCACTCCTGTTACCGTCCGCCGTTGCTGCCGGCATCGACCCGGTGGCTTTCGGCGTCATTCTCACCGTCAACCTGATGATCGGCGGCATCACGCCCCCCGTCGGCGTGCTGATCTTCGTCGCAGCCGGCACCTCCGGTCTTTCTGCAAGCCGCGTGTTCCGCGCCGTATTGCCTCTCACCCTCACGCTGATCGCCGCCACGTCGTTGATGGCACTCGTCGTCGCCCTCAGGGCGTTCCCTTGATCTCAACTTCGGAGAAAAACCTTGCCCCTTCTCACGCGTCGCGCCTTTGCCGCCGGCCTCGCCACCCTTGCCCTACCCGCGGTCATTCGACCGGCCAAAGCCGCGCCGAGGGCGCTGACAGTCGCCTCCCTGCTCGGTGACGACAAACCCGAGACGAAGATCTGGCTCAAGGTGCGCGATCTTGTGGAGGCAAAGCTTCCCGGCCGTTTCGATTTCCGCATCGTCGGCAACGCGGCTCTGGGCGGTGAAAAGGAAGTCGCGGAGGGCATCCGCCTCGGCTCGATCCAGGCCAGCCTGTCCACCCTGTCGGCGCTATCGGCCTGGGTGCCGGAAACGCAGCTCTTCGACCTGCCCTTCGTCTTTCGCGACCGCGATCATGTCCGCCGCGCCACCACGGGGCCGATCGGCGATGAGTTCAGGCAGAAGCTGACCGACCAGGGCTTCGTCACCCTGGGCTTCATCAACTATGGTGCCCGGCACCTTCTCGCCAAGGAGGCGGTGACCACGCCGGAAGGCGTGTCCGGCAAACGCATCCGCGTCATCCAAAGCCCGCTGCACGTCGAGCTCTGGAAAGCCTACGGCGCGTTACCGACGCCGATTCCGATTACCGAAACCTACAACGCCCTGAAGACGGGCGTCGTCGACATGATGGACCTCACCAAGTCAGCCTATGCCGGCTTCCGCCTCTATGAAGTGGTGCCCTATCTCATCGAGACCGCCCACATTTGGGCGACCGGTGCGGTCTACTTGTCGGCCGGCTTCTGGAACAGCCTCGCCGACGACGAGAAGGCAGTGTTCGCGTCGGCGATCTCCGAGGGGACGACCTATTTCGACGAGTTGATGCTGGCCGACGAGACGACGTCGATGGAGGCGGCACTGGCCGCTGGTGGGCGGATGATCGAGCCGGAAAACCGGGACGATTGGGCCAAGGGGGCCGAAGGTGTCTGGACAACCCTGGCGCCAACGGTCGGCGGCATGGACAGGATCAAGGCACTCGCTGCTCTGTAGGTGCCATACGAGAAAGCCGGCTCGCCTCGCGGCGGCCGGCGCGAGGCCGTCAATCCTCGACAGCAAACAGCATTCGTTGGAAGTCGAGCACAACGCGACGGCCTTGCGACAGCAGATCCTGCCCAAGCAGTCCATCCATCGGGCCCTTGACCAGGTTGGTGACCCTGACGTCGTGGATCGTCAGGGCACGGTTGCCGACATGGACGACAAGCCTGTCGAGCGCTCTCGCTGTGTGATCGGTAACGACACCGCCAACACCCCCGGAGGTCGTAGGCTTGGCAATCGCCCGCGCGGCCAGTCCGGGGTTGCGGTCAAGCGCGCTCTCATACAGCATGGTTTTCGAGGCGCCGCTGTCGAGCATGAGCCGAAGCGGTCTGTCCCCGCCATCGACTTTGAGCAGCAGTTTCGGCTGCGCGCCGGACATTATCAGGTTTGGCGCGACAGTCGGCCCCGGTCGCTCGCCGTAGTCCAGCGCTCCTCGTCCTCAGCGCGCACGAACTCCAGACGGTCGAGCGCCCGCATCACCGGCAGGCCGATGATGGCGTCAATGCGATAGCCATCGGGAAAGCGAAGCCCCTCGTCGGGCACCACCATGAACAAGGCGTCGCGCAAGACCGTGTCGCCAAACTCGATCCGGTCGGCAACGGCGAGGCGCGTCTCGACAGAGGACCCCGTGCTGCTGCCGGTTCGCGCCGTCGAGGCAACTGCCGAAAGCTGCAAGCGATCCGCCGTTGACTGCGGAACCACGGAGAAAACGGCACCCGTATCGAGAACGCTAGCCTGCTCTCGACCGTTGATCAGCATCGTGGCAACCGTCATGCCAGCCCTGTCACGTGTGATCGCAAGGGTGCCCGGAGCATGGCGCTCGCGCCGCATTGACGGCACGTCGCGCAAGGCGGCGACGAAATCCAGTGTGCGCTGTTCGTTTTCGTTGAGTGGCTCTTCCCTGAGCCCTCGCATCGCCTTGAGCGCACTCTCGGCCTCGGCGAAGCGGCTCTGGCGCACAAAAATCCCGGCAAGGCCGCCCTCGGCCGCCGCCTTGAGCTCATTCTCCGTCGAAGAGACGACAAGACTACGAAAGGCCGCTTCGGCCTCCACGTCATGGTTGTAAAGGCTGAGCACGGTCGCCGCGGCAAGATCTCGTTCGGCCTTCGTCGGCGCGGTCCGGCTTAGTGACTGAAGAAGAATAACGTCGTCGGCATCAATCGCATCGAGGAGCGCCGAAGCCCTGGCCGACAGGGTCGCCACCAACAGCATTGTCGTCACCACGCCAACAAGGCGGACAAAAGGAGAGCAGGTCATGAGACACCAGCCTCGTCCCCCCCGGAGAAACGCTCATCCGGGTCAAGAGATGACTAAAACCAAAGCGCTCGAACCATAGTCCGTCTCGTCCGGCGGGGCCAAACCAAACAGGAGAATCGATTCAAATCTTGGTGAAGTGTTCACCTCCACTGGCGTGAGGCGAGCAGGCGCCCCCTACGGCTCCCCCTCGCCCAAAGAAAGAGGCGGTCGGACAAGCATCCGGCCGCCTCAGCACGTCTATGATCTGTGCACTGGCCTCATACCAACCGGCTCTGCTCCACGGCCGCTTCGATGAAACTCGCAAACAGTGGATGCGGCTCGAAGGGCCGGCTCTTCAGCTCGGGGTGATACTGAACGCCGATGAACCAGGGATGGCCGGGAATTTCCACCGTTTCCGGCAATACGCCATCCGGCGACATGCCGGCAAACGACAGGCCGCAGGTCTCAAGCCGGTCGCGATAGTCGATGTTAACTTCGTAGCGATGGCGGTGCCGCTCGTGGATGATCTCCGAGCCGTAGATCTCGGCGATCTTGGAGCCCTTGGCGAGATGCGCTTCGTAGGAGCCAAGACGTAGCGTGCCCCCCATGTCGCCGCCGGCCTTGCGCTTCTCGAGAGCGTTGCCCTTGAGCCACTCGGTCATCAGGCCGACCACCGGCTCGTCGGTGGGGCCGAACTCCGACGAAGACGCTCCGGTCACGCCGGCAAGCGCCCGCGCCGCTTCGATCACCGCCATCTGCATGCCGAAACAGATGCCGAAATACGGGACGTTGTGCTGGCGCGCGAAGCGGGCAGCGAGGATCTTGCCCTCGGAACCGCGCTCGCCGAAGCCGCCGGGCACCAGAATGCCGTGCACGTGGTCGAGATAGGGCGTCGGGTCCTCCTTCTCGAACACTTCGCTCTCAATCCACTCGATGTTGACGCGGACGTTGTTGGCGATGCCGCCATGCACCAGCGCCTCGATCAGCGACTTGTAGGCGTCCTTCAGCACCGTATACTTGCCGACGACGGCGATGTTCACCGTGCCTTCGGGGTTCTTGATGCGGTTGACGATGCCTTCCCAGCGATCGAGCTTGGGGGCGGGCGCCGCTTCGATGCCGAAAGCCGCCAGCACTTCGTCGTCGAAGCCTTCCTTGTGATAGGCGAGCGGCACCTCGTAGATCGTGCCGACGTCGAGGCCGGGGATGACCGCCGACTGGCGGACGTTGCAGAACAGCGACAGCTTCTTGCGCTCGCCCTCGGGAATGGGGCGGTCGCAGCGGACGAGCAGGATGTCAGGCTGGATTCCGATGGAGCGCAGCTCCTTGACCGAATGCTGCGTTGGCTTGGTCTTGAGCTCGCCGGCCGAGGGAATGTAGGGCATCAGCGTCAGGTGGATGTAGACGCAGTGCCGGCGCGGCAGCTCGTTGCCGAGCTGACGGATCGCCTCAAGGAAGGGCATCGCCTCGATGTCGCCCACCGTTCCACCGATCTCGCAGAGGACGAAATCATACTCTTCGTTGCCGTCGAGGATGAACGCCTTGATCGCATCGGTGACGTGCGGGATCACCTGCACCGTACCGCCGAGATAATCGCCGTGTCGTTCGCGGGCGATGATCTCCTGGTAGATGCGGCCGGTGGTAATGTTGTCCTGCTTGTTGGCCGGGCGCCCGGTGAAGCGCTCGTAGTGGCCCAGGTCGAGGTCGGTCTCCGCGCCGTCGTCGGTCACGAAAACTTCGCCGTGCTGATACGGAGACATCGTCCCCGGATCGACGTTCAGATAGGGATCGAGCTTACGGAGACGAACCTTGTAGCCACGCGCCTGCAGGAGAGACGCCAGAGCCGCTGCCGCGAGCCCCTTGCCCAAGGACGAAACCACGCCGCCAGTAATGAAAATGTACCGCGCCATGGGCCTTCAACCTATCTCTTCGCGGACCCGTTGGGGAGTGGTCCGACCGGTTTATCCAAAACAAAACGAAAAGGCCGCCCCGGAAGGAGAAGGTCCCTCCGGCCGACTTACGTTTCAAGCTTTTGTCACATCTCATGAAAACGGCCGCGGAAGCCCGCGACCGTCTTTATCCGTAGTCTGCCGTTCGGGGCGCCTCAGGGCGTCGTCCCGGAGTTGGCCGGAGCCGAATCAGTCGCAGGGGTAGCCGGCGCTTCCGCAGCAGGTGCAGCCGGCGTCTCGGTCGCGGGAGCCGCCGGTGTCTCCGTGGCGGGAGCGGCAGTCGCCGGAGCCTCGGTCGTCGGAGCTTGCGGCGCCTCGGCTGCCGGAGCGGCTGGCGTCTCGGCAGCAGGAGCTGCGGGAATTTCAACGGCGGGCGCAACCGGCGCATTGCCAGGCTGAGCGGCCGGCTTGCTGATCTGGTTGAGCTGATCGAGAACACCGCCCTTACCGCTGCCGATCGGCTGATCGGCGGCCGGCGCGGAAGGAGCCGTCTGCACGCGATCGAGGATGGACCCCTGGGAACCAGTAAAGCGCGGCAGAATCGACAGCCCGATCGACGTCAGGAAGAAGACAGCCGCCAGGATGGCGGTGGTGCGGGTCAGCACGTTGGCGGTGCCGCGGCTGGTCATGAAGCCGCCGCCGCCACCAATGCCAAGCGCGCCGCCTTCGGAACGCTGCAGGAGCACGACGCCCACCAGGGCTGCGACCACCATCAGGTGGATGACGAGAAGAACGGTTTGCATGTAACCCCAAAACTCTTGTCGGGCATCCCGGCCGGGGACACGCCAAAGGGCACACCGACCGCACGTGCGGTCCGAGTCCGCGGCGTTGTACACGAAGGGCGGCGGCCTTTCCACCTTTCTATGGCGTTTATTTCGGAAAGCCTAAGGCCTATCACAAGCCTTCGCCGTCAGGAAAAGGAGCCGGCCATGATACTCGCGACACAACGCCTTCTGCTGGCTCCCTGGACGGACCGCGATCTCGCGCCATTTGCCGCGCTGAATGCCGATCCCGAGGTGATGCGTTACTTCCCGAAAGCGCTGACGACCGAGGAAAGCAACGCTCTTGTCGACCGCCTGCGCGGCATGTGGACAGACCACGGCTACGGTTTCGCGGCGGTACGGCGACGGGAGGACGACGCCTTCATCGGCATGGTCGGCGTTCAGAAGGTGCTGAACCCCGCCTACCCCTTCGCACCGGCGGTCGAAGTCGGCTGGCGGCTGGCGAAGGCATTCTGGCGGCAAGGATATGCCAGTGAGGCGGCACGAGCCGCCCTCGCCCATGGATTCGATGTTCTGGGCCTCGCCGAGATCGTTGCCTTCACGGCGGTTCCCAACCTGCCGTCACGGGCCGTCATGGCCAGCCTCGGCATGACCCGCGATCCGGCCGATGATTTCCTGCATCCGCTGCTGCCGGAGGAGCACCCTTTGAGGCCACATGTGCTTTACCGACTGAAGCGAGACGATTTCCGGCGCTGATCGTCAATCCAGAAGAAGCACGACAGCCGCGTCGAAGTCGGCGCGCCGGAAATCGCGGCGCAGCCGGGCTTCGCTGTCGACGCCCCAGAGCTCGGCATTCCAGTCTTCATCGATATGGGCGGCAAGCCAGACGTCATCCGGCAGGAGACGTCTTTCGAAAAGAGCCAAGGCGAGGAAAACGGAGCCGGTCAGCGTGGTGACCAGTTCCATGGCGGCAAGGCGGATGGGATCATCGGGCAAAGCCGCGCGGACCGCGGCGACAAGTGCCGGCGGTTGGGCGATCGCCATGACACCGATCGTCGCCACCGGGCGGATGCCGAACCGCTCTCTGATCCAATCGAGCACCGGCTCCCAGGCGAGACGCTGCCGTTCGTCGAGGCGCGGCGGCTCGCCTGCCCGGTAGCAGGTGAGGTCCGAGCCGGAATAGGCAGCGACGGCATCCTTCACCGCCTCGATCTCGCTCGATACGCCATCGATCGCCGAGTTGACGAGGCGCGTCAGCGGCATGTTCATCGGGTCGACGAACTCGCCCTGCCCGGCCCATTCGGCCTCCAGGGCACAGGCGGCCCGCAGCGAAGCCACGGCAAGCTGGTGACGCGCCGGGGTCCGCACCGGCTTGCCGTCGAGCAGAACCCTGTGAAGCCCGTCGACGGGCTCCACCGATACCACCTTGTAGAAACGCTTGGGCAGAACGCGCTGCACGTTGGCGCGCGCACGCTCCGTCGCCAGCACCGGATCGAAGGAAGCGGCGAGGTCTTCGAAGAGATCGGCCATCGGTCTACTCCTTGGCGCCGAGGAGCTCCATCGCCAGATCGGGCACCTCGGCAAAACCGTCGGCAAGCGCCTGCGCGCCGGCCTGCGAGAGCTCATCGCGAACGTTATAGCCCCAGGTAACACCGAGTGCGAAGGCACCGGCGGCGCGGGCCATCAACATGTCGTAGCCCGTATCGCCCACCACAACGGTCTGGGAGACGTGACCGCCGAGCGCCGCCACGGCGTCGACCACCATGAACGGATGGGGTTTCGACGGACCGTCATCGGCGGTGCGCAACACGGAGAACAAGCTCGTCAGTCCGTGCGTCTCCAGAATGGCGTCGAGGCCGCGCCGCGACTTGCCGGTCACGATGCCGAGCAGCATGTCGTCCCGGTCCGCCAGCGCCCTCAAGGCGTTCAGCGCGCCGGGATAAAGTGGAGCCGTTTCGGCCAGACGGAACTGCATCGCTTGGTAGGTGTCGCGATAGGCCTCGACAACGAGGCCCACGGTGACCGCATCCAGATTGGCATCAAGCCTGCCGACCGCCTCCGGCAGCGACAGGCCAATGATGGAAAGCACGCCGGCCCGGTCGGGTGGCGCATGGCCAACCTTGGCGAAGGCTTCCGTCATGGTGGCGACGATCATGTGCTGGCTGTCCACCAGCGTGCCGTCGCAATCGAACAGGATGAGCTTCGGCGTCATCGGCCGGCTTCCTACCGCGCTCACGCCGGCGCGCCGCCACCGGCCGTCTTCAGCCATGCTTCGCCGCAGGCTTTCGCCAGCTCACGAACGCGCAGGATGTAGCTCTGCCGCTCCTGCACCGAGATGACGCCGCGGGCATCGAGCAGATTGAAGCGATGGCTCGCCTTGATGCACTGGTCGTAGGCCGGCAACACGCACTTGTGGAGACCGTCCGCACCCGCCGCCGCTCCCTTTTCGAGCAGCGACTTGCATTCGGCCTCGGCGTCCTTGAAATGCTGCA
>JAUVXG010000052.1 GCA_030603685.1 Pleomorphomonas sp.
AGCGAGGCGGCGACGGCGACGACGATGGACGCGCCCGCGCCGACGGACAGCTCGTGGGGGCCGATGGAAGCATTGAAGGGGGTGTCGTCGATCCTGTCCGTCATCTTTCTCGTCCTTGCCGCTTTATCGCTTCGCCACCGAACCGGGCCTTCGGTCGATGTCTTCCGATGGGCAATTGATGCCTTGCGAATGGGTCGCGCCGAAGCCGGGATTGAGGTGGGTGACGGGAGATGTCGTGGCGATTTCGTGGCGGGGTTAACACTTGCGCGGTGGAGCGCCGGTGGAGAAGATTGGCTGTTTCTGAATCCTAATTTCTTTCAATGGCTTGCATGGTAAAGACCTCGCCGTCTGGTTAACGATATGTTAACCCGAAGGGGCGCTTTTTCGGCATCCTTTTGGGGGTCGTGGGGCACTGCCGTCCGCTTGTCCGATCGCCTGGGCGCGCAACGGCAGCTATTGCATTCTGCGACGATATCGTTGCATGATGCAACTATATGCCGGAGCCTGCCGTGATCGTCGATCCCGCTCTCATCGAAGACATTCGAGCCCTGTCGCGCGCCCTGGTTCGCGACTGGGGGTTCATGGGCGGCGCCTTCGCCGGCACCGATCTGTCGCCGTCGGCCGTCCATGCGCTGATCGAGATCGAGAAGGGCGGTCTCACGGCGCGCGACCTCGGCGGTCGCTTGCGTCTCGAGAAATCCAGCGTCAGTCGCATGCTGCGCAAGCTGGTGGCCTCCGGTGACGTGAGCGAGGCGCCCGACGCGACCGATGGCCGCATCAAGGTCCTGTCGCTGACCGCCGAGGGGCGGGCGCGTGTGGCGGCCATCCACGCCTTTGCCCGCCGGCAGGTCGCGGGCGCCCTGGAGTGTCTCGGGGCAGGCGAGGAGCGAATCGTGCTCGACGGGCTGCGGCTCTACAGCAAGGCCCTGGAAGGGCGAGCGAGCGGCGATGGCGTTTCGGTGATCGAGATCGTCGCCGGCTACCATCCCGGTCTCGTCGCCCGCGTCACCGACATGCACATGCGCTACTACACCCGGGAACATGGTCTGGGCCGGCGCTTCGAGGCGTTGGTGGCCGGCGGGCTCGCCGACTTCTGCCTGCGCCCGGACAATCCGCGCAACGGGATCTGGACGGCACGGCGGGACGGGATGATCGTCGGCTCGGTGGCGGTCGACGGCGAGGACATGGGCGAGGACGTCGCCCACCTGCGCTGGTTCATCGTCGCCGATGGCCTGCGCGGCGGCGGGGCGGGAAAGCGGCTGCGGGACGCGGCGCTGGCCTTTGTCGACGGGCACGGCTTTGCCGAGACGCACCTTGCAACCTTCGCCGGCCTCGACGCCGCCCGCCATCTCTACGAGTCGCGCGGGTTCGTGCTCGTCGAGGAGAAGGTCGGCGCCCAATGGGGCAGGGAACTGGTGGAGCAGCGCTTTATTAGGCGCTCCCAATGAAAAGGGACCGGAGCCGAAGCTCCGATCCCCATGATCGGACCGAACCTGCGCCGCTTTACGACAGCGAGGCGGCGAAGCGCTGGATGCGGATGCAGGCTTCCTCGAGATCCTTGGTGGCGGTGGCGTAGGAGATGCGGAAGTTGGGGCCGAGGCCGAAGGCCGAACCCTGCACCACGGCGACGCCTTCGGACTCCAGGAGCTCGGTGACGAAGTCGTCGTCGGAGGCGATCACCTTGCCGGCCGCCGTCTTCTTGCCGATCAGGCCGGCGCAGGACGGGTAGACGTAGAAGGCGCCTTCCGGCGTCGGGCAGTTGATGCCGGTGGCCTGGTTCAGCATGGACACCACGAGGTCGCGGCGCTCCTTGAACACCTTGTTGTTCTCGGCGATGAAGTGCTGCGGGCCGGTGAGGGCCTCGAGCGCCGCATATTGCGAGATCGACGAGGGGTTGGAGGTCGACTGCGACTGGATGGTGGCGATGGCCTTGATCAGCGCGGCCGGGCCGCCGGCGTAACCGATACGCCAGCCGGTCATGCAATAGGCCTTGGAGACGCCGTTGACGGTGAGCGTGCGTTCCATCAGCGCCGGCTCGATCTGGGCGGGCGTGGTGAACACGAAGTCGTCGTAGACGAGGTGCTCGTACATGTCGTCGGTCATGATCCAGACCTGCGGATGACGGACGAGCACGTCGGTCAGCGCCTTCAGCTCCTCGCGGGTGTAGGCGGCGCCCGACGGGTTGGACGGCGAGTTGAAGATGAACCACTTCGTCTTCGGGGTGATCGCCTTCTCAAGCGCCTCGGCGGTGAGCTTGAAGTTGGTCTCGATGGTCGCCTCGACGAAGGTCGGGGTGCCGCCGGCCAAGAGCACCATGTCCGGATAGCTCACCCAGTAGGGGGCAGGGATCAGCACCTCGTCGCCGGGGTTCAGCGTCGCCATCAGCGCGTTGTAGAGCACCTGCTTGCCGCCGGTGCCGACGGTGATCTCGGCCGGCTTGTAGACGAGGCCGTTCTCGCGCTTGAACTTGTCGACGATGGCCGTCTTCAGCTCTGGAATGCCGTCGACCGCCGTGTATTTCGTCTTGCCGTCGCGGATCGCCTTGATGGCGGCTTCCTTGATGTTGTCCGGTGTGTCGAAGTCCGGCTCACCGGCACCGAGACCGATGACGTCACGGCCGGCAGCCTTGAGCTCACGCGCCTTGTTGGTGACGGCGATGGTGGCGGAGGGCTTCACGCGGGCAAGCGACTGGGCAAGGAAAGACATTGAAAGGCGTCTCCGAACGGTGAGGAGGTCAATCGTATCGGTTTAAATACGACCTCTTTGATCTATTGCGGTGCGCGGCCGCACGCAAGGTCAAACCTGCGAAAGGCAAGCACTTCCGGTTCTCGAAATAGAACTTCGGCCGCCTGTGGGCAGGCGGCCGCCGCGGATGTGCATATCGGAGGGAATGTGTCAGGCGGCGCGGATGCCGTCGAGCAGGGCCTTGAACTGCTCCTTCAGCTTCGTCGCGTTGTCGGCCAGCATGTGGGCGGTCGACTGCATCTTGTCGGCGCCGGTGCCGGTCTCGGCGGCGTTGCGATAGACGGTCTCGACGCGCTGGACGACGCCGTTGGTGCCGCTCGCCACCTCGGAGATGGAGCGGGCGATTTCCTGCGTCGCCGCCTGCTGCTCCTCGGCCGCTGCCGCCACGTCGTTCGAGGCGGTGTGCATGCGCTTGATGGCCTCGCCGATGCCCTTGATGTTGCCGACGGCGTTGTGCGTGGCGGCCTGCAGCTGGTCGATCTGGGCGGAGATCTCCTCGGTAGCCTTGGCCGTCTGGCTGGCGAGCGTCTTCACTTCCTGAGCGACGACGGCGAAGCCCTTGCCGGACTCGCCGGCCCGGGCCGCCTCGATGGTGGCGTTGAGGGCAAGAAGATTGGTCTGTTCGGCGATGCCCCGGATCAGTTGGACGATGTCGCCGATGGTCTGGGAGCCGCTGGCCAGCGTCTGGACGTCGTGATCGGTGCGGTCGACCTGGCCCACCGCCTCGGCGGCAAGCCGGGAAGCCGTCAGGATGCGGTCGCCGATCTCGCGGGCGCTGGTCGCCAGTTCCTCGGTGGCGCCGGCCACGGTCTGGACGTTGTCTGTGGTCTGGCCCGCGGCCTGCGACAGTTCGCCCGCCGCGTTGCTCGTCTCGCCGGCGCTGCCGGACATGGCGATGGCTGTCGCCTGCATGTCGGTGGCGGCGACGGAGAGCGAGGAGACCAGTTCACCGACCTGGCGCTCGAAGTTGGCAGCGATTTCTTCCATCATGCGGCGACGCTCAACCGCCTGTTCGCTGTCCCGCCGTTCGGCCTCGCGTTGCAGGCGATGGCGCTCGGCAAGATCGTTGCGGAAGCTGGTGACGGCGCCGATCATGGCGCCGATCTCGTCGCGACGGTCGGAGGCGGGCAGCTCGACGGCGAGGTTGCCGCCGGCCATGCGGTGCATCGCGTCGGTGATGGCGACGATCGGCCGGGCGATGCCGCGATTGGCAAGCAGCAGGCTGACGCCGATGCCCACGAGGATGGCGGCGGCGGCCGTGGCCATGAGCACGATGGCCGAGCGATCGGCCTTGGCCGTGGCGTCGGCGCGGGCGGCGGCCATCTTCTCCGACGAGTAGGTGCTGTAGACCTTCACCTTGGCCGTGACGTCCTTCTGGTCGTCCAGCGCCTTGGCGAGCGCCGGGGCGATGGCGGCCGGGTCGCCGGCGGCGGCGACCTCGACCATGGCGTCGATGGCCTTGAAATAGGCCTGGAGCGAAGCGCGAACATCCGACAGCTGCGTCTTCTCGGCGGCGTCGGCGACCGCTTCGAGCTTGGGCAGGCGGTCGAGCATCTCGGCCGAGCGCTTGGCGGCCTCGGCCTTGAAGTCGGCGGCTTTCTCCGGCGCCAGCGCCAACTGGTAGGTCATGCGGCTGATGGCGATGATGTCGATGCGCAGATCCATCGCCTCGCGGGCGGCCTCTTCCGAGCGTCCGACGTCGGCGTAGGTCTCGGTCGTCGACTTGAGCTCCGCCCAGCCGAGGATGGCGATGGCCACGGCAACGAGACCGACCAACAGCACGACGGCCAGGATCTTGCGGGCAATGGAGATGTTCTTCATCGGCTGGCGCCTTCGTTCGACCGTGTTCGGTAGGTGGAACGATGATTGCCGAAGATATCTAATTCGAGGTTAATCAAGACCTTCGAAGAACAACTTGTGCGGCTAACCTTCCCTTGGAGAAGAGCGGGTTTCGACTTCCCGAGGCCGTGGTTCGACCCGGCGGTTGGCAGGCGGCGCCGGTAATCCGGGGCTGCTCGATGCCGGAGGCGGGGAGAGGCGGGCTTTTGAGGGCAAAAAAAAGCCGGGCGTGAGCCCGGCTATTAAGTTTTGGAATGCGGATCGCAGGGACGATACCGCACCTTCCAGAGGGGAACAGCTGAAGATTCGCTTTCGCCGGGAGGATGGCGAGGGAACCAACACATCAGCTGAGGTCTATATGCACCCGCGCCCGGTGCAAAACAAGGAGGCAATCTGCAAATCTGCTATGCAATATCCCGGTTATTTTGCCCAAACCGTAACAACCTCGTGAAGTCTTTACGGTTTGTTGGTGTTTTCCATTAAGGGGAAACGCGAGTATTGCACGAGGCGCACAACGTTACGTGGGGTTGTTCGCCGAACCGAATGTCGTCCGCCCTGCGCGCGCCGAGGCGGCGGCAGCGACTGAGCCAGCCGGGGACGGGCTTGCAGACGATCCTCAGTAGGACCAGCGCTGGGCCTTGGACACCAGGAAGTCGCGGAAGGCGTGGACGCGCGCCGAGTTCCTGAGCTCGTCGGGATAGACGAAGTAGGTGTCGTAGGACAGGAGGTCGACCTCGGGGATCAGTTGTTGAAGCCCCGAGTCCTCCTCGACCAGATAGTCGGGCAGAAGGGCGATGCCGACGCCGCGCTGCACCGAGTGCTTGATGGCGACGAGGTTGTTGACCCGGAGGGCCGGCAGGCGCGGATTGTCGTAGGGTCGGCCGACGCTTTCGAGCCAGTTCATGTCTCTGAGGTAGTTGGGCGCGGCGACGCCGAAGGTGATGATCCGGTGCTCGTCGAGATCCTCGATCGTCTTCGGGCTGCCGAAGCGCTTGATGTAGGCCGGCGAGGCGAACAGGTGGAAGTGCACCGTGAACAGCTTGCGCTGGATGAGGTCGGGCTGCGTCGGCTGGCGCAGGCGGATGGCGACGTCGGCCTGCCGCATGGCGAGGTCGAGTTCATCGTCGTTGAGGATGAGCTGCAGCTGGACGTCGGGATAAAGGTCGACGAACTCGTCGACGCGCGAGGTCAGCCAGGTGGAGCCGATGCCGACGGTGGTGGTGACGCGCAGCGAGCCGGAGGGGCGCTCGCGACTGTCGGTCAACCGGCCCTGCACGTCTTCCAGCTTCAGGAGCACGTCATGGGCGGCGCGGTAAAGCAGCTCGCCCTGCTCGGTGAGGATGAGGCCGCGGGCATGGCGGTGGAACAGCGGCACGCCGAGATCCTGCTCAAGCGCGCTGACCTGACGGCTCACGGCGGACTGGCTCATGTTCAGCGTGTCGCCGGCGTGGGTGAAGCTCCCGGCATGGGCGGCGGCATGGAATATTCTGAGCTTGTCCCAATCCATCGCTACCCCCTTGCCGCCCCCTTGATGGCGCTGGCCGTTCTCGGCCATCGCTTGCTCGTATCGGGCAAGGGCCGGTCTAGCGGTCCGGCCTTGCCGCGTCCTTGCTCTACCGCATTCGCTTGTCCGAAAAGTTTGGCGACTTTTCGAACGGGCTCGTCATTTCTTCCTATGACATCCATTTATCCGAAAAGTGTGAAAACTTTTCGGGCTCATGTTTCTACCTTGGCGCATCCGCGTTCCGGTGCAAGCCCTGAATTGCGTCGCCCTGCCAGTTGGTTACGCAACCTTGGTATCAGTTTCGAGGGCGCCGACGTAGCGTTCGGCCTCCAGCGCCGCCATGCAGCCCATGCCGGCCGCCGTCACCGCCTGGCGGAAATGCTCGTCGGTGACGTCGCCGGCCGCGAAGACACCGGGCACCGAGGTGGCCGTCGAATCGGGCGCCGTCCAGATGTAGCCGGACGACTTCATCCGAACCTGACCGGTGAACAGCGAGGTGGCCGGCGCATGGCCGATGGCCACGAAGACGCCGTCGGCGGCGATGTCGCGCGTGTCGCCCGTCACTACATTCTTCAGGCGGACGCCGGTGACCGACGGTGGGAAGCCTTCCTTGCCCAGCACCTCGTCGACGACGCTGTTCCAGATCACCTCGATCTTCGGGTGGTTGAACAGGCGGTTCTGCATCACCCGCTCGGCACGGAAGGCCTCGCGACGGTGCACCACCGTGACCTTGTCGGCGTGGTGGGTGAGATAGAGCGCTTCCTCGACGGCGGTGTTGCCGCCGCCGACCACCACCACCTGCTTGCCGCGGTAGAAGAAGCCGTCGCAGGTGGCGCAGGCGGAAACGCCGAAGCCCTGATATTTCTGCTCGGACGGCAGGCCGAGCCAACGCGCCTGGGCGCCGGTGGCGATGATCAGAGCGTCGGCGGAGTAGGTGTCGCCGGAATCGCAGGTCAGCGCGAAGGGGCGCTTGCTGAGATCGACCGTGGTGACGATGTCGGAGACGAGGCGGGTGCCCATGTGCTCGGCCTGGGCGCGCATCTGCTCCATCAGCCAGGGGCCCTGGATGGCCTCGGCAAAGCCGGGGTAGTTCTCGACGTCGGTGGTGATGGTGAGCTGGCCGCCCTGCTGCAGGCCGGCGATCAGGATCGGCTCCAGCATGGCGCGGGCGGCGTAGATGGCGGCGGTGTAGCCGGCCGGGCCGGAACCGATGATCAGGACCTTGGTGTGGGTGTGCGTCATGCTCGTCTCGTTTCGTTCGCCTACCCGAAAGGGTGGGTGGCAGGGCGCCGGTCGGCGGCGTCCGGAATCGATGGAATGGTAGGTGTCCGGCCCCGCCGTTTCAAGGCGGCGGAGCGTCGGCGGGCCTCGCTGCGTCGCGTCGTCCCCTGCCGAATGACCGGTCGATGCAGGCCGCGCTCTTATAATATGTGTTCGTGCCGCCGAAAGATGCTTTCGCGCGAGCGACCGGAACGGTATGTTCCGCGCCGAAGCGAGAGGCTTGGCCGGATGGACTCACCGGCCGGCAAACGCCCGTTTCTGGCGGCTCTCCGGAGGATGCGACATGAAGGCCCGTCTCGACGCCATCGACTGGAAGATCCTGCGCGAATTGCAGGCCGACGGGCGCATGACGAACGTCGAGCTGGCGAGCCGCGTCGGCATCTCGGCGCCGCCGTGCCTGCGCCGCGTGCGGGCGCTCGAAGAGGCCGGCGTCATCCAGGGCTACCGGGCCCTGATCGACGAGAAGACGCTGGGCTTCGACGTGACGCTGTTCGCCTTCATCTCGCTGACCTCGCAGTCGGAGGCGGAGATCCTCGGCTTCGAGGCGCGGGTGAAGAACTGGCCGCTGGTGCGCGAGAGCTGGATGCAGTCGGGCGAGATCGACTTCATCCTGAAATGCGTCGCCCCCGACCTCAAGACCTGCCAGAACTTCGTGATCGAGCAACTGACGGCGACGCCCAACGTCGGCCAGGTGCGCACCAGCCTGACGCTGAGGCAGATCAAGAACGAGCCGGTGGTGGTATAAGCCGGGAGTCGGGCGGGACAGCCTCTCCCCGCGCTCCGTGAGGTTAGGCCCGCGGTTGACAGGTGCCGCCGGGCGTAGCATGTCCCTGCGGTCTGTTTTCCAGGCGGCCTTTTGCGCGAGAAGTTGCGCAATTTTCCGGGTCGCTGCTTATCTGTCGCTTTGGCCTCCGACGGGCCAGACCTGGAGTGTGCACTTGGATTTCCTGAAGGGCCGTTTCGCCAGTCTCCTCGGGCCGGAGCAGAAGCTTGGGCCGCTGGTGCGCCTTTTCCGCTCCAACTTCCGCCCCTACGCCGGTCGCTATGCCTATGCACTGGCGATGATGCTGATCGCCTCGGCGGCGACGGCAGGCAGCGCCTACATCATCAAGGAGATCATCAACAAGATCTTCATCGACAAGAACCAGGGGCTGATCTTTACCATCGCCGGCGTCATCGTCGGCATCTATCTGGTCAAGGGCTTCGCCACCTATCTGTCGTCGATCACGCTGACCAAGATCGGCAACAGCATGGTGGCGCGGCTGCAGCGGCAGCTCTCCGACGCCGTGCTCCGGCAGGACATCGCCTTTTTCCAGAGCCATGCGCTCGGCGACATCATGGTGCGCATCTCGCAGAACGCGTCGGCGGCGCGCTCGGCGATCGATCTCATCGTACTGAGCCTCGGCCGCGACCTGTTCACGCTGATCTCGCTCGTCGCCGTCATGGTGATCCAGAACCCGCTGATGTCGTTTCTGTCGCTTCTGATCGCCCCGCCGGCCATCTTTGGCGTCACCTACCTGCTCAAGAAGGTGCGGACGGCGGCCCGCAAGGAGGTGATGACCTCGGCGCAGATCGTCACCATCGTGCAGGAGAGCGTGCAGGGCATCCGAGTCGTCAAGTCCTTCGGCCTGGAAGACCGGCTGCGCGCCGCCTTCAACGTGGCGACGACCAATGTCGAGAAGCTCAGCAACCGCATCGCCATGCTGGGCGCCCGCTCCAGCCCGCTGATGGAGACGCTGGGTGGTTTCGCCATCGCCTTCGTGGTGATGTTCGGCGGCTATCAGATCGTCCACTACAACGCCGACCCCGGCGCCTTCTTCTCCTTCATCACCGCGCTGCTGTTGGCCTACGAGCCGGCCAAGCGCCTCGCCCGCTTCAACCTCGACCTCGAGAAGGCGCTGGTGGGCGTGCGCATGATGTATGAGGTGATGGACCTGGTGCCGGAGCTGCAATCGGCGCCCGACGCGGTGGAGGCGAAGTTCGACAGCGCCACCGTGACGCTCGACCGCGTCGACTTCGCCTATGGCGAGGCGCCGGTGCTCAAGGGCCTCAGCCTGACGGCGCCGGAGAACTCGGTGGTGGCGCTGGTCGGCCCGTCAGGCGCCGGCAAGTCGACGGTGTTCTCGCTGGTGGAGCGCTTCTACGACCCGACGGCCGGCGCCGTACTGATCAACGGCACCGACATTCGCCGCTTCACCGTCGAATCGCTGCGCCGGCACGTGGCGCTGGTGACGCAGGACACCTTCCTGTTCGACGGCACGGTTGCCGCCAATATCGCCGACGGCCGGCCGGAAGCCACCCGCGAGGAGATCGAGGCGGCGGCGCGCGACGCCAACGCCTACGACTTCATCATGGCCATGCCCGGCGGCTTCGAGGCGCGCGTCGGCGAGGGCGGCGGCAACCTCTCGGGCGGCCAGCGCCAGCGCATCGCCATCGCCCGCGCCATCCTGAGAAAGGCGCCGATCCTGCTGCTCGACGAGGCCACCTCGGCCCTCGACGCCCAGGCCGAACGCGACATCCAGGAAGCCCTCGCCCGCCTGATGAAGGGCCGCACCACCTTCGTGATCGCCCACCGCCTCGCCACCGTGCGCGACGCCGACATCATCTATGTGATGGACAAGGGCGAGGCGGTGCAAAAGGGCACGCATGAAGAGCTGATGGCCGAGGGGGGGCTCTATGCGCACCTGAGGGCGCTGCAGTTTCGGGAGGGGGATGCCCCGAGCGGGGCAGGCGTCTCGCTCGGCTGAGTGTGATGGCGGCCATCAAGGGCCGCCAAGCGATACCTAGAAAAGGCCTGTTGTCAGCGCCGGCGGGCGCAGAAAACGTGCCAGTGGTAGGCGAGGCCGAACCAGTTCATGTCGAGATCGGCGTGGCAGAACGAGTCGAAGCGGGTGGAAAACGTCGTTTCGAGATCCTCACGCGACTCCATGCAGCGCATGACCTCGCCGTTGCGCGTGCCGAAATAGTCGTCGCCGATAACGCGGTAACCCGTTACCGAGTGCGGCTGGCTGCCCTTGAAAATGAAGCTCGTGCGCTTGGGAATGGAGCAGACGATCCAGCCGCCCGGGGCAATCACGCGGGCCATTTCGTCGACGTGCCGGGCAAAGTGCGGCCCGGTCAGCGACATGTAGTAGCAGCTGTTCCAGCTCAAGAGATAGTCGAAGGATGCGTCGGCGTAAGGCAGCGCACCTGCATGACCGGTGCGGATGTCCGCGGCGATCCCGAGCTTTTCCATGCGCTGGCGGAGAATCTCGACGATGGGATCGGTGATTTCCACCGCACTCGACTTGAGCCCGATCGACTGGAAGAGGGGAAGGTGCCGGCCGTCGCCGCAGCCGACGTCGAGGACGCTTTGCCCTGCCGACGGCTTCGGCATCTTGAGGTCGGGAAAGCTTCCCTTGAAGATGCGGATCACCCCTTCGGCCGGCCAGGCCATCTCGGAGGATCGAGCGTAGAGCGCGTTCCAGCTGCCTTCTGCGTCATAGCCCATGGCGGGCCTCCTTCCATATGCTCAGCGTCGGTCGAGACGCTCGATGAGGCCATGCTGCATCAGCTTTTCGATGGTGGGCAGAATGTCCAGCGCCGACCGGCCGATGCGGTCCGCCAGCGCCACGAGATCGCGTCGGCCGTCGGCGAAAGCCAGTATGTTGGTGAGATCGCGCGCCAAGAGACCGGATTCGCGCGTCGAGATCGTCGGATAGAGGCCGCGTTTGCCGAGTTGCGGCTCGCAGGGCGTCGTCGTCCGGTAGAAGCCATCGCTTTCCAGGATGGCGAGGCAATCCTTCAAGGCCTGATATCCCCCGGCCAGTCCTGTCGGCGAGACGAGGGACAGGTCGTCGGCGGAGGTGTGGTACTCCGGATAGGTGGCGTATTTGCTGCGCATGACCGAGACGACAGGCAGGTCGACGCCGGGGCTGCAATACTGCCGTTCGTCGCTGCCCCGATCGAGGAAATCGTAGACCTCGAAGGCTCCCGGTCCATGTTTCAAGGCGTGCTGGGCGACACGATCGGCCAGGGTGTCGCCGTTGGGCGTTGAGAGCATCGAATGCGTGCGGTCATCGCCGACGCAGGTGACGACGAAGCCGGCGATGGTGTTGCGCCTCATCTCCTCGATGTTGCGCGAGAGATAGGCGATGGCGCCGATGGTCTCGGGCACGAACACGATTCGATAGGTCAGGCGTCGCTCCGGTAGCGCCGCGAGATGGCGGGCGATGGCCGCGGTAACTGTGGGGCCGGATAGCTCGTTGTTGGCCATCGACGGGTGGCAGATGTAGGTCGAGAGCAGCACCTCGTCGGCAGTCTGGCCGGGCAGGATCAGTTCGCCGTAGCTGAGGCTGCCCGGCGCCAGCGTCGAGCGGATGACGACGTGATAGCGTCCGTCGGGAAGAGAGCGGCGTTGCCGGTCGGACAGGCAGAAGCCCCACCGCCTCCTGTAGTAGCTGGTGACATAGGGAATGAGGTCGGGCTGGTCCGGCAGCGAATAGAAATGCGCGTCGAGTTCGTCCCGGTCGAGCCACAGGTCGACCGGCTCGCTGTAGCCCAGGATGTGCAGGTTGTTGTCGGCGACATCGACGATCCGCTCGCCCGTCGTGGTCTCGATGTAGGCTTCCGACAGGTTCCATTCGTCGGGGACCACCCAGTCGAACACGGCTGAGCCGGACGGGACTTCGTGGATCGTCAGTTGCGGCAACAGCCGCTGCAGGTAGGCGAGCGTCGCGCGATTGCCATCGCCGGTGAGGCTGCGGCGGATCGGAAAGAGATCGCGAATCCAGCCGTGGATCTCGGCGCCGAGGTCGAGATTGAGACCGTCCCGCCACTTGTTCGATGAATGCGACGTGTCGGTCATTGCTGCGATTCCGGTATGATCTTCGGCGCCGCAATACCAAGGGATTCGGCTCGGGTCAGGAAATAGGGACGACGAGGAAGGGTCGCTGCGATGAGATCGTAGCAATCCCGGGTGGCCATGATGCCCATCCGGCCTCGCCCGAGCGTCACTGTGCGATAGATGCCGGTGTCGCGAGCCAAGGCATCGAATGGTTCGAACTTCGCTTCAAGCGCATCGTCGCTCAGGTAGCGGACCCAGATCGTGGACTGGGCTCGTCTCGTGACTTCATCAAGCCGGATCTCGCCTTCGAACGTCTTGTCAAAGCGGTAGGGAACGCGGAGTTCCCGCTCCACGTAGTGAACGAAGGTCGAACCCGCGTCGAAGTTCAGGTTGAAGATGCGACCGTCCGCCTTCAGGAAGCGATCAAAGAAGGAACCGGGGCCAAAGCTATTCTCGGGCGCATTCTCCGTCAGTTCCTCCGCTCGCCCGCCCAAGGCGGCCACGGAGTAGCAAGGATCGAGCGACCGCTTCGCTTTGGGATGGCGGCGGATCCATTCGGCAAAGGTACCCATGCGCGACGCGCTGTGAACGGGGTCGAAAACCTCACGACGCGGAAAGGAATAGGTGAAGGTAGGCACGACCAGCGTGCCGTCTTCCCCGATACGGTGAAAGATTCGGTCGCAAAGGAGCGAGGCCAACTCATCGGCCGTACGCACGCCGTCCGGGCGGCCGAAGAAGCCAATGTTTGCGTGGCTGAAAAGAACGTCCCCCCGCCGAAGATCAAGCCGATCGAGGGCGCGGTCGAGATCGTCCCGATCGAAGTCAGCCATCTACTCCTCGCGTCTTCTCGCCGATGATCTCCGCCAGTCCGGCGATGCTGGAGAAGCGACGATCCTGAAAGTCCGTATCGTCAAAGCGGCAGTGGAAGTGCGTCTCGATGGCTTCGATGAACTCGATCACGGCGAAGGAATCGATGACTTCCGCCTCGAAGTAATTCTCGGTCGGACCAAGGCTGCGTTGCGGGGCGCGCTCGGAAAACCATTCGGCAAGCCAGATTACGGGCTGTTCGCTGGTCATGCCGATGCCTCGTCGTCGATGATGGCGAAGCAGCGGGCCGGTGCCCCGTCTCCCTCGCGGATCTTGAGGGGTGCGACTATCAGGTCAAAGGTATCGACGTCGATCGACTTCAGATTGACCAGATACTCGACGAGAATCACGCCCGCCCCCAGCAGGATCTTGTGGTTGGGGCTGTCCTTCGGGCCGGTGCGACCGTTCTTCGGATTGTCGGGCTGGGCGACGTCCATGGCCAGCAGCCGACAGCCCCGTGCCACCAGCCACTTGGCGGCGGCTTCGCTGATGTAGGGCTGGTCCTCGTAATAGGCTGAGGTTCCCAGACGCTTGTCGCCATCGAAGCGCAACACGAGACGCTCGACCGAGCGGCCGGCCACGGCTGCGGCGAGTTCGGCAACATCGACCTCCGCTCTCGCTGGCAGATGGGAGAAGTCGACGATGAGGGCCGGGCCGTTCAACTGCTCGAGGGGGATGTTTTCCACCGTCTCGCCGCCGGGAATGAAATGCCTGGGGGCATCGATGTGGGAGCCGACGTGCGTTCCGAGAACGAGCTTGCGCGTCTCGCGGTTCTCGATGCCGTGACGCCCCATCTGGGTGATCTCCACATAGGGATGCCAGTGGGCGGGAAAGCTCTGCATGCCTTCATGCAGCATCATGGAAAGATCGACAAAGCGCTTCATGGACCGGTCTCGATTTTGATGAGTTCGATCAGTGTGCCTTCCGGGCTGCGCAGCATCAAGACCCGCAGACGGCGACCGTTGATCTCAAGGCGAAAGGCTTCCGTGACATCGCGCCCGCCGAGGGGAACCATGGCTTGGGCATCGGCCTCGGGGGCGGTCGACAGGAAGGCGAGGCAGGACAAGCCTTCAAGATCGAGCGGAGGGTCGATCGGAGCCTGAGCATCCGCCAGGTTCCGGATGGTGACCGACCATCCCGGCACTCGCCCGGTGAATGCCAGCGAGCCATCTTCCCTGGGCGCAAAGCGAAGGGCAGTGCGAAAGAACGCATCCTCGCGTGCTGGGTCGCGGGCAAGGAGTTCGATGGTTCGACCGTCGTCGGAGATGTCGATGCGGGAGGCGGCGGGAACCGCGCCGGTGTCGTGGCGGATGATCTCCGTGCGCACCGGCCCTTCCAGGAAATGCAGATCATGGAGCTCTGCACGTCGTCCCATCAGAGGCCACTTGGCCGGCGCGCTTTCGACGTTCGACGCCTGCCAGCTTCGTGTCCACCCCCGGCTTTCCCATGCGGCCACAGCCTTGTCGGCATCGGCCGTCGTGTGCGTCAAGTGAGAAAAGCCGAGGATCATTCGGCAAAATCCTCGCGCAGGAGGCGTTTTTGGATCTTGCCGGTGGTCGCGCGCGGAAAGGCCTTCACGACACAGATGCGGTCCGGCCTGAATGCCTTGCCGAGGCGTTCGCGCGCTTTCAACTCCACGGCGGCGATAACGGCCGCTTCGTCGACCCCCGGGAGGACTTCCAGGCAGGCGACGATGCTTTCGCCCCAGAACGGGTGCGGCACGCCGATGACGGCAATGTCCTTGACGCCGTCCGTTTCGCCGAGTGCATTCTCGACCGCGACCGGCGAAACGTTGATGCCGCCCCTGATGATGAGATCCTTCAGACGACCGGTTATCTCAAGCCTGCCGTCAACGAGGCGGCCGGCATCTCCGGTCGGCGTGCGGCCATCGATGCCGATCGCAGGCGCAAGAACGCCATCGGCGGTCAGATAGCCAAGATGCCGCGAGGCCACATGGATTTCGGCGATGCCCGGCTCGCTCTCGGCGAATGCAAGGTCGGCGGTCTTGAGAGGCTGGCCGACGTTGCGCAGGGTCGTCGCATCCGCGACGCTCTGAACCGACAGCAGCATCTGCTCGCTGGTCCCATAGCTTTCCTGCAACGGCTTGCCGAAACCGGCCAGGAAATCGCGGCGGACCGTGTCGTGCAGAGGGGCCGTGCCACAGAAGATATGCTCGAAGCCGGCCACGGCGGCGTGGGCGCGGGCGACGTCCCGCTTGGCCCGGAGGAGCGCGGCGGCGATCGATGGCGTGATCCAGATGGCGTTGACGCGTTCCCGCAAGGGCAAGGACCAAAAGTCGAGCAGGGATTGCGGGCCGAAGCGCGGACCTTCGATCACGGTGCCTCCGGCCATCACCGGGCTCAGCACGGTGTTGAGGAACCCGGCCATATAGGCCATCGGCAGCACATGCAACATGCGCGTTTTGGGCCCCAGGCCGCACTGTTCGTTGAAGGCCATGACGTTGGCGATCAGCGAGGACCAGGAATGCATCACCCCCTTGGGGCGGTCTGTGGTGCCGGATGTGAAGAAGATGACGCCGACGGCGTCATCCGACCAGTCCGTCGGCGGCAACGCTGACGGGACCGCCGAGCCCAGGACGGGCATGTTGGCCGCGTTGACCGTCAGCTTGGGGCTTGCGACGCTGAGGATATGCGCCTTGTCTTCGGCGGAGAGTTCCGGATTGACCGGCACCATGACGAAGCCGCCGAAGAAACAGGCGAAGTACCAGACGACGAACTCGGGCGAGTTGGCGAGTTCGACGCAGATCGTGTCGCCGGGACGGAGGCCGCCATCCCTCGCCCATCCGGCAAGAAACTCCGCATGTCCCCGGACGTCGCGATAGGTCAGACGGCGTCCGTCCAGGGTCACCAGCATTTCGGCGTCGGCGGAGAGCTGGAAACGTTCGGCGAGAGACCGAACAGCGGTCATTTCTGCTCCTCGCCGTAGTAGAGGTCGTAAATGCGCCCGGAGAAATCCGGAGAACTCTCGTGAACGGTGCGCGCACAACGCTCCAGGAGATCCATCGGCGCGCTGGCCTTGTTCTCCTTGCAGGCGGCGATGATCAGGCGGCGGGGGTCGATGCGATGGTTGCGGGCAACCCCCATCACGCGCGGCATGTAGCTCGAATGGAACAAGGCGAGCCCTGCGGTGACGTCGAGGCTCGAAATGCCCTGGGTCCGGATCATGGGCCGGATCAGCTCCTCGGCCGCCTGCATGACGTCCACCGGATCATGGGGAACATCGTAGCCGGCGCGGACCAGCACGGCCACCAGCTGTTCGGTGGGCGTGTTGCCGGCCGAGCGACCGAAGCCCTGGAGTGAACTGTCCACCACTTCGTAGCCGAGATCGGCGCAGACGAGAGCATTGGCGACGCCAAGTCCGAGATTGTGATGCCCGTGGAAGCCGAGCTTCACGCCGTCGATGCCCGAGCGCAGGCGTTCGGTCAGCGTCACGAGTTCGGACGGCAGCATGCCGCCGGCGCTATCGACCACGTAGATGCATTCGGCGCCGGCTTCCCAGCAGACCCGGGCCTGCTCCACGAAATAGTCGGGAGCGACGGCGTAGGATTTCATCAGGTTGGAATAGACGCGCATACCCAGGCGGCGGGCCTTCTGGATGAAGGGAACGGCTTCGCTTGCGCTTTCCACCTCGCAACCGACGCGGACGAAGCCCATGCCATTGTCGGCGGCCAGATCGAGATGGTCGAGCGTGGCGATGCCGGGAATGCAGAACATGCCCCAAAGGTTGTTCCTCACGACCTCGGCGGCGGCCTGCATGTAGTCCTGGTCGCTCGCTGCTGCGACGCCCATGCCCTTCTCGGACGCGCCAAGGCCTATGCCATGTCCGATCTCGATGAGCGGAAAGCCCAGTTCGTCGAGACGACCGGCAATGCGGGCCGTTTCGGCCCTGGAGAACTGGAAATTGATGGCGTAGGACCCATCCCTCAAGGTGCAATCGAGAATTTTGGGGGATGGGCGCATGTTCCACCTCAGATAATGTCACCAAACGGGTCGTCTCGGGTTTAGCGTGAAAGCCATGGGGCGACAACCTAGCCTAAGGCGTCCCGCCGGATGGGCGCAGCTCGCCCGGCTTCACTCCGCCATCTTTGCCGCGCCGCTCAACTCCTGGAAACGCTGTCTCGTTTCGCGAACGTCGGACGGCTTGATCGTCTTTGCATAGACGGTCCGCTTGATGAACGTGCCGCCGGGATTCAACCAGCCGCGTATCGGCAGCAGAGGATTCCAGTTGTAGGGAAGGTTGAAGGCTCTGAGAAGCTTGAGCTTCAGTCCCTTGCGACGGTCGTCGAACGTCAGGCGGGGCGACAGTGGCCGACGAGGTTCTCTCGCCGAGATCGCCTCGGCTATGATCTTCGCCATACCCTCGGCCGCGGTGCCGTCTGGGCTGTGGCACCAGCGCTCCAGATGAGCGCTCCTCGCTTCCGCGAGTTCCGGCTGGTCGGGGTGGGCGAGCGCCTCGGCGACAAGAGCGGGCAGGGCAGCCGGCTCGGTGCAGTGGACGTTGAGCGGCCGCACGATGGCATTGGTCAGCATTGGGTGGTGCTGAAGGTCGAGGTCGATGGTCGGCTTGCGGGCGATCCAGCTCTCGAGCGCCGTTGTACAGGTATCCATGGAGATTTCGAGGTCGCAACCGAGTATGAGCTCGGTGATGTTGCGGTCCGGCTCCATCGTGATCCGCTCTTGAAGAGCTCCGGGCAACTCTGCAATCCGGTCGGCGTACCATTTGGACGGCTCGCCCGGATGGGGGCGCAGAACCACGTCGTATAGGTCGCTTTCGAGCAGCGGCCTCAGGAAGTCGAACAGGCGTCCGCGGTTGGCGTGATGGGTGCGTATGGCTCCCCAATAGTCTTCGAAGTCGGGGATGTTCTTTGCCCAGGACGAGAACAACGCCTCGGCGTCTGACGGAGGAAGCTCTAGATATTTGGCAAAGACATAGTTTGTGCAGACGAGGACCTGTGGCCGCGCAGAGCGGCGCGGGGCTCCCTGAAACAGCCTCGACCAAGGGGAGAAGTAGAAATCGAAGCGAGGGATGCCGACGACCTGCGCCACTTCGTTCTCGCCGGTCGCATTGCGGCGCACCGCCTCCGCCAACGGTTCGTTCCAACAGAAGAAGAGATCGACGTGGGCGCCGCTGTGCGCCTTGAGAGCCAGGAAGTCGAGCCCTTCCTTCTTGTAGCCGATGCCCTCGTTGGGAAGCACGCCGACCAGCACTCCCAGCTCTTTCAGCCGGCGGGAGTAACGCATGAGCTGGCTGGCGGACAAGTGATTGAAGATGATCATGTCCGGCTCGTAGGCGGCGAGCACGGCAAAGGTGGATTCAAGCGGCTCCAGCGCGCAGTCGATGCCAATGCGCTCAAGCTGGTGGGCGATGAGGCCGGCAACCATCAGGTCGCGGCGCTTGTTGTCGACCAGGAAAACCACTCGCGGCCGTTTCGGCGTAATCATCGGACCTGTTTGTCCTTCACCTTCGGGCCGATGCACAGCCCTGCTTCCGTTGTCCGGCGGGCTCCGGCTTCGTCGTCCCGGCGGACCATTCAAGCCGACTATCATCGGCGGCGAGGGTTGTACAGGCTGACGCTCGGGAAATCCCTCGGCTGAACGCATGGAGTCGCGGCTTTCCAACCGACATCCGCAGTCGGCCCGTTGTCAGCGTTTCACTGCCACATAATATGGCCAATGCTCGCGCCTGGCGGCGGTCGGGTCCTCGGTGGGAGCATCGCGCCGCCGCGACCACACAGCCACCTGCTCCAGGCCGACCTTCGAAAGCATCGTCGCCTCGGCTTCCGGCGTGCCGTGCCAAAGAGGCAAGGCCCACATCCGGCCCGGCTCGTAAAGCATGTCGGCTTTGGTGAGCAAGCGCCAAAGGTTGTGGCGAAAGATGCGACGGGCATCCTTGTTGGCGAGGAGGGCACGCCGGTTGTGCGAGGAATAGACGAAAACGCCGCCTTGTCGCAGCACGCGGGCTACCCCTGCGTAACAGGCTTCGCGGGCGGAACGGTCGGGGATGTAGTCGATACCGTTGAACGGGAAGCACACCATGTCGAACGCTTCGTCGCCATAGCCTTCAAGCTTCGTCGCGTCATCGACCCGGAACCCGATGTCGGGACGGAGTCTGGCCGCTTCGGCGACGATGGCGGGATCGATGTCGAAAGCCTGGACGTTGGCGCGATACTCATCGACCAGGACCGCCGTGGTGCGGCCCCGTCCGCACCCCATGTCCAGGACCCGAGCCCCGGAGCCGCTTCCGATGATGGAGAAGCCGACCTCGATGGCGGCGCGTTCGTGAGCAAACAGCGTCTTTCGGTCGAAATCGCCGACCGAGCCGGGCACCGAAATCGGGGTCGTCTGCATGTTGCTTCTCCTTCACCTGGCATGCGGCAGGGTCAGTTTGACGGCTTTGCTTCGAGAAGTTTCCGGAGCGGTTCACCGCGGGGCTTCATGGCGCGGAGCAGCGCCTGAATGTTGCGGCGGTGATAGAAGTAAAGGCTGCGCACCTTCACGGCATCATTCGAAAGATGGGCCTTATAGTCCTCGGAGCCGACGAGGAAGTGGAACGTGCCGCCCCCCATCTCCATCCAGTTGCGGATGACGCGTTGCAGGTGGAGCTTGCCGACGCTTTCGGCGGCGAAGCGCGGATCGAAGACAAGGCTGAAGAGGTCGAGGTCGCGCTGCCTTGGGAAGGCGATGACGATGCTGGCCGGCTCGCCGTCGACGCGCAGCACCGAAGGTGCGATCGCCTCGTCCTCCATGGCAAGAAACACCGACCACCAGATGCCGAGTTTCTGCCGCCTTGTCGCGTCGTCCTGCCCATAGCGGTACCAGTCGAGATAGGCGGGCTTCAACGCGGCCAGGGCGGCGCGGTCGGGCCGTTCGATGCTGATGGTGCCATGCCGACAGAGCACGTTCCACTCGTGACGCATGTTCTTTCGCTGGCGTGCCGATATGCGTTCGGCCAGAAAGGTCTGCCAGTCGTTGCCATAGCGCCCGGCATCGAGGCGAAGGTCGCTGCGGGCCGGGCCGACGCGCCAGCTCCCGCCGAGACCGGCGAGTTTTTCCGCCACCGGCTGGTCGGTGAGCGCGAGGCTCCCGGCCGGCTGGAAGTTGGCAAACTGCGCAAAGGTGAAGTGCGGCGCCAGCGTCTCTACCGTGCGCAGCATCTCCGACAGCAAAGACGGGGTGTCGGTTCCGATCGCGACATGCGGCTCGGCATAGTCGCAGATTTCCTGCCCGAGATTCTGCAGACGCCAGCCGAAACTGCGCTTCGAAAGGACGAGCGGCCACCAACCGGCCACGTCGCCGGCCGGATCACGGGCAACGAGCCCGATGAAGCGGCTGCCTCGTTCTGCTTCGCGTTGGGTCCAGACGACGCGCGTCCATTCGGGATGGGAAAAATAGCGAAGGTTGGCGTGCCGGTCCGGCGTGGCCCTTCGGGCCGCCGCAACCGTCGAAAGGAACGCCTCGATGTCGTGCAAAGGCTCGATGATCCACATGGCGTTCCCCCCAAACGCATCCATCACTCCGACACGGCCTCAGCTGTCGGCCTCGCCCATCAGAAGGTCGAAGGAGAGCGGCGTGCCGCGCTTCACGTCGCGCTGCACCCTGCGGCCCAGCACGAGGTCGAAATGCCGCGGCGCGAGGCCGAATCCCGGGCGGATGGCGCGGACATTGCGCTCGGTGAGCGGCTCGCCGGCCTTGACGTCCTCGACGACGTAGAGCGAGCGGCGAAATACCAGCGAGCCCTTTTCCGCCTCGCCGGGACCGTAGCTGACCGTGCCGAGCGCAAGGCGTGCCCGTTCGGTCTCGATGACGAGCGTTTTCATCTCCTCGGGCTCGAGCGAGAAGGCCGCGTCCACGCCGCCATCGGCGCGGGCCAAGGTGAAGTGCTTCTCGAGGACCGAGGCGCCGAGGGCGACCGCGGCGACGGCCGCGCCGCAGCCGGCGGTGTGATCGGAGAGGCCGACCTCGCAGCCGAACATCTCCCGCATGTGCGGAATGGTGGCGAGGTTGCTGTTTTCGGGCGTTGCCGGATAGGTGCTGGTGCACTGGAGGAGCACCAGGTCGCGGCAGCCGTGGGCGCGCGCTGTCGATACCATCAGTTCGAGGTCGGCGAGCGAGGCCATGCCCGTGGAGATGATCATCGGCTTGCCGGTGGCCGCCACCTTGCGGATCAGCGCCACGTCGGTGTTTTCGAAAGAGGCGATCTTGTAGCAGGGAACGTCGAGGCCTTCGAGGAAGTCGACCGAGGAGGCATCGAACGGCGTCGAGAAGGCCACCATGCCGTGCGAGCGGGCGCGCTCGATCAGCGCCGCGTGCCACTCCCAGGGCGTATGCGCCTCGTCGTAAAGGTCATAAAGCGAGCGACCGACCCACAGGCTCGACGGGTCGGAAATCACGAACTCCCGCTCGCGAAGATCGAGCGTCATGGTGTCGGCGGTGTAGGTCTGAAGCTTGATCGCCTGGGCGCCGGTGGCGGCCGCCGCGTCGATGATGGCAAGAGCTCGGTCGAGAGAGCGATTGTGGTTGCCCGACATCTCGGCGATCACGAACGGCCGGTGTTGGCGGCCGATCTCGAACGGTCCGATCCGCATGGTTCAAGCCTCCGGAGATGCGTCGGCCGCTGGCCCGAGACGCAGGGTGAATGTCAGGCTGTCTTCGGCGTAGCCGGCCGCCGCAAAGGCGCGGCGTGATGATGCGTTGTCCGCCCTTACGTCCGCAACTATCCGTGTGACGGCCGGATGGTGAGCACCGAGATAGGCGCTGCCGGCCGCGATCAGCCACCGGCCGAGTCCTTCACCATGCCGTTCCGGCGCCAGGTAGACCGAGATGGTGGCGGTATCGCCCTCGATATCAAAGCGCAGGACGCCCACGTCGCCACGACGGTCGGAGCCGATCAGCAGCAAGCGGTCGGAGCGGGACAACGTGGCGTCCAGCCACGCGAGGTGACGCTCCAAGGGAATTTCGTCACCCGAGCCAGAATAGCGGCGCGTATCCGGATGATTGCGCCAGCGCCACATGGCCTCGGCATCGGCTTGCGTTGCCATGCGAAGGTCGATCACCGGCGGGGCGATCTCGTCGAGGACGCGCGAAAGGCCGCGCCCGTCGCAGAGTTCGGCCGACGCTGCCGACAGGCGTCTCATCAGAGGTTGATTCCGCGTGAGCAAAGTCAGGGCCGCTTCCAGCGCCGGCTCGAAATCGCGCGAGATCCGGCCGAGGCTGATGCTGGCGCCCGCCTCGGCCAGCGCCGATGCCTGGCCGGTCTGGTTGTCGGCCACGGCGACCGTGATCGACGGCAGGCCGAGCGCCGCGCGCTCAAGAGCGGCGACGCCGCCGGCACCGATGGCGAGGTCCGCCTCGGCCATGAGGGCGACCAGCGACGGTTGAGGCGGGAGAATGGTGAGATTGTCTCGGCCGGCGGCGAAAGCCACGATCTCGGAACGATGGCGATTGCTGCGCCCGACAAGAGCGAGGATCTCTCGGTCGGCGGTCAAGTCCGCCAGTCCTGCGCAGACCTCCAGTGTCCGCATCGTCACGTTGTCGGCGTCGACGCCGCCGAGGAAAACCAGAAGGCGCCGGATGCCGCCGTCCCGTCGAGCAAGAGATGAGCCACGCGCTTCGGCGTAGGCTTCGGCCAAGAGGGCGTGGCGCGGCCCTACCAGCAGGCGGGTCGCGGGCGGAACGAGCCCGGCGTAACGCGAGGCGTCGTCGGAGCCGAAGTTCTGGTCGACCAGCACGTCGCAGTCATGGATACGGTCGGCAAGATCGTCGATTACCAGGATGCGGCCCGTCACGGCGCGCAGCGGCGTTTCGAAACGATGATCGAGGGCGTAGTGATCGACGACCAGCAGGTCGGCGCCGCCAGCGGCGGCGATGATATCGTGGCAGGCGGTGGCGTCTTCCTCCGGCAACGCGCCGAGCCAGCCGCAATGCGGCGGCGGGTCGGAGAGATCGGCGTAGCCGTCGCTGCCGAGTGGCAGAAGATGGACGGAAAATCCCCGGTCGGCGATGAGATCGGCGAGGTGCCCTTCGTGCGCGCGGCAAAGGAAATGCACGTCGGTGCCACGGCCCTTGAGCGCATCGGCAAGAGCCAGGCAGCGCATGATATGACCGGTGCCGATGGCCAGCGAAGCGTCGGCCCGGATGAAGGCCGTCTTCATGCGTAGGCGCCCTCCGCCCGCAGCGCCGCGAACATCAATTCGGCGCGGCGCCAGTCTTCCGGCGTGTCGATGTCCTGGACGAGGTGGCTTGGAAGGATCACTGGCACGGCATGCTCTGAGAACAGTGGCAGATTGTCGAGGAAGGCCTGGGCCTTGCCCCAATAAAACTGGCCGGCATCGTGATAGGCCTCTTCGAGATCCTGCGATCGGGTCGCGAGATGCTGGGGCTGGAACATGGCGAGCGCCCCGTCCTCCCGAAGACGCAAGGCGCGCTGGATGGGAAAACCGTAGCGGGTGACCGAGAAGGCGAAGCCGTGGCCGCGGGCAGACAGCAAACGATGCCCCTCAGTGAGGGCAACGACCGTTACGAAGGGCGCGGTGGCATAGATGCAGCAGACGTCGTCGACCGCCATGCCAGCCTCAAGATGCCAGCGTATGGCATGATTGATTACGGCGACTGTGCCGGTGTGATCGTCGGAAAGGTCGGCCGGCCGGAGAAACGGCACCTCCGCCCCCTCGCTCCGGGCAACGTCGGCGATCTCGGCGTCGTCGGTCGAAACGACGATCCGGTCGAACAGGCCTGAGGCACGTGCCGCGCCGATCGACCAGCCGATGATGGGGCGACCGTGAAAGGGGCGGATGTTCTTGCGGGGAATGCGCTTGCTACCACCGCGCGCCGGAATGATGGCCAGTTTCATGACGTGTCCGCTGCCGAGAGCGGCGTCCCGATCGAAACGTGCCGCTCACTTCGCCTGATAGTGCTTCGATCTATAGCCAACGCCGTCCTGAAACAAGTTGCGCACCAGGGCAACATAGTCGGTGAGGGGCAGGACCAGGAACATCTCGGCGAAGGCCGTGTCTTTCCTCGGCAGGAAGCGGGAGTTCCATGCAGCAAGGCCTAGGGAGAAGTTGGCCCAGTCTCGTGAGGCCATCTGCGAAGAATAGGAACGAACGAGCTGACGCTTGGCTTCGGCCACATCCGTGATGTCGACCACGACGTTGCAGAGCACGCCACCATAGACCTGATAGGCCCAGACCTCAGGCTGGCTTGCAAGGCGTTCGGTCGCCTTCACGAGCAGTTCGTTGGTGCGTCGATGGTCGTCGTGATCGTCGAGGGCAAAGGGCAGCATAAGCACGTCGGGAGCGAACGCATCGATTGCTTCGGCAAAGCGAGCCACGGTGGCCTCGTCAGCCGTAATATTGCCGTCAACAAGATCGAGGCACTGGAACGAGCCGCCGAGATGCTTGGCGGTGGATTCGCTTTCCAGGCGGCGCTTTGCCGAATCTGCCGAACCGCCGGCAGTCATCAACAGCAGGGATAGCTCCGAGTTGTTGCTGGAGGCCACCCGAAGCAGCGTGCCTCCCGGCCCAATGGCTTCATCATCCGGGTGAGGCGCCAGACCGAGG